>NZ_BLIN01000007.1 GCF_009811555.1 Streptomyces caniferus | reverse complement strand
TCGCACGTAGGCATGCTTGCCGTCCGGGCTCACCGTCGTCAAACGTGGCTGGGCGCTGACGCCGATGGTGGCGGTGACGGTGTTGGCGGCGGTGTCGATCACACTCACCGTGGAGTCGCCGACGTTCGTGACGTAGACATGCGCCCCGTCGGGGGCGACCGTCAGCAGGATGGGGAGGATACCGACGGGGATCGTGTCAGTGGTGGTGTTCGTGGCGGTGTCGATCACGCTCACCGCGTTCGAGGCGAGACACGCGACGTAGACGCGCGTCCCGTCCGGGGTGATGGCCACGCCGATCGGCGCATCCCCCACGGGGACGGTGGCGGTGACGGTGTTCGTGGCGGTGTCGATCACACTGACCGTGTTCGTAGGCTGTCCCGACACATAGACGCGGGTGCCGTCCGGGAGGCCGCTACTACCAGAAGCTCCCGCTACGGCGACGTCCGCGACGATGGCGTTCGTGGCGGTGGTCGATCACGCTGAGCAGACCGTCTGCGTTGATGGTCACATATGCCCGGGTGCCGTCCCGGACTGATCGCCACGAAGGTGGGAGCGGCCCCCGTGGGGATGGTGGCGGTGACGGTGTTTCGTGGCGGTGTCGATCACACTGACCGTGTTCGAGCCCCGGTTGGCTACATACGCGCGTGCCCCACCGGGCGTCAGGGCGATTCCCTGGGGCGTGTCACCCACGGGAATGGAGACCCCCGCCGCGAACGAGGCGGTGAACCCGGCAGCGCGCGCCTGAGCGGCCTGCGGCGATGGCGATGTCAAGGTGAACATGACACTCCCTCAGGTCGGCGGAGGAACTTTCCCCCGCACACGGAAATGTCTGCTCCACCGCATGGGCCAACAGCGAGCAGGCGACCGGCCCCAGACCGGCACCGGTCAAATACACACCCGAATGGGCGGCCCGAAACGCGGATAACAGCAGTAACCCACCACCGCACGTTGCACCACAAGAGATCGACAGAATTTCACCCGTTAGGCCTATCGCCGTGCTGCCGCTGTCTCTCTTGCAGCCTCACCTTGGCCGGCGACAGCAACGGACATGCGATCTCCCACAGCCCACCCCACCGTCCACTCTCCACAGCAAACCATCGGACACCTCGCCACGTCAGAAGGCCCTTAGAAGCCGTTGTCGTACCGAGAGTGACGGGTGTTTTTCCGCTGGTTAGGCATAGGGCCGGTCTCTCGGCGGCAGGGACGGGGGGTCGTGTCGTCTCTTCGGTGGAGGTTCCGGGATGCCGTCGGTGATGGGGTTGTTGGAAGAGCGCGAACGCGCTGCTCGGCAGCACGTGGAAGCCCTTCAGGCCGAGCTGCGGGAGGCGGAGGCTGTGTGGGAGCGGTTCGTGATCGCCCGTGAGACGGTCGGGGAGGTCCTGGCGGAGTCACACGGTCACGTGGACGTGCCTGTGGCCGTGTCCGATGAGCCTGCGGTGCCGGTCGCGGCTGCGGGGCCCGGTTCGGTGGTCCCGGTGTGGCGCGATGGGCTCGCCGCTGCGGTGCTGGCACCGGACTACCGGAGGATCATGGAGATCCTGACCGGCCACGGGCGGTCTGGCGCCGGGGCGATGGACTGCCGGCAACTTGCCGCAGGGCTGGGCCTTCAGCCGGTTCCCGCGAAGGTTGAAGGGGTGCGGTCGAAGGCGAAGCGTCTGGCAGCGCGGGGCTGGCTGGCAGAGGAACGTCCAGGGATGTTCAGCGTGGTCGCCGGGCGAGTCGGCGGCTCATGACCATGCTCATCGACCATCGGATCACCGCCTCCGAGGTGTCGGTGCGGCCCTCGTAGTCGCGGGCGAGGCGGCGTGAGCGCATCAGCCAAGCGAACGTCCGCTCCACCAGCCACCTCTTGGGCAGCACCGTGAACCCGGCGGCGTCGTCGCTGCGTTTAACCACACTCAGCGCGACGCGCAGGGCGTCGCGGGCGAAGTCGACCAGGCGCCCAGTGTAGCCGCCGTCGGCCCACACCAGTGCGATGCGCCAGTGCCGTTCACGCAGCTGGGCCAGCAGCGTCTGACCCGCGTCCCGGTCGGTGGCGCAGGTCGCGGTGACCATCACGGCCAGCAGCAGCCCGAGGGTGTCCACCACGATGTGCCGTTTGCGGCCGTTGACTTTCTTCCCGCCGTCGAATCCCCGGCTTGAGGCCGGCACCGACGCGGCCGCCTTCACCGACTGTGCGTCGATGATGCCCGCGGTCGGCTCCGGATCCCGGTCCGCCGCCTCGCGGACCCGATCGCGGAACCGGTCGTGGAACTCGGCGACCAGGCCCTTGTCCCGCCAGCGTCGGAAGAAGGCGTAGACGCGGTCCCAGGCAGGGAAGTCCGCGGGCATCGCCCGCCAGGTGATGCCGCCCGCGACCAGGCAGCGCACCGCGTCGACCATCTGCCGGTGGCAGTAGCCCTCCGGCTGCCCGCCCCGGCCCTCCAGCCACTCCGGGACCGGCATTGCGTCGCGGACGACCGCCCACTCCGCGTCGCTCATATCGGACGGGTACCTCGGCCGCCTCTGCGGACGGTCCCCGGCATTCCCGAACCGGTGAGCGAGGCAATCACACGACTGAGCAACCGAACTGGACCCGACCGACGCGAGGGCGTAGAACTGCGTCAACAGGGCCTCCTGGCGTGCTCATAGTCTTCGACAATCCCGAGCGGCACCAGAGGCCCTGCCTTCATGCACAGCACGCCACAAGATCACCTGGTCGAGCCGCCGCAATCGAACCTATGCTCACCAAGATCGGTACGACAACGGCTTCTAATAGGCGCCGTGGGTTGGCCGTTAGGCCAGTCTTGGCAGGGGCCGGGTGAGGGCCGCCGTCACGCGCGCCGGCCGCCAACGCCGGATCGAGGCCGAGACCGATCGGCTCCTTGAGGTCTTCCGCCGACCCTCGCTCCGCCAACCGGCCCTGGTGGAGACGGCGATGGGGCACCAGACACTCGCACTGCTCGCCCAGCTCGACGCGGCCTGCCGGGCCTGCGAGGACCTGGCGCGTGACACCGAAGAGCTCTTTCTTCAGCATCCCGACGCGGAGATCATCACGAGCTTTCCCGGTCTTGCCGTGCTCACCGGCGCTCGGATACTCGCCGAGATCGGGGACGACCGCACCAGGTTCGACACCGCCCGCGACCTGAACGCCTACGCCGGAAGCGCCCCGGTGACCCGTGAATCCGGCAAGAGCCGCCGTGTCAGCCATCGCCGGATCAAGAACAGGCGCCTGGCCGAGACCGGCCGGCACTGGGCGTTCGCCGCGCTCACCGCCTCACCCGGAGCCCATGCTCACTACAACCACCGACGAGACACCGGCGATCGCTACCACGCCGCCCTCCACCGCCTCTTCAACCGCATGCTCGGCCAGCTCCACCACTGCTTGACGAGCCATCAGAAGTTCGACGAAGCGATCGCCTTCGCCCCGCCGCTACTGCCCCCGCTCGCAGCAGCTGCTTGACCCGATAGCTGCATGGGGTGTCTTGTCAGCCAGAACCACGTCCGGGGTCGTTCTGGGCCGCCCGACCGGTCTGGGCACCCGTAAGCGGGCCATGACCTGTGGGAAGGCGGGTGCGTCACCGGCCTGGCCGGGTGTGATGGCGCACGCAAACGGTCGGCAGCGGCTGTCGGCCGCGAGGTGGATCTTGGTGGTCAGTCCGCCGCGGGACCGTCCGAGGGCATGATCGCGCGGCTCGCCGGCCGGGGCCCCTTTTGACGAGCCCCGGCGGCGTGCTGGTGAGCGCGGACGATGGTGGAGTCGACCGCGACGATCCAGTCCAAGTCGCCCTCGGCGTCGGCCTGCGTGAGCAGGGCGGTGAACACCTTCTCCCAGGTGCCGTCAGCGGCCCATTTCCTCAGCCGGTTGTGGGCGCCCTTCCACGAGCCGAAGTGCTCGGGAAGGTCCATCCACGGTGTCCCGGTGCGGTACTTGAACGCGATCGCGTCGATCACCTGCCGGTGATCACGCCACCGCCCACCCCGCCGAGGTGTCCGGTCCGGCAACAGCGGTTCGATCCGTGCCCACTGGGCGTCAGTCAACGACACACCAGACCAACAATCAGATGATCCGAAGGAAACGGCCTTGCCGGCGCAGACAACCGGATGACCCGGCTCGTGGTAGCTCACCATGATCCGCCGGTACGGACACGGGTGCCTTGCTCGTGATCAGGACCGGGGCGTCTACCGGCCCACCAAAGCGGCCTCGCAGGGGGTGTCGATATCTCACTCACCCCCTTCGCGCTCAGATCTCCGCTGCCTGACCTCATGCCGCGGCGAATCTCCTCGACGAGAATGCCGTCCGATTCGCTCAGACCGAGATAGGTCCACGAAATCCCAGCGTCAGCGAGCACCTCGGCTTGGCCCGGCCCTCGGCGATCACTTCACGCGGGAAGCGGTTGTAGCGCTTCGCATTGCACTGCCCCGTACCCATCCGCAGGCCCTTTTCGCCTCGTCCCTCTGCTCAGCTCCACGCTCCGGCCACATTGCGTGGCAGTTCGTCGTCTCGTACGGCGTGCCCGGGTTGGGCTGTGCATTGGTCTGTCCGGGTGATAGTCGAGTCAAGAGGGTGGTGTTCCATTGGCCATTTCGGGTTAATGGTGGTGACCATTCCGGTGGGTTGCCCATCTCTCCGGGGAGAGATGGGCAACCCCTGTGGCGCGCGGGTGCGTGGTACATGTCGGCGTGCCCGCTTTCTGTCCCGGTGTGCAAGCGGTGATCCGGTTCGCGTATACCGGCGCCATGCGACGCGGGCCCCGGTGGGAGTTCTTGGGCGGCCCTCTCAGCTGAGAGAGGTTTGTCATGGAACCGATTACGGGTTGGTGGGGAGCTCCGGCGGTAGCCGGCGGGGTTCGGCCGGTTGTACCGGCCGGTGGATCCGAGGTGGCCGCGGTACGGGGGCTTGCGGTCGCGCCGTTCAGTGCGGCGTTCTCCACGGTGACGATCCCGGCGGGCACGAGCCCGCTGGCGGTGGCGGTGGCCCCGAACGGCAACGTCTACGTCGGCAACGCCAATTCGAGCAACGTGACCGTGATCAGCAGCACCACGAACACCGTCCTGGCCACCGTCCCCGCCGGCTCAGGCCCGGCCATGATTGCGGTGGCGCAGAACGGCAACGTCTACGTCACCAACCAGAGCTCGAACAACGTGACGGTGATCAGCAGCGCCACGAACACCGTCCTGGCCACCGTCCCCGTCGGCGGGGGCCCGTTCGCACTGGCGGTGGCGCCGAACGGCAACGTCTACGTCGCCAACAGCACGTCGAACAACGTGACGGTGATCAGCAGCGCCACGAACACGGTCCTGGCCACCGTCCCCGTCGGCGCGGTCCCGGACGCGGTGGCGGTGGCGGCGAACGGCAACGTCTACGTCGCCAACCGGAACGCGAACACCGTGACGGTGATCAGCAGCGCCACGAACACCGTCCTGACCACCCTCCCCACCGGTGGGTTCCCGGGCGCGGCGGCGGTGGCGCCGAACGGCAACGTCTACATCGCCAACCAGACCTCGAACAACGTGACGGTGATCGACAGCGCCACGAACACGGTCGTGGCCACCGTCCCCGCCGGCACGGTCCCGGGGGTGATCGCGGTGGCGCCCAACGGCAACGTCTACGTCACCAACACCGTTTCGAACAACGTGACGGTGATCGACAGCGCCACGAACACGGTCCTGGCCACCGTCCCCACCGGCGGGGGCCCGTTCGGGGTGGCGGTGGCGCCGACCGGCAACGTCTACGTCGGCAACAGCAGTTCCAACAACGTGACGGTGATCAGCAGCACCACGAACACGGTCCTGGCCACCGTCCCCGTCGGCGCGTTCCCGTTCTCGGTGGCGGCGGCGCCGAACAGCAACGTCTACGTCACCAACGCCAACTCGGCGAACGTGACGGAGATTTCGCCGTTGACGGTGACGACCTCGCCGGCGGCGCCGGTGGGCGGGCAACCGGTGACGTTCAGCATTTCCGGGGGGACCCCGAACGGGAGCGCGGTGGTGGACTTCGGGGACGCCAGCCCCACGGTCACCGTCCCCCTGGACGCCACCGGGAGCGGGCAGACCACCCACACCTACACCGCCGGTACGTTCACCGCGACCGTGAACGGCAACCCCACCCCCGTCACCGTGAGCCCCAACCCCACCACGACGACGCTGTCGGTGACGCCGAACCCCTCCACCTGCGGTCAGAACGTGACCGCATGCGCGACCATCACCCCGGCACCAGCCACCACCACAGTGCCGACCGGCACGGTCACCTTCACCCTCCCCAACGGCCAGACCCAGATCGTCCCCGTCAACGCATCGGGGCAGGCCTGCTTGACCACCACCGCCCTGACCACCGGCACCCTCACCGCCACCTACAACGGCGACAGCTGCTTCACCGGCTCCAACGCCAGCACCCCCGTCACCGTGAACCGCACCCCCACAAAGCTGACCGCGCAGCCAGGCACGATCCGGCTCCGGCTGACCCCGCTGCCCGAGTTCTACATCCCCACCCTCAGCGCCACCCTGACGACCACCTCGGGGATGCCGGTGGCCGGTCAGCCGGTGACCTTCACCGCCACCACGCTCTTCGGCCCGGTCAACCTCGGCACCGCCGTCACCGACGCCAACGGCACCGCCACCATCCACAACGCCATCGTCCCCGTCTTCGCCATCGCCACCCCCTTCTACACCGCCACCTTCCCCGGCACTTCCTGCTACACCGCCGCAACCGACCACGGCATCCTACTGTTCATCCCCCTCCCAGGCTGACCTCGTCGGCTCCGAAAACCCCAGGTCACCTTGTCTGCTGCGACGGGAGGAACGCCTCGCGACCCAGCTGCACGAGTTGGCCGCCCGGACCCGGCCCTCCTCTCGTGCATGCCGTCGATGGGGCCGGAATCCGGCAACGGCGCATCTGCGAGGCTGAAGGCGTCGAGGTGCCGTACCAGGAGGTCGCTCGCAGCTATGAGCTTTCTCTGGGCTCGGACCGTTGCGTGAGCGCGGGCGCTAGGGGTTAGTACAGCTCAGCGCCGGTGCAGCCCACCGTATCGAGTGCAACAGGTGTGGCGCCACCGCTGGATCGAGGGATCCATCTCGCGTCTCCGGCGGATGTCAGCGTGTGCTGCTGTCCCGTCGCAAACGATCTGGTTCGCGGCTCAGATCACTGGGCGGAGACCTTGTGGACGGTGGTGTCGTCGGGGTTCAGCCGTCGCCCCTCCGCAGACAGCACTTCCAGTGCGCGGAGGCATCCCGAGATCACCATCGTCTGGGCAGACTCCGCCTACGCCGGAAAGCTCGTGACCTGGGCAAAGAAGTGCCTCAGCCTCACGATCAAGACCGTGAGCCGCCCCAAGGACGCCTCCTGGTTTATCGTGCTGCTGGTTCGTCGAACGAATATGGGCCTGGATGATGCACGCCCGCCGACATGCACGCGACTACGAACGACTCGTCCAGCACTCCGAAACTTTGATCACTTGGGTGGCGATTACCCTCATGACCAGGCGTCTCGCCAGGGGCAAGAAGAATCCGAACCGCCTGCCTATCACCCCGCCCCAGGTGGCGCACGCAGCCTGCGCATACTGCTGGCGGGTTCTGCTACGGCCCAGAGTTCATCCCCGATTTCCGGCATCGGGACGCTGGCGCCCTCCTTCTCTGCCTTTCCGTCCGGGTCCCCCGACTTCTTCATGGCGCGGAGGAAATCGCTGGCCTTGCCCGCGTCCGTGAAACCGGCGGCAATAAGGGACAGCCCGGCGTCCGGATCCCCCATCAGATAGCCGACGGCCTCGGTCGCGACCAACCCTGGAGCTTGCCTTAACGTCACGTGCTCGGGCGGCTTGGGCCGTGTCCACTTTGCCGGCACGCTCCCAGGGCCGGGGATTACCTGACGCAGATCTGCGGCGCTCAGCGCCGTCACAGCTCTTTCCTGACCGGGGTCGCCCCCGGTGACCAGCCGTGTCCCGCCGTAGATTCCCAAGATGACCAGGGCGAGAAAGGCCAAGGCGGCACCGGCCAGGGACAGACGGACGTTGCGTGTGTTGTGGAACGTCACGGGCCCGAGGGCGATTGTCTGGTTACCCCGCATCGTTGTGCCGTCAATCGTGATGCTGCCAGAGGCCGAGCGTGAGGAGGTGGCAGTCGGGGGCTCTTCCAAGGCTGCGGAGATCTTCCGGGCGAACTCCGGGTCAGCCTCCAACTCGGCTCGCAGCACGGATCTGAGTGAGGCTGTCGCCTCCGGGCTTCCGGGCTGGTCGTCGACTGCCTGTACTGCCGAACGGCCACGTTCATCTGTCGCGAAGCGCTCGCGCACGATGTCTGATACCGCTTGTCCCACCCCGGTACCCACCGAAGTCAGAGCCCCGCCAGCCATCTGCGTGAAGATCTGAACCACTGTCTCAACCATCAGCACCCCCAACTGTGTTTGCAACAACGTCCATTGTTGCCGTGGGAAGGTCGCCCTGGTGCCAAATGACTCAGCCCGGCGCACCGTACGCCGCGGTATGAGACACCGCGAAAAACCACAGAGCCCGCCGGACTGCAAGCTGCCAGCCTGGACTGCGGACGAGTTCCGCACGAGGGGCACACATCCCGTCCGCCCGAGCCACGAGAAGTTCGGGCAGGACCTTGTCCTCATCGCCGGTGTCCGGCTCGGTGCTGTCCGTCTCCTCACCCGTCCATACCCCGACACAGCCATCGCGTCTCGACGGTTCGAGTTCAGAAACAGGTTCTGACCTTGTTCTTTAAGGTCCAGGTACTCGGTATGCATTGCGTCTGGAGGGGGTGTGCGGTCCTCGGGCCGCACATGTGGTGCCAGAGTCTCGACTGAGTTCGGCCACCCCGGGGTCTGCTCCGACTCAAACGTGAGAAGCAGACGTCCGCTCCTGGACTTCATCCTGTAGCGGACGCCGGAACCGGCTGCCATCGGTACGTCCTGTTGCGTTCTGGACAGCCGCCCCATGCCACTGGAAGATGGCGCGTACACGTGAGCCATGCCGGGGGAGGGCAACAGGGTGAGACCAGACGACATGGACGAGCCTGAGAGTAGGCGGCCCTGGGAACGTGCGCGGGCGAGTGGAGCCCCGGGGTCCGCTGGAATTGGTGGTCCGGGCCAGACCTGGGGGCCCGGGCATCCTCCAGTACCTCCTGGGGCGCAGATGCCCGAGCCGGTCCGGCGGTTGCGTGTGCTGATGATGATCCTCGGTGCCATGCAGGCCGTACTCGGTCTTGCTCTGGTGACCAATAGCGTTGCCGTCGCCACTTCAATCTGGGGCGAAGGTGACGCATCGACTCCGTGCTGTCAGACTCCGGGTGAGGCACACGCGGGGCGAGTCGTCTTTGCCGGGATCCTCGTGCTGGCCGTGGCCGCGTGGGGCATCCTCACCGCCCTCAAGTTCCCGACCCGACACCCCAACCTGCGAGTCTCGGCCTTCGTATACGGCTGGACCGCCCTCCCTTTCGCCCCTGCGTTTTACCGGGTGATACCCATCCTCGGGGTGATTTGGCTGGTGCCCGCGATCTTGGCCCTCATCTGGCCTAACCAGCCGGAGAGCCGGGCCTGGTTCGACGGTCGAGCCGGGTCTGCGCCTTGAATCGCAGACAGGAGCCCCGGGCGGCGGCCACCACACCCCGCTGCCCCTTTGCGGATTGATCTCACTGCGGACCTGGGCTCGCGCGGAGGCTGAGCGGCCACGAGCCCGTCGACCGTTCAACTCAAAGGCAGCGATCGGTGCTGCAGCACTCGTAACAGCCGCCGTGGGCGGACCTGAACCTATTGCTGCGTCATTCCTGGCCACCGTGGGTACCCCTATCGCTGCGATCCGGGGCGTTCGATCAGCGGACGCCTCTCGCGAGGGAGACGAGACGCCTGGAGTTCCAGGCTGGATCATGGATGGGTTGACGCTGCTCCATCGCAGGCTTGCCGATCAGCTTCGGAACGACAGGCCTCGGGAGTGACCGGCGAGCCCAGCGGCTGCCGGAACAGGTTGACCAGCAGGAAGTCGCTGCCGCCCGAGCCCAGCACGTCGTGACGCTCCATCATGTACAGGTCGAGCGCCTGCACCACCAGGAAGTCCACCGGCAGCACGAACGCCTTGCGTGACTTCGAGTACGCCCGGTTCGGGTTCTCCCGGCGCACGACATGCACGTGGGCGCCTTCCACCGCGCAGCCCAGGGCCCGGGAGTCCATCAGCAAATGCATGTCCGATCGGCGAAGGCCGGCCGCCTGCCCACGCCGCAGCCCCGCCCGTCCCAACAGCAGGACGATCAGCCGGTCCCGGGCCGAGCGGCAGGCCCCGAACATCGCGACGATCTCCTGGTCCGAGGCGCGGTCGACAGCGGTCTCCGGTTCCTGGAGCCGGTGCCGGGCCCGCAGCCGGTAGCGCATCCCCTCGCTTTCCCCACGCGCCTGCGCAGGGAGATCCCGGTCATCCCCCAGCTCGTAGAGGAGTTCCATCACCCACGCCGGGGCCTTCTTCGAGATCACCGCGTGCACCAAAAATCCCCGCACGGAGGTCAGGACCTTGTTGATCCGGCTCTCACGCCGCACCTGCTTCGAGCCCGGCCCCGGCACGACCACGCGCACCGACTCATCGCCGCCCGGATTCCACTTCAGCCACAGCATGAACAGCCCCAGGTCGCGGGCCGCCGTACGCCATTCCCGGCGAGTGTCCCGGCACCACCGCAGATACAACACGATCCCACCGGCGTAGGACTTCGTGGTCTCGACCGCGCGGCTCCGCCCAAAGCGCAGCTCGCGCAGGAACGCATCCGCCTCCGCGACCACGCGTAGTTCGTCGTCCAGAACCGTCCAGTACGTACTTCCTGAAGGCACCCGCACGGGCAGCGCCTGCATCCGAACCCCTCTCTCTGCGCGCAACGATCTACCGCGGAGCCACACCCCCGGAGAACCGTCGCAGCACCCCCAACGAAGAGGGGATCTGCGACGTCACGCAACAGGGAACGGTCCCCCAGAGAACGAGGCTCCGGATGGCCGCACCGTCGTGCTGAACGACAGCGATCTCGCGGATCTGCCCCTTCCCGGCGTGAAGACGATCGAGGTGCTCGGCTTCCTGCCGTCAGACCAGATCGACCCCGTCGCATGGGACAGGTCGTACTTCCTGGGCGTCGAGGAAGCCGGCGCCCGCCCGTACCGGTTGTTGCGGACGCGATGAAGCAGAGCGGCCAGGTCGGAGTTGCCCGCATGGCGCTGCGCGGTCCGGAGCGCCTCGTGGTCCTCCGGGTCCGGGAGGAGGTGATTGTCGCGCAGATGCTGCTGTGCGGGCGGGCGTCGACACGTGGTCTACGCGCACGCGGAGATGGCGCCCGCGGTATAGCCCTACGAGCGTCCGCCCCACCTGGGACGGAACAGGGAGCGTGGAGGATACGTCCAGGGCGTTGGGGTTCTCACGTGCTCTCACACGTGTCTCACAGACTGTGTGGACGGCCCCGGACTCAGGGCTCCGAGATGGCCTTGGGAGCCACTCCCTGCTTCGGCTGGACGCCCCAGGACACGGGTTACGACCTGTGCCAGGTGGTCCCGAGCGCGGCGCCCAGTACGAGTACGGGGGCGTCGTCGGGGCCGTCGATCCGGTACTGCAGGGTCTTCTCACTCACCCGGCCACGCTACCGACTCCGTGACGCGATCCTGACACCCGGGTCGGGAAGAGCCGCCGGAATGTGCCCGCCGATCGCGCCCGAAGCGTGGTTTTAGCAGGTCAGAGCCTCATCGTGAAGATGGCGTGGACGACCGGGTGACCGCCGCTTCATAGCACACCATGATCCACCGGTAAGGACGCGGGTGCCTTGCTCGCGATCAGGACCGGGGCGTCTACCGGCCCATCAAAGCGGCCTTGCAGGGTGTGTCGACATCTCACTCACCCCCTCGCGCTCTCAGATCTCACCCGTACGCCTGTCTCGACCTGAGCCATGCCAGCACGCCTGTGACACCGGCCCTACTGGGATCAGCCGAACACGTCACGGAGATCGCCGACGCGATCGTGAGTGATCTGGCTGTTCTCATCAGCAGCGCCCGGCGCCAGAACCAGAGCGTCTACTGCTGGGGTGCAGAGGAGGTCATGTTCGGAGCCAGATGGCGACGGACGCCGCGGTGGCGGTGCCGAGGAAGACATAGCCGTGTTTGTCGTAGCGAGTCGCGACCGCCCGGGGCTGCTTGGACGACTGCCAAGTCCGCATCAGTCACTACACACGACGCGGACACCGCCCACAGAACTGCCCACCCATCAGCACAAACGCCGTTGCAGCACTGGCTCGTCCCGAAGCTGCCCATCGTCGCACGGGACGACCCGCCGCACGAACAGGTATCGCCCTCCTTCCTCGTCGTCGACCGAAACTGACAACACCACGGCGTCAGGCGCGGCGTAACGCGTCCACTGGGCGGCTGCGGAGTGTTGCCCGAGACGATGCTCAGCAGTCCCCGTTCCGGCGCCCTGCCGGTGTTCCCCGTCCCGCCTGCGCGAGGGCGGCAACGAGTGTGTGGGCGGCCTTTCGTGCCCGCAGCATCGTCAACGGCACTTCTGCTCTCCTCCTGGCTGACTATCGGGAGGCGTAGGGGATGAGGGCCATCTCGCGAGCGTTCTTGACGGCGCTGGCTACCTGCCGCTGCTGCTGCCTGGTCACGTTGGTCACCCGGCGGCTGCGGATCTTGCCGCGGTCGGAGATGAACTTCCGCAGCAGGTCGGTGTCCTTGTAGTCGACGTAGGTGATGCCGGCGGCGTCCAGCGGATTGACCTTCCGCTTGGCGGGCTTGTTCTTGAGATGGGGGTGACGGGGCATGGGGTTCGGTCCGTTCCTTCCGGTTGTTGGGGGTGACTGGGTTTCGGGCTCAGGCGACGGGGTCGAGCAGTTCGTCGAAGGCGTGCGACAGCTCTCTCCAGGACTGCGGCCCGGCCGCGTACTCGGCATCGGTGAGCAGGCACGAGTCCAGCAGGGCCAGCAGGTTGTCGCGGTCGAGGCCGGGACAGGTGAAGGTGAGGTGCTGGCACCGGTCGCCGTGTTCGGGGTGCCAGTCGAGGGAGGCGGCGACGCGGCGTTCGGCGGGCACCATTTCCCAGGCGGCGTCCGGCAGCGCGGCAAGCCAAGGGCCCGCCGATTCCACGCACAGCGCGCCGCCGGCAGCGTCCCACGACAGCAGCGTGTCGGGCCGGTCGGCCAGCCAGAACCGGCCCCGGATGCGAGCGGCGGCGCAGACCAGATCCTCCAGGGCCGCGTGGAGCCGCCCCGGGTGGAAGGGCCGTTCCCGCCGCCATACGAGGGTGTCGACCCCGTGTTCGTCGGCCTCCTGCGGCAGCAGCGCGCACGCCGGGTGCTGCCGGGCGGCCGCCGCCTCGACGTCGAATCCGGCCATCAGGGCCGGGCCGAGTATGCCCTCGCCGACCCACAAACGCTGTGCGGCCGGGGTGAGTTGGGCGAGCAGTGCGAGGTCGGCGTCGTCCGCCGTTTCGTCGCCTGGGGCGAGGGCGAGCACCGTGGGGTATTCGATCTGCCGGGCGAAGGTGTCGGCGACCGTGCGCTGATCGGCGGGAGCGGCCGCGAGACCGGCCTCAGCCAAGTCGTCCCCGTTCGACAGGTACGGCAAGACGAGCGCGGGGTCGACCGCGGTGGCCACCCCGGTCAGCTCCAGCGATTCGCTCTCGGCAGCGACGACGGCGGCCATGGCCTGCGGCTCGACCGAGTCCCACAGCTCGACGACGGCCAGGCGGTACGTTCCGGCGTCGGCCAGCCGCACCAGTTCGGGGACCAGGTCCTCGCGCAGCGCACAGCACGCGCAGTCGTTGACCAGAGGGGTGTGACCGCTGTCGACCGGGCCGGTGTTGTCGCGAATGGTGCGGTGGACCGAGCTTTCGGACCCGGACGACAGGTCGTGGTGCAGCACCACGGTCCCGGGCACCGAGTGCAGGAGGTCCCCCACCGCGGCGCGGCGGGCGCCTTCGCACAGCCCGCCGACGATCACCACCGGCAGCCGGCGCTCGGCCGGGCTCACCGTTCCCCCCGCCCATACCGGCGCTGGAAGCGCTCAACACGGCCCGCGGTGTCCAGCACGCGCTGGGTACCGGTGTAGAACGGGTGGCTCGCCGAGGAGATCTCGACGTCGATGACGGGGTAGGTGTTGCCGTCCTCCCATTCCATCGTCTTGTCGCTGGTGGCGGTGGAGCGGGTGAGGAAGGCGAAGTCTCCGGCGCTGTCACGGAAGACGACGGGCCGGTATTCGGGGTGGATTCCGGGCTTCATGGGGGTCAGCGCTCCTCGCGGAAATCGACGTGACGACCGACGACGGGGTCGTACTTGCGCAGGGTCAGGCGATCCGGGTCATTTCGGCGGTTCTTGCGGGTCACGTACGTGTAGCCAGTCCCGGCCGTGGACCGCAGCTTGATGATCGGACGCAGTTCGTTACGAGCCATGCCGAGCAGCATACACAAATGGTTTTCATTTTCACCAAGCTGGTACGGTGCCGACCTGACGACCGCCCACGACACAAGGGGGACCATGTCCGCCCACTGCCAACTCACCGGCCGGCAACCCGGCTTCGGCAACAACATCTCCCACTCACACCGCCGCACCAAGCGCCGGTTCGACCCCAACATCCAGCACAAGCGCTACTGGCTGCCGAGCGAGAACCGCTACGTCCGGCTCACGCTCAGCACCAAGGGCATCAAGACCGTCGACACGATCGGCATCGAGGCCGCCGTGGCCCGTATCCGTAACCAGGGAGGAAAGATCTGATGGCGAAGAAGAGCAAGATCGCCAAGAATGAACAGCGGCGCGGGATCGTCGCCCGGTACGCCGAGCGCCGCGCCGAGCTGAAGGCGATCATCGCCAATCCGGGGACGTCCGACGACGCGCGCGCGGCCGCACAGCAGGAGCTGCGCCGTCAGCCGCGCGACGCCAGCGCCACCCGGGTCCGCAACCG
Organism: Streptomyces caniferus; assembly: GCF_009811555.1. GTDB lineage: Bacteria > Actinomycetota > Actinomycetes > Streptomycetales > Streptomycetaceae > Streptomyces > Streptomyces caniferus. The sequence continues at coordinate 318,308 of NZ_BLIN01000007.1, read as the reverse complement.
CGACGCGGTCGACGGACGCCCCCGCGGCCACCTGCGCACCTTCGGCCTCTCCCGCATTCGTGTACGCGAAATGGCACACGCGGGCGAGCTCCCCGGCGTCACCAAGAGCAGTTGGTGACCTTTATCGCGCCGGACTGACGCCCGACCCCGGCACTTCCACCGAAGCCGAAGGCGTGAAGACTCCGGGTTGGGCAGTGGTCGCAGCCACGGCACTGCCCAACCCGGCATACACGAAAGGGCAGTCCAGCCCCGGGCGACGCTTGGGAGCGCTTCGGCCCAGCCGCCGGCCCGCCTCCGGCCGGCCGCTGATCGCCACCATCGAGGGCACTTGGCGGGATGGCCGGTGGTACGCCCGTGACCCGCACTCATTCATCGCACACTGGGGCGAACTCAACCACCTCCGGACGCACCCGCGCTTGCGCGGTCGGACATCGGCACCACGCTGATGCACCGCGTCCAGGACCTGGCACGCAAGGAGATGGGCCGCGCGAAACTCCACCTCGCCACAGGGGCGGACATGGGGCTGGAGGAGGACGAATCCGCGACGGCCGCGCAGAGTCGGTCGAGCCGCAACTGATGACATGGGCGTGCGCAGCAGGGACGTATCGACGCAGCCTCACAGCGCGTTCCCGTCCGGCGGGCAATAGGCCACAGCGTCCCCTCCCGTTCGGCGGCCACCAGGAACCGCGGGCCGGGCCCGTCCACTCCCACCTCACCGGACTCGTTGGCGATGACGGTTTCCAGCGGCGAGCAGCCACGCTCGGCACGGGCGAGCCGGCGGATCAGGGCGGCGACGTCCTCATCGAGGGCGAGCAGCCGTCGTACGGCCGCCCTCAGCGCAGTGACCTGCGGGGATCTGAGGAAGGGAACGGCATGGTGATTCTCCTTGTCCGGAAAATGGTGCGCAGCCGCCGGCGGCCGGCTCGGCGGAAACATGGTGGCCTCGCCGCACAACAACCTGGTCGACGCCCTCGGAACGCGCCTCGTGCCACCTGACTCCTTCACCGAGGACGTACGGGTACCGCACCGCTACAACCGGCTGCTGCTCTACACCGCCAACATTCTTCTGGATGGCAAAACGCCGATGCCGGACCAACAGGTAGCTGGTCCGGCATCGGTACATGGCCTTCAGCCAGTGGGGACGGCCTCGCGGCCCTGCTCGTGCTCGCATGCATCGTCGATGCCGTACGTCTCCCAGGACGGGAACGGATCGCCCAGCCCGGCGGCGATCTCGCCGTCCCGCAGGAGGCAGGCGGCGAGCCGTTCGGCCAGGGCCTCCCTGCGCAGGGCGGTGCCGATGAAAACCAGCTCCTGCGCCTGCTGTTCGCCACTGCGGACGCCGGCGGGCTCGAAGCGGGCGACGACGCCGGCCTGGGACCACAGCCCGGTGACGGCGGGCCGCGTCGCGAGCCGGAAGAAGCCCTTGGAGCGCAAGATGCCGCCGTACGCCCCGCTGTCCAACTCCTCGGCGACGAACCGCCACAACCGCTCGGGGTGGAAGTACTGTTCGGCGCGGAAGACGAGGCTGGAGATCCCGTACTCCTCGGTCTCCGGGACGTGGTCTCCGTTGAGTTCGGCGACCCAGCCCGGGGCCTGCTGGGCCTTCTCCACGTCGAACCGGCCGGTGCCGAGGATCTCGATCGGGTCCACCTGCCCGTGGCGGACGGGCACGATGTGGGCCGAGGGGTTGAGGCGGGCCAGGGTGGCCTTGAGCCGGTCCGTCTCGTCCTCGCCGACGAGGTCGAGCTTGTTGAGCACGATCACGTCGGCGAATTCGACCTGGTCCATCAGCAGGTCACTGACCGTGCGTTCGTCGTCCTCATACTGGTCAAGACCGCGCTCCGTCAGTTCGTCGCCACGCGCCAGCTCGGGGAGGAAGTTGGCGGCGTCGACGACTGTGACCATGGTGTCCAGGTCCGCGACGTCCGCGAGCATCGCGCCGTCGTCGCGGGCGAACGAGAACGTGGCCGCCACCGGCATGGGCTCGGAGATGCCGCTGGACTCAATGAGCAAGTAGTCGAACCGGCCCGCGCGAGCGAGCCTGTCCACCTCCTCCAGCAGGTCATCCCGCAGCGTGCAGCAGATGCAGCCGTTGGTCATCTCCACCAGCCGCTCCTCGGTACGCGACAGCTCCGCTCCCCCGTCGCGCACCAGCGCCGCATCGATATTGACCTCGCTCATGTCGTTCACGATCACCGCCACGCGAAGCCCCGCGCGGTTGTTCAGGACGTGATTGAGCAGCGTGGTCTTGCCGGCCCCAAGGAATCCGGAGAGCACGGTGACGGGCAGAGAGCGGTCGATGGCGGCGGGTGCGGCAGCGGCAGGCACGGACGGTTCCTGTTCGTACGGGATCGACTGGGGTGTACTGCGGCGTGCGCCTGTCACTTCCCAGGGAGCGGCAGCAGCCCACGCTCATAGGCGCGCGCCAGACGACGCGGCACCTGGTACTCGACCCCGCCGACGTAGACCGGGGCGAGGTCGGGGGTGCTCGCCTTCCACTGCGCGCGGCGGTGGCGGGTGTTGCTGCGGGACATCTTGCGCTTGGGAACGGCCACTGGGGGAACCTCCTGATGAATCACGGCTGCAGACCCAGAAAGCTACATGAAAATGAATGTCATACGCAAAAAATTGCCCACCACATGTGCCAGGTGGTCCCGAGCGCGGCGCCCAGTACGAGTACAGAGGCGTCGTCGGACTGCACGTTCCGCGGCGACGCTTTCGGCGGCTCCCCCCCCCCGCAAGGCCTGAATCCCGCGGGGGCTGCCGCCGCCGGGTCGCGACGGCGGCAGCCCCCGGGGTCCGTCCTCACACGGATCCCGCCCGGAGCAGGAGCGAGGCGAGTGTGACCGCTGCTTCGTGGGGGGGGCGTGCCGCCGGAAGGCCCGCGTCAGCTGATCATGGTGACCGCGGGCGGGGACCAGGTGCCGTCGAGGACACTGGACTTGGGCCGGTACATACGAAGGATCATGGAGAACCGGCCGCTCGGTGCGGGCAGCCAGTTGGACTTCTTGCCTGCCGGGGCGTCGTGCTGGAGGTAGATGTCCGTGGATCCGTCGGGGTTGCGGGCCGGCTTGACGGCGTGGCCGACCTCGTAGCGGTGGATCGGGTTGCGCACCAGGAAGCCGTCCGGGTCGTACATCGTGAGGGACCAGAAGGCCTTCACCGGCGGGGTCTGCCCGGGGGTGAAGTGAAGGACGTACCGCTTGGCTCCGGTCAGCGGCCTGCCCCGGCTGTCGGTGCGGACGATCGGGTAGACGGCGTCCTGCGGGAGGTTGGCGCCGAGCCCTTGCCAGGCGGTTGTCGCGCGCAGCAGGTAGTCGGTGCCGTAGTCGCCCAGGTTGAGCGAGACGCGCCAGCCGTTCACGTCGTTCCCGGACGTGGCGAGCGCGGCCCGGATCCGCTTCTGGGCCGCGGGTACGGCCTGGCGCAGGGCCTCTGCCGTGGCAGGACCCTTGGCGTCGATGTCGAACGGCCTGCCGGGGACGATGCCCAGACGGGCCAGGGTGGCCACCATACGAGCGTCCTTCTTCGCGGGCGGGTTGGTGGCCATGGACGAGGCGAGTTGGGAGAAGAAGGTCTGCGCGTCCATGCCGGCGACGCGGGCGGCCGGCGAGGTGGTGGGGACGTTCGGGTCGACGTGACCCGGCGGCGGGGTGTGGTGGTGGCCGTAGTCGCGGAGCGGTGTGAGGGTGTAGTGGCGCACCAGGTCCTTGACCGCGGGCAGGTCGGAGGGGCCGTCGAACTGCGTCCGGCCGAGGATCCACGCGGTCCGGGTCGGCGACTTGATCTGCTTGACTCCGGCGGGCAGCCGGCCGTGCCAGCCGGGGCCGGTGAGGGCGAAGTCGCCGGCCGAGCTGCCGGTGGTGCGGGTTCCCGGGGAGGCGAAGACGTCGGTCCAGGCGTTGAGCATGGGCATCATGAAGTACCGGCCCTTGGTGTCCGGCACATGGAGCACGACCGGCCCCTTCTTCAGGTCCAGCCACGCCGAGGTGTACAGGGTGTCGACGTTCGGGGCCACCACGGTGTGGAACTCCGGGCCGGGAGCTCTGTCCGCCTTGACGAACTGGTTCACCGGTGCCCGCAGGGTCGCCGGATCGGGCTTGCGGACGTTGGTGGACGCCTGCTCGGTGGCGCGCGCCAGGACCAGCGGATAGCCGTAGACGTAGGCCTTGACCGCGTCGGCGGTGGTGGCGGGCGCGGGCGCGGGGTGTGCCGTGCTCGCCTGGGCTGCTGTCACCGGCGGGGCGGACAGGGCGAGCATGGCCACCCCCGCACCGGCGGCGGCACCCCAGCGGCGGAGTCGTCGCGTTGTGTTCATGAAGGGTCGTTCCTCACAGGGCTGTTGTCGGAGCTGACGGCCGGATGCGGGTGGGCCGGGCAGCCGGCACCGCGCAGCACGAAGGTCAGGTCGATATCGCCTCACTGTCGTCCCACCAACCGGCCGGGACAATCGGCCCTGAGGACACGTCAGGCGGCCTATCGTTGTGACGTGTCACAACGCAGCGCATCGCCGGCCGAGGCCCCGGAACCGGGCGAGAACATCCACGAGCAGGTGGTCCGGATGGCCACCCGCCTCGAACCCCGGATCAACCACCTGGCCAGACTGGTCGTCGAGCGCCAGCGGGCCGAGGTCCCCGGCTTCGACCGCCTCCCCGACGACATGCGGGATCTGGAGATCGCCTCGGCCGCCCGCCACACCTTCCGCGGTTTCCTCCGCGGCGTGCGGGGCCTCGCGGACACCGACGCCGCGGTGCTCCGGGAACGCGCCACCCAGCGCGCCGCGGAAGGCGTCCCCCTGACCGGGCTGCTCAGGGCGTACCACGTCGGCGCCGAGGTGGTGGCGGACGCGCTGTCGGCCGCCGCCCGCCCCGGGGAGGAGGCCGCCCTGCTGTGGCTCACCCGCCGGCTGTTCACCACGGTCAACTCCCTGGCCGAGCAGGCTGCCGAGGCGTACCTGCTGGGGCTGGCCGACCAGCAGGCGGCAGGACGGGAGCTGGCCGCGGCACTGCTCCGCGGTGACGCGCCGCAGGAGGTGGCCGCCCGGTGCGGACTGCCACTCGAACCCGGCTACCTCGTCCTCAGCGTCCGCGCCCCGACGGCGCAGGAGCCGGTGGCCGCGCGGCGACTCCTCCACCAGGTCCTGGTCCGTCTGGCACCCGCCGCGGACGGCCGAGCACTCAGCCTGCCGAACGGACAGGGCGGCCACATCCTGCTCCCCGTCGGCACACCCCACGCCGACCTCGTCCGGCACCTGTCCACCGGCCTGTCCCGCCCGGTGATCGCGGGAGCCGCCCTCGCGGCCACGCCGGAGGACGTCCCCGCGGCCGCCGAACAGGCCCACCGGATCGCCGCCATCGCCCGCTCCCCCGGCGTGCACCGGCTCCAGGACGTACTGCTCGACTACCATCTGGCCGGCTCCAAGGACAGCGCCGACGAACTGGCCGCGCTTCTCGACCCGTTGGACGGCCACGCAGGTCTGCTCGAGGCCGTCGCCGCCTTCCTCGACTGCGACCTCGACCGACGCCGTACGGCCCGGGCACTCAGCGTCCACCCCAACACCGTCGACAACCGCCTCGCCCGAGCCGCCCAGCTCACCGGTCTGGACCCGCACACCACACACGGCATACAGCTCTTCGGCGCTGCCCTCACCCTCCGCCGACTCGCCGAGGACCCTGCTGTTCCGGGATGACGACGCACGCCCGGGCGAACCCGAACCCGCCCGGTACGAAACACCGGTGGCGGGCCGCCCCCACCGGTCCCCCGGCGTCGTCCGCATCGCCCCGCCCCCTCTGACGCTCCGGCACTTCGCCCGTACCGGCCGCTACGGGCGTCCGAGGAGCTGGCTGCCGGCGGTGTTGTCGGTGCGGGCGGTGAAGTAGTCGGTGAAGGCCCGGACGAATTCGTCTTCGGTGATGCGGCCGTCGCCATCGTGGTCGAGCTGGCGGAAGCCGTGGTTGAGCTCGGCCGGGTGCACCCGGGAGCCGCCGAAGATCGTGCGGTACTCATCGGCACACAGGTGTCCGCTGCCGTCGGCGTCCGCGGCGTGGAAGATCGCCCGCACCGCGACATGCAGCCCCTGTTCCAGATAGCCCGGTCCGGCGTCGATCCCGGTCAGCATGGCGGTGACGAACTCCTCGCAGCTCACCTCTCCGTCGCCGTCGGCGTCCATGCCCTTCCGCAGGTGCTGCCACCAGGTCTCGAAGGCGGCATAGACGCGGGCTTCGCGCTCGGGGCCGAGTTCGAGCGGCCAGCACACGTTGTGCGCCATGGCCTGCAGATCGGCCGAGCTGATGCGGCCGTCGCCGGTCTGGTCGAGGACCTGGTGGAAGAAGGTCCGCAGACGTGCCGGACGGGAATCGGCACCCCTGCGGCGGCGCGGTCCGGGAATCCGGACCGGGCTCGCCTCCGGCGGCGAAGGACGGTCGGTGGCGGCGGTGGAGGGCCGCGGGGCCGAGGAGTTGCCGGCCGGCGGGGTGCGGTAGCGGCGGTGCTCGGGCAGCACGTTCGTCAGCACGCGCATCCCACGGTGCAGGACGAAGGACAGCAGGGCCGCACGTCGGGTGCGGCGCAGGCCGAAGCGCTCGCGGAAGGCTTCCGGCAGGTCCGCGACGGTCAGCGCGCCGATCGTGCGGGCGGCCACGGTGCGCATGAGCGGCCAGGCCGGCTTCAGGCGACCGAGGCGGCGGGGCGCGGGCGCTTCACGCAGCATGTCGAAGAGCAGGTAGCGCACGGGTTCGCTGTATTCGAGGCGCTCACGGATCGTGCGGTCCACATACGCGGGCACATCCGCCGCCGTGGCCGGGAGCAGGTCACCGGAGAGCCCGAACTCGTCGCACACCGCACGGAATTCGCCGTACATCTGCTCCAGCTCAGCGGCCGCCAGCGGGCGTCCGGACAGTTCCCGCATCGCCGTCATGCACTCGTACAAGGTGACCAGCACCCACACCCGCACCGCCGGATCCAGCGCGGTGAACGGCCTGCCCTGCTCGTCGGTCCCGACCAGACGGCGGTGCGTACGCTCCAGACGGGCCACCTCACGGCGCAGCCCCTCACGGTCGGAGAAGAACAGCCGCCTCCCGCTGTCCATGGTGTGCTCGATACGCCGCCACGGGTGCGCACGGTAGGTCGAAAAGTGGGCCATCCCGGCCGCGACCGCCGGATCCGCGGTCTGGAGAACCAACAACCGCCACGCCACCAACCCGATCCGCCACTCCCCCAGCGTGCGACGCAGCAGCGAATCAGGACCGGGAAGTTCAGCGCTGGCCAAGGGGACCTCTCCTCAAGCACGTGGGACGGCAATGAGCGGGGACGCCCGAAGAGCGATCATCCGGCAATCCGCCCAGCCCAACGGCCCCACCGGATTCCGGGACCGGCCGGCCTCCTGAATTCACCCGTCCGAGGCATACCGCGGAGCGGGGGTAGCGGGCGATGCAGAGTCCCGCGACAGCACTGGGCCTTTTCGCCGGCTAGGTCAACACGGTGGGACTCGTGCCCCTCCCGGCCAGCCAGGCGTATGCGTTCCTGCCGGAGAACGGGGGTGGAGACGGCCGCCCTGCCTGACGTCGAACTCGTCACGTATCTACGGCAGTTGCTGGAGTCCTTCCGCAGCCGGGGGGATGATTGGTTGCCCCGCCTCCCCTGGCCCCAGTTCGAAGGGAACCGCGGCCTTCTTCGCCACTCTTCCCCCTGATACCGCAAGTTTCTCGGGTATTGAGGCCGCGCACCCAGAACCCGCGTCGTCACCGCACCCTGGTCCACGATCCTCGGTGACGCCGCGAAGGAGCTGCGGGGGGATTGTGCGTTTCCCCGACCAAGTTGCTCTTGGTGACGATCGGGGAGCCCGCTCCCGGCTCCCTCCTGGTTTGAGCCACTGCCGGCCAGCTGTCTCATCAGGCCGAAGCCACGGGCGGCGTGATCAGCCGAACAGCTGGGAGCCGAGCGGGTGTTGCTGGCCGAAGCCGGGGAGGATCAGGAAGGTCGCGCTGGCGGTTGTGGTGGTGAACTGCAGCAGTGCGTCGGAGGTGTCCATGTGGGTGAGGGTGGCGGTGAAGGTCCGCAGGTCGTTCTGGAAGCTGATGAAGAGCAGGCCGGGGGCGGGCTCGTCGGTGCTGTAAGAGCGGCGGAGCATGAGCCCGACCCCGACCACGGTGGGGTGCGCTCTGCGCACATGGGCATCCGCGGGGACGAGATAGCGCCCGTCCGGTGTCTTGGCGCCGAGTTCCGGGCCCGAGGCGGCGCTGCCGCCGGAGAGGGGGACGCCGCTGGCCCGGCGGCGCCCGAAGACCGCTTCCTGCTCGGCTACGGACAGGGGGGCGAACCTTGGCAGGTCGAGTTCCATGCGCCGCAGCACGGCAAGGGTGCCGCCTGCGACCGTCGGGGGCCCGGCCAGCCACAGGTCGCGTTGTTGTTCGGCGGTCGTGTGCGGGCCCACGATGCCATCGATGAATCCGAGCGGATTTCGTGGCGCGGTAAGGCCGTTGCCGAGGGGCACGTTCGTACCGCGGCGTGCGGACTGCCGCCAGCGTTCACGGATGCGGTCACCGGCCTGGTCCAGGAGCGCGGCGGCGACGACCGGTAAGAGCAGTGCGTCGCTCGCGCAGATCTGCATCAGCAGGTCTCCGCCGCGTGCCCGTGGGGCGATCCGTTCGCGGGAGAATCGCGGGAGGTCGGTCGCGCCGGGCAGCGAGGCACCGGCCGTGCGCACCAGCCGGGGGCCCACGCCGACGGTCACGGTGAGGTCGCCCGGCGGCAGGCCCAGCAGCCGCGGGTCGGTCCCCGTGGTGAGTGTGCGGATGGCCTGGCCGAGTTCGGCCAGTAGCGGGCCGGGAGCCACGGTGGCACCGAGGTCGGCCACCACGGCCAGCAGGTTGCCCTGGGCCGGCTGGGGAAGCGTGATGCCTGCCTGATGCCGGCCCGTCGCCGCAACCGGCATGTGCGTGGCCACTGCGGCAGGGGCGTGCCGGCCTGGCTGGGCGGAGTCCGCCGTGCACCCGGCGGTCAGACCGGCGGCCACCATGGCGCCGGTGACATCGAGGAAAGCACGCCGCGACGGATGGTGATCGGCTCGGTGCATGGTGTGCAGAGTGCCACACCCGCATCGCGCCTGCGGGTCAACCTCCCGATTCCGGCGCGGAATTGGGCGTCATGCTGCCAAACTGGGATCATGCCTCGATCAGCTCTTCGCGTGGTGGCAGCGGTACTGGGCACGCTGACACTTGTGGTCGGCTGCAGCGGCGGCGATGACGGGTCGGGCAAAGGCCGGCGACCGGCCGGTGCGGAGGTGACGATCCGAGTGCCTGCCGATGCACCGACGATCTCGGATGCGGTGTCGTTGGCTCGGCCCGGCGACCTGGTGCTGGTCGCGCCGGGCGTGTACCACGAGTCGGTGAAGATCGACACGGCGCGCATCACTCTTCGCGGTGCGTCCCGGGACAAGGTCGTCATCGACGGGCGGTTGCAGCAGCCGAACGGCGTCGTCGTCGCGGCGCCCGGGGTGGCCGTGCAGAATCTGACCGTGGAGAACAACACGCAGAACGGCGTGCTGGTCACCGGTTCGGCGAAGGCGGCCGCCGGGTTACCGGGGCAAAGCGGCGGCTACGACACCGGCGATGAGCCCGTCGCCTTCCTGAAGTCGTTCCTGGTCTCGTATGTGACCGCGACCCGCAACGGCCTGTACGGCATCTACGCGTTCTCCGCGCAGAACGGCGTGATCGAGCACTCGTACGCGTCGGGCGGAGCCGACTCGGGGATCTATGTCGGCCAGTGCAAGCCCTGCCACATCGTGGTGCGGGACAACGTCGCCGAACTCAACGCGGTCGGTTACGAAGGCACCAACGCAAGCGAAGACATGTACGTGGTCAGCAACCGCCTGGTCGGCAACCGGGTCGGACTCACCACCAACTCCGACCACCAGGAGAAACTGCTCCCGCAGAAGGGCGCCGTCATCGCGGGCAATCTGATCGCCGCCAACCAGCAGACGGCCACCCCGGAGCAGGCCGACGGCGGGTGGGGCACCGGCGCCGGCATCGACGGCGGCAGCGACAACCGGTTCATCCGCAACCGCATCGCCCACAACAGCAACGCCGGGCTGGTGATCACCGCAACCGCCGACATACCTCCGGTCGGCAACCAGATCGTGGGCAACACGTTCACCGGCAACGGCCTCGACGTCGGCTGGACCTTTCCTACCGCCACGCGGGGACGCGGCAACTGCCTGCGGGGCAACGATCTGCGCACCACCGTGCCCGCCCGGCTCGCGACCACTGCGGACTGCCCGCTTCCGGCCGGGTCGTCCTCGCCGGCCGGCACGTGGGCGGCGCCGACGGCACCCGGTGGCATCCCGTTCACCGAGGTCGCGGCGCCTGCCCCGCAGCCGCAGTTCCCCGACGCCACCACCGCGGGCGCCACCGCTGTCCCGTCCGTCCCGGCCCTGCCGAAGACGGAGGGCGTCCGGCTGCCGCCGGCGTCCCTGCTCGCCGCGAACGCGCGGGTGCGGACGTCCTGAACAGCGCTACCGGGTCGGGGTGGTCCCGGGTACCGGCTTGACCGGAACGTACTCGTGGGTGTCGAAATCGATGACCACCGGCTCCGGCTGGGAACCCACGCCGGCGCGGACCCGGTACATGGTGCCGTCCGAGCCGACCCAGTAGCGCACGTTGCCCGCCGTACCGGAGCGGTCAGGGGAGGACGGTCCGGTCATGACGTCCACCCGATGCCCGTCCACCTGGTCCCGCCCCCGCCAAGCGGCACCGTTCTGCGGCAGCAGTTCGGCGTTGTCCGGCCGGTCGCCGCCGAGACCGAGCGCGATGGACAGGGAGGTGTCCAGCGCGCTGCCGGACGACAGCAGCGGACGGCCGTACCAGCCCGCACGGGGCGGCGACGCGGGTGCGTGCGCCGGGGCGGCCGTCATGGGGCGGACCTGCACCGAGGTGGGCGTCCACTGGATCAGCCCGTCGCTGGACTTGTCGCGTCCGGTGCCGTGCACCACGCCGTAACCGACCTTGCGCCGATAGTCGACGGCCCCGGTGACGGTCAGCCCGCCGGCAGTGCCCGGCACGGTGATCGTCACCGCGCGGCCGTGCGCCTGGTAGTTACGGAATCGCGTGATCGCCAGCCGGCTCGCCTCATCCGTCGTCAGGGGGCGCGGACCGCCGGCGCCGGAGCCGCCGTCGGCGACCAGGAACGCGGCCACCGCGGCCACCGCGACGGCCGCGATGCCGATGACGGCCGCGGCCCAGCGCGACCGCGGCCAGCGGCGCCGGTCAGCCGGATGACCTCGTGGGGCTTGCCGGATTCTCACGCTCCGCACGCGGTTCGAGGCTGACACTCTCCGATTCATCCTTTCGATCACCACGCTGTCCGGCCGCCGCGGGCTCGCGGCGGCACTCGGCAGTCCGGAGGCAGACCACGCCAAGGCCGGCCCTCCTGGACCGGCCGGGACGTGATCTGTCCGTCCGCGCCGTCCGGATCGCGGACGGGCAGATCACCGTTGTGCGGTTCGTTCAGCGTTGCCGGGCGCGGCGATTCCGGGTCACGAATGCGATGACCAGGCCCGCACCCACCAGCAGACCGACGATGCCGAGCATCTTCGCCAGCCCGGGCGTACCGGTGTTCGCCAGCGAACCTCCGCCTCCACCGGCCGGGGCCGGGTGGTTGGCAGGCGGCGCGGGCGACGGCGGCGTGGAGGCCGCGGGCGGCGTCGGTGTCTGTGTCTGTGTGGGAGTCGGCGTCAGGGTTGGAGTCGGCGTCGGGGTCGGAGTCGATGTGGGAGTCGGAGTCGGCGTCGGGGTCGGCGTCGGGGTCGGAGTCGATGTGGGAGTCGGAGTCGGCGTCGGGGTCGGCGTTTCCTTCGGGAGGTACACCCCGGCGTCGATGGTGTGATCGACCCCGCCCGGCTTGACCGGCGCCGTGACAGGCGCGTTGCCGTTGCACAACGGTCCGGTGGCCGGCGGGGTCACATTGGAGTCGTGCGCACGGTTGGCACCGGCCCGCGGGAGCGTGAACCTCAGTGCGCTCGCCGGTGGTTGCTCGGGCACCTTGCTGGTGTCCGCGGTGCACACGTCGAACTGCACCGTGTACTTCGCGCCCGGCGTCAGCTCGTACGCGGCGCCGACACCACCGAAGTAGTATTCGCCGGCGGCATTGGTCCTGGTCGTGGCGACCTGTTTGCCGTCCGCGTCCAGCAGGCGGATCGTCGCCCCCGGCAGCAGCACGTGCCCCGGGTCCTGGATCCCGTTGTGGTCGCCGTCGAACCACACGACGTTGCCGATCTGGATCGGCGCGTTCGCCGCCGCGTACGCGATGTCACCGAGCCCGCCGGCCTTGCCGAACCCGCCTTGCTCCCGGCTGACGAACTGGAACCCGTTGGCGGTCGGGTTGTTGCCCGGGCCCTGACCGGTCGTGATGTCGTGGTACCCGGTCCCTGAGGTCGCGACGTTGACGACCGGGTCGAACTCCGTGCTGACGACCCACTGCTGCTGCGGGATATAGGCCACCGACCCCAGCGCGGTCTCCTGGTGCGCGTTGGCGTAAGAGTCGCCCGGGAAGTATTCGACGACATCGGCGCCCTGGCCGCCACTGTTGGCGGGGGTGGCATGGTTGGGACAGCTCCCGGTGCCTTCCCACTGGTATTCACCGGTGGGAGTGGCGCACACCATGGTGATGTCACCACCGGACATGCCGTTTTCCGCCGTGTCGTTCCCCGGGCGGGGGTCCAGCCCTCCCCAACTGAGCACGTCCATGAACCGGTCACGGAAGCCCAGGATCATCGAGCCGTCGCGGGCGAAGGCAAGGGAGGACAGCTCCGGCTGCGGATCGATGAAGACGCCGCCCGCCTTCCGGTCGTCCCATGTGCCCAGGCTGGTGTTCCACGGGTTCCAGTGGGTGGCCTTGTCGCCGGAACCGAAGACGCTGCCGCGTTTGTCCGTCAGCGGGTGACTCAGCACCGTGCTGAACCGCTTGCCGTCGTAGGCGTAGACGACGGCTTTCAGGTCAGCGCGCTGCTGTGTGCTCTCCGCGCTGCACACGCCGCCGACGTACAGCGTGTTGTTGTGGGTCTGCAGACCGAACGGCCGCCAGTCGTCGGGGCTCGCGCACCCCGGGTCCGGGATCGGGACCGTCGGCTTGGGTGCCGCGGCGGTGGCGCCTGTCGCGTCGAAGCTCACCAGGCTGCGGGTCCGCAGGTTCACCGCGTACAGCGTGGAGCCGTCCTCCGACAGGGCCAGGCCACCGATGCTCTCCTTGCCCGGCGCGTCGGTGAACCCGGGATCCTTGATCACGTTGGTGGTGTCGTGCGGCGTCACCGCGGCGTCCGGTACCCGCGCGAACAGCTCCGGCGCGCCCGAGCCGTTGACCGGCACCGTGTAGATCGCGCCCCCGCCCTGCGGGCCGTACGGGGCGTACCGGCGGGCGAACGCGCTCTGGAACAGCCGGGTCCGGTGCTTGTCGTACGCCAACCCGAACGTCGTGCCCACCTGAGCCTGTGTGGCCAGCGTGTCCGGGCACGTCACATCGGCAGGACACGTGCCTCGGGCCTTCGTTCCGAACGCCACCAATGCCCGGGTGTCGGTTCCGTTGGCGCCATTGTGGACCGGTACGAAATACCGCGAGTCCGGGAGCGTGTAGTCAGCCGGATCCCACACGCCCGTCACCACCGAGGCGTTCTTTCCGTCCGACACATCGACGAACGACGTGAAGCTGTTGAAGTGGTTCTCCGCCGTCGACGCAGGCGCCGCCCGCAGATAGCCGCTGTACGGTGCCGGGACGCTGACGTCGACGCGGTATTGGCCGCCGCTCAGCACGGTCGATGCCGACACCACGACCTTTCCCGTGGCATCCGTGACGCCGGTGACATCGTGCCCGGCGGGGTCGGAGATTTTCACCTTCACGCCCCGCTGTGGGACGTCCATCGCCGCGTTGATCACGCCGGTGCCGAAGAAGTCGCGCAGCACCTCGACCGTCAGCGTGCCGTCGGCGGTCGAAGCGGCGGCCGGTCCAGCCGTCGCTCCCACGGCGCCGCCTGCCAGCAAAAGAACAGATAACGCGATGCGCGCCGACGGCTCCACAAGCCTCCAGGCTAACCGGCGCGATTCTCTGCCTAGTCGGTTCATGGCATCACACTCCACACTTCTCTTGTCGTGAAACGAAGCGACCGCTTCTCGCGGACGTCCGCTTCCTGACCCCAGGAGCGGAAGCCCGTCGCGAACGCCACGGAATAGGAAAAAGGCGGCCACTGCTGCTACGTGGACCGCCTTTTCATGATCTTTCAGCGAAATCGTGGACCAGCCGTAAGCGCCGTGGACCAGGAAAAGCGAACGCGCGTTCAGAGCCCCGGGCAGCGCCGCCCCGCAGTGAGTGTTTTCGCAGATCAATCACGGCATCCCCGCCCCACCGCCGACCTCGCCGACCGCCATCGCGAGCAGCGCGCGATATTCTATGCGCTGGAGTCTCACCGCCACCAGCAGAACCCTGGAATCCACTGGGATCCGTTGATAATCCCCAGGCACCCAGAGAATGGCGATCGGAAGAATATGCGAATAGCGACGTGATGACTGAATGCGGGCCCGCGGGTGACTCCCGATGGCGTGTCCGGGACGTGCTCGTCACACAGGGGCGTTGCGTAGTCGAGATGGTCCGGTTCGCCTGCTGCACGATTGACCTGGCGTGACAACTGGCATGCGGATCACAGCAGCCCACGCACCCGGCCCGCCCGCGCCCTGACCGACCGGCCGTACTCGTCCCGGGAGATCCCGCGAGTTTCTGCGCCGACGACAGATCCCGCACACCATCCCGGAGAACGGAACCAGGCCGGACACCGTCTCCGTACGACCACCATGCGCTCGACCGGCTGGTGGCCCTCTCCCGCTGGCGGCAGCCGGGGACCCGTAGTCCCAGCCCCGAGAGCCCTCCGGGCACCCACCGTTCCGGACGCCGCCGCCGAGCCGACGGCGGCGGCGTCCGAGGCGGAGGGCTCAGTACGTCACCGTGATCCGCCGGGCCGGCCCGTCCACCCGCACCGTGCCGCCGTAGGGGATCACCACCTGGGGATCGGTGTGGCCGAGGTCCACGTCGAAGACCGCCATCGTCTGCGGGGCGTACGCCGCCAAGGCGCGCAGGACCGCTTCGCGCTGCTCGACGACGTAGCGACGCTTGGCCTCCGGCCCGTTCGGCTTGTCGAAGGACCAGGCCTTGGCGCGTCCCATCAGCAGGGCGGGGAAGCGGGCGAGCAGGCCGCGCTCGCCCATGCTGCGCAGGATGTAGAAGACTTCCTCCGCCGCGGGCAGCTCTTCCGAGGTCTCGAGGAACAGGACGCCGCCGTCGTACGCGGCGGGGTCGCGGTCGATCTCACGGTCGGCCATCAGCAACCAGGACAGGATTTCGATGTTGCCGCCCCAGGAGCGGCCCTCGACGACCCGTTCGGGCCGGTGCCAGATCCACCCGTCGGCGGGCTCCGAGTCCGGTTCGACGCGGAAGGTCTCGGGGTCCGCCCAGTCGCGGCCCGAGTCACCGAAGCGCTCGGGGGCGCGGAGTTCGTAGGGGCCGGAGGTGAACAGGGCGGCGCGCACCGAATCCGCGGTCATCGGGTGGAGCGCGTACGGGCGGCCGATCTCGGTCATCAGACACGCACCGTGATAGCCGACGATGCCGAGGTTGTGCAGGAGCATCAGCAGATTGGTGTTGTCGCTGGTCCCGAAGAACGGCTTGGGGTGGGCGCGGATCAACTCCCGGTCCAGTAAGGGCAGTACGGTGATCTGGTCGTCACCACCGATGCTGGCCATCACGGCCTTGATGGTCGGATCGGCGAACGCGGCGTGAATGTCGTCGGCCCGCTCCTGGGGTGTGGACCCCATGCGTCGCGTGGCCGGATATTCCACGGGTTCCAGCCCGAAGTCCGCACGCAGCCGCCGGAGCCCCAGCTCGTACGGAAGCGGAAGAATTCCCGGCAGGCCGGACGACGGCGAGATGACCGCTATCCGGTCACCGGGCACGGGCTTGGGCGGATACACAGACGTCTTCATTCACAGGAGAGTAGGGGCCGACTCCCCCTCACTCACCTGCATTTCACTGCGGACGAGGTCGCGCACTCATCCGATGGGCCAGGCACTCATCGCCCGCGGGACGGCAATGGAGCGGAGCGGAGTACCGCTGGCCCGGGGCGCGAGGGCCCGCGTACTGGCCGGCGCACCCGCCTGCTGCTGCTCGACGGCCGACCGCGGGCAGGGGCTGCCCGCCGGCCGGGACACCTGCCCTGATTCTCCGACCGAAGATCTTCCGGAACGCCCGCATACGCGACGGCGATACCGCGCGCCTGTCCCACGGCTGGTGACGCAGGCACTTAAATATCGGAGCGTGACTACAGAGCCGCAGCGCTTCACGATCTTGTTGGTCCCCGAACACGTGGAGGACAGAGGCGGTGCCTCCGTGGAGGACTCAGCCGTCCGGTCGGCGGTCGTCGAGGCGACAGGCGAGACGGGCGCCTCGGGGTACCCCCGCTACGTCGGACACGGGATCGTGGCCGACATCGACCCCAGTACACGCACGGTCGAGGCGTTGCTCGTCGATGGTGCGGAGCTGGACTACGGGCTGACCGCTATCGTCACCGTCGCTTCCTGATCGCGGCGTCGTCGACGGGCGGCTCATGGCACCCCGGACGGGTTCTCCGCCCTGGCGAAGCCGCAAGGCCCGCTGCCGCCTCGACTGCCCGGCCCATCAGCGTCGCGGGACGTCACGCGCCGTGCCCCGTCGAGCGGGCGCTCCCCTCCAGGCCGGCACTGGTCTGCACTCTGCTGCCGCCGCCTGGGACGTGTCCCGCCTGGCGCCGTTCGTGCGGCATCGCAGCAACATGCTGAGCCGGTACACCTTCCGCCTCCTCGCCGGCTCCGGGGGGCCCGGCCGACCTCGGCGGAGGGGCAGCCGGGACGGAACCGTTGGTGACGGCGGGCGACCGACGTCTCATCCGCGCGCGTGGAGGTAGGCCTCCAGCTCCGCGGCCCCGGTCAGCATCGCCCGCCCGCGGGCGGACAGCCGGCCGTGCCAGTCGCGCAGGGCGCCTTCCAGGGGCTCCAGCCCACCGGCCGCCCGTACTTGGGCGAGCAGGGGGGCGATCTGCTCCAGCAGGTAGCCGCCTCGCCTGAGCTGATGGGCCAGCCGGGCGTCCCGTACGTCGGCCTCGTGGTAGACGCGGTACCCGGTCACCGGGTCGCGGCGCGGGCATACCAGCCCGGCGCGCTCCCATTTGCGCAGCGTCGCGGGCCGGATGCCGAGCTTCCCCGCCAACGGCCCGATGAACGTGCCGCCGGCCTCGGACGCCGCGGCCGGTTCGGGCCCCGCATCAGGCCCGGACGCCGGCGTGGGCTCCAGGTCGCGCAGGGCGCTGTCCACTGCCTGGAGGGTGCGGCGGTCGTCGAGGAGCTGGGCGTGGCTCTCGTCGATGAGGCGCAACGCCTCATCGGCCGCGCCCTCGTTCACCGCCCGCATCATCGACGTCGCCGTCTGGTGGCCGTGGCCGGGCACCAGGGCCAGGAACGCGCGCAGGGCTCCCGCGTGCAGCGAGGTGTAGGTGCGGTAGCCGTGGGGTGTGCGATCGGCGGCCGGAAGGATGCCGGCTTCCTCGTAGTTCCTGATCGCCTGCGTGGACAGACCGTGCCCGCGCGCCAGGTCAACCGGCCTGAGGCGTTCGCCGTTTTGAGGGTTTCGCGCCATGGAACCGCCGAGATCGAGGAAAAGTTTCAACCGAGGGTTCAACGATACCGTTTACGGCATGGCTACTGACATCAAGGACACCGTCCATGCCGTCGAGGCCGCTGCCGTCATGGGGCTGCTCCCGGTCCGGCCGCAACTGCTCGCCCTGGGCGAGCCGACCCACGGTGAGGACGCTCTGCTCGACCTGCGCAACGAGCTCTTCCGGCAGCTCGTCGAGCAGGAGGGCTACCGGACGATCACGATCGAGAGCGACTGCCTGCGGGGCCTGGTCGTGGACGACTACGTCACCTCGGGCACGGGCACTCTCGACGAGGTCATGGAGCATGGATTCAGCCACGGTTTCGGTGCGTCCGCGGCCAACCGCGAGCTGGTGCGCTGGATGCGCGCCTACAACGTCCGCGCCGACAACGACGAACGGCCCGCGTCCGAGCGGCTCCGCTTCGCCGGCTTCGACGGCCCGCTGGAGATCACCCACGCCGCGAGTCCCCGGCAGGCCCTCACCGCACTCCACGGCTACCTCTCGCCCCGGGTGGACGCGGACCTGCTCCCCTGCACCGGGGAAACGCTCGACCGCCTGCTCGGCGCCGACGGCCGGTGGACCCACCCCGAAGCGATGATGGACCCCGCCCGGTCCGTGGGGCAGTCGGCCGAGGCCGGCCAACTGCGGCTGCTCGCCGACGACCTGGTGGCGCTGCTCGACACCCAGATACCCCACCTGATCACGGAGACCTCGCGGGACGACTGGGACAGGGCGCGCCTGTACGGGCGCACCGCGACCGGCCTGCTGCGCTACCACCACTGGATGGCCGACACCTCGGCGGCCCGCATGACCCGGCTGTGCGCACTGCGGGATCTGATGATGGCTCACAACCTTCTTGCCACCGCCGCCCGAGGCCCGGCACTCGTCCACGCCCACAACTCCCATCTCCAACGGGAGAAGAGCACGATGCAGATGTGGCAGGGGCCGGTGGAGTGGTGGAGCGCCGGTGCGCTGGTGAGCGCCCGGCTCGGCGAGGGGTACTCCTTCGTGCCCACGGCCCTCGGCACCATCCGGCACCAGGGAGTGGACACGCCGCCGCCGGACACCCTCGAAGGGCTCCTGTACGCACTTCCGGACGACCACTGCGTCATCGACGCCCCGCGGCTGGCCACCGCCCTCGGCGGCACATGGCCCGCGCCCCGCGTATCCCCCTGGTTCGGTTACGCCCCGCTCGCCCCGGCCCACCTGGCGGACTGCGACGGCATCCTGTTCGTCAAGGACGTCTCGCAGAACTAGGGGGTGTCCGCAAGGTCCCGCCCGGCGGGGCGGCGCCCCTCGTTCGCCGTACGGAGACTGCGTCTTCTCGCGAACCGGAGGCATGCGCTTGTGCGTAGCCGCTCCGGTTCCTGGGGCCGTGACCGTCCAAGAGGAGAGACGGATGGCTCCTGTCAAGGATGCTGTCGCACCCTGTCCGAAAGCAGCCCCCGGGAGGGGCATCGGATGCCCGTTGTGCCCCGTGTGCCGACCTGCCGCAGCGGGCCTTGCGCCGGGTGCTGCTGCTCAGTTCCGGGCGGTGTGGGGTGGTGTGGAATCGGCTGGAAGACGTCAGGGGTGGATATGGGGCGGGCATCGCATGGTTTCGGTCAATTCTGTGGCCCCCGCGACTAAATGCAGGTCAGAGCGGAATTCCCGGCAAGTCAAGCTTTGCGCAAGTCTGTTGACAGGGGCGGAGTACCGCTGCGACCTTGTCATCGCCTCGCCACTCGAACGGTCGGTCGTCGCGCTGCGGCCCCCGTTTGGCGTTGGCTCGGTTCATGTGGTCCCGGTGCCGTCGGCGGACGCGTTCCCGGACCTGAAGAAAACGGGGGGCCAGACGTGTACCGCAGCATGCACATCAGAAAGACCTTGTCGTGACCCTGGTGGTCATCGGTGCCAATCCGACGGTCGCGCGAGCGGCCGAGGCTCTCCCCGGTGATCTCCTTCATGTACAACTGCCCGGGGCCCCGGCCCTGGACCGGAACGACCGGACGCCGGGCACACGGCAGGTGCACACCGTCGACTTCCACGACGGCCCGGCCTTCCTCGCGTTCGTCGACGAGGTGCTCAAGCCGTTGTCGCCCACCGCCGTCGTCTCGCTCACCGAGCTCGGTCTGGAGCCGGCGGCCGCGGCGGCGGAGCGGCTCGGCGTGCGGGGGGTCGCCCCCGCAGTCGTCCGGCACACCCGCGACAAGCTGGAGATGCGGCGGGTCCTCGCACGCAAGGCGCCACATCTGAACCCGGCCTTCGCCTCCGGCGGCGACCCGGACGCGGTGGCCCGGCTGTTCGCCGGGCACACCCCCGTGGTGGCCAAGCCCGTCAGCGGCGTCGGCAGCATTGCCGTCGCCCTGCTGGACCGTGCGGCGGACCTGCCGGCGGACCGCCGGACCGCCGGCACCCTGCTGGAAGCCTTCGTCGGCGGGCTGGAGTTCAGCGTGGAGACGCTGTCCGCCGGCGGCCGGCACACCGTCGTCGGCATCGCCCAGAAGGGAACGGCGGGCAGCTTCGTCGAGGTCAGCCACATGATGCCGCCGCCGGCCCTGGACGCCCGCGGGCGGGCCCGGGTCGAGGAGGCGGTCGGACAGCTGCTCGACGCCCTCGGGCTGACGGACGGGCCGAGCCACACCGAGGTCAAGGTGGACGGCGACCGCGTCATCGTGATCGAGACGCACAACCGCCTCGGTGGCGACGGCATCGCCGACCTGGTGCGGCTCACCACGGGCATCGACTGGCGGGTCGCCGCCCTCGGATGGGCGGTCGGCGCGGGAGTGCCGCGCGGGCAGGCCACGGCCGCCACGGCCGCGACCGTCTTCTTCACCGCACCGCCCGGCACGGTCACCGCCGTCGCCCCACCACCGTCACTGGCCCACGGAACGATCGTGGAGTGGGAGGTCACCGTGGAGCCCGGCGACCCGGTCCGCCCGCTCAGGTCCTCCACCGACCGCCTGGGCACGGCCGTCGTCACCGCCGCGGACGCGGCGGCGTGCGTGGCGGCGGTGGCCGAGCTGACGGCGTTGCCCATCGTCACCACACGACCCGACGCCCCCGTGCCATCGGCGCGCACCGTCGCGGGAGCCCGCTCCCCCGCGCAGCCCGACGCCGCTCCGCCGGACAGGACGGCCCCGCCGCGCACCGTCACACAGCCCGCACCCGTCGCGTAACACGCACCACCACTCACGCACTTCGGCCCGAGGCCGCCCTGCCACAGGGCACCCCCCACCCCCAGGCCGATCACAGCCGTACCTCTCTCATCACTCGTCACACGACTCGACCACGCCCTGGGGGGAACCATGCCTGCCGACAACGCGCCGATTTCCTACGATTTCCACGGAGACGCGCCGTTCACGACGCCGTTCCAGGAGATCAAGCCCGAGGAGATCCACATCTACCTCGACCTGGACACCAAGGTCGGAAAGAACACCTGCGGACAGAAATGTACGCACTGTTGGTTCGTCAACTACGAGAAGGTCTACGACAAGTCGTTCGCCATGGAGGAAGGCCCCCGGATCCTCTCCGGCCTCCAGTCACACGGCTACCACGTCTACCCGCGGTACGTGGACAGCTTCGCGTACGACGGTGAGTTCATGCGCATCTACGGGCCCGCCAACAACCGTGAGTTCCGGCAGGAATCCGACCACAAGCCCACCGAGACCATGGAGAAGGGCGACGCCTGGACCAGCGGCCGCCCGCTGCTCGCCGACAACTACCTGGAGCTTCTCGACCTCGCCCGGGTCAACGGCTACGGCACCATCTCCATCACCTACCACGGCGTCATCGACGAGGACCTGGCCGTCATCGACGACGGCAGCTACCCGATCAAGGGCGTCTTCAGCGGGGCGAACACGGAGGAGGTGCTGCGCCGGATCGACCACTACAACGACCACTACCGCAGCACGCTTCCCGCGGACGCCGACCGGTCGGACGCCTTCCGGGTCAACATCGGCGTCACCATCGGCCGGCACAACCACGGCCGCCGGTCCCTGGAGCGCTACGCCCACTACTTCAACAAGCTGGGCGTCGACACGGTCCGCTTCAACAACTTCTCCGACCACGGCGGCCGGCACCCCGAACTCCAGCTCAGCTACGAGGAGATCGAGCAGGCCTACCGCGACTTCAAGTGGCTGCACGAGAACGTCGAGCTGAGCTTCCAGCTCGGCGTGAGCGAGGACTTCGGGACCTTCGGGATCAAGGCCATGGGGTTCCCCGGGCATGTCGGCTGGTGCCGGGCCGGCCGCCAGCTGTTCGCCGCCATCCCCACTCAGGAGAGCGTGCTGTCGGAGTCCGCGGACGGGCGCCGCGAGAAGATCGGTGACATCGTCGGCTGCGTCAACACCTTCGAGCCGCACCTGGGCATCCTCGTCCGCACGGTCGCCGACGGGGGCGAAGACGTCCGCTACGACCTGGAGTTCGACCACGCGGCCATCGAGGCGTTCACCAACAAGCGCCTCTCCGGCGTCTACAAGGACGGCTGCTTCGCCCGCGAACTCGCCCAGGAGCAGCAGCTGGTCTCCCGGGTCCCCGCGCGCCGCCGGCTCCCTCTCGTCGAGACGACGGGCTGAAGGAGAACACGCACATGCCGCACGTCCTCGTCTTCGCCAAGACGCCCTACGCCAAGACCCCTTACGACCGCTGGCTGGCCGGCACCGGCATCGTTCCGGTCCTCCTCACCACCACCGAGTTCGCCGCCGGATACGGCCACTTGCCCCATGTGCACGCCTTCGACGACTACGACACCAACCAGCTCGTCGAGAAGACGGCACTGCGCCTGGCCCGCGAGCACGCCGTCACGGCCGTCTTCGCCCGCGCCGAGGCGGACGTGGTACGCGCCGCCCAGCTGCGCGACCTGCTGGACCTGCCGGGACAGCGGACCGCCAGCGCCCTGGCCTTCCGCGACAAGGTGGTCATGAAGGACCGCCTCGTCGGGGGCCCGGTGGAGATTCCCGTCTACCGGCCCCTGGATTCGGCCTACACCGCCCTGGAGTTCGTCGCCGAGCACGGCTATCCCGTGGTGATCAAGCCGCTCTCGGAGTCCGGCTCGCTGGGAGCGGCCATCATCCGTGACGAGGCCGAGCTGGACGCCTACCTCGCCCGTCCCTGGCGCGGCGCGAGCGAGATCGAGGTGTTCGTACCCGGGCAGATGTACCACGTGGACGGGCTGGTCGTGAACGGCGAGGTGGTGTTCGCACACCCTTTCCGCTACCTCAACGACTGCCTGTCCTTCCGGGCGAACCACTGGGTGGCCAACCTCCCGCTGACACCCCAGGATCCCGTCCACGACAGGTTGCTCAAGGCGGCCAGGGCGGTGCTGGCGGAGCTGCCCACGCCACCACACACCGCCTTTCACGCGGAACTGTGGATCACCCCCGACGACCGGACGGTGTTCTGCGAGATCGCCAGCCGGACCGGCGGCGGGATGATCAGCGCCATGGTCCGGCACGCCTTCGGCATCGATCTCGACAAGGAGTGGCTGTATGCCGAATGCGGCCTCCCCAGCACCCTGGGCACCCCCGCCTACCGGCCCACCGGCGCCCTGTGCATCCCGCCCTCGGACGGCGTGCTGACCCATCTGCCCTCCGGTGACGAGCCGGCGTGCGTCAAGGAGGTCGCGCTCACCGGCACGGTCGGCGAGGAGTACCACGGCGGGGTCAAGTCCGGCCTCTTCCTGGCCGGTTACGTCGTCGGCGGCGACACCGAGGAGGACGTGGCGGCCAACCTGGAGAACGTGGCGACCTGGTTCGCCGACCGCGCCCAGTGGTTCCCCGCTTCCACCGGAGGCACGCGATGAGCGGGCGGGCGCCCGGCACCCTGCCGGGCCCGCTGGTCGGTACGGACTGGGTGGCGCCGCGGCTGGGCGCCCCCGGGCTGGTGGTGCTCGACGCCTCGATCGGCGCGCACCGCGACGCCGGCGAACGGATCCCGGGGGCACGGCCCTTCGACATCGACGGCGCGCTCTCGGACCACTCCGGTCCGCTGCCGCACACGATGCCCGGTGCCGACCACTTCACCCGGGAACTGCGCGCGCTGGGCGTGGACGACGGCGACACCGTCGTCGTCTACGACGGCGCGGGCCTCTACTCCAGTGCCCGCGCATGGTGGATGCTGCGGGCCATGGGCCTGGAGCGGGTGGCCGTGCTCGACGGCGGCCTGCCCGCCTGGCGCGCCGCCGGGCTGCCATGCGAAACCGGCGCACCCGCGGCCGCCGCACGCCCCGGCGGCTTCACCGCACGGCCGCGTCCCGGCCTGATCGTCGGCAGCGACGCGGTCGCCGCGGCCCTGACCGATCCGGCCTCGGCGGTCCTCGACGCCCGCACCCGCGACCGCTTCGCCGGAGCGGTCGCCGAGCCCCGCCCCGGGCTGCGTCCCGGCCATATGCCCGGAGCGCTCAACCTGCCGTTCGGCGAGCTCCAACGGGACGGCCGGATGCGGCCCGCGTCGCAGCTGCGCGACGCGTTCGCCCCGCTCGCCGGAGAGCGTCGGCGCCTGGTCTTCAGCTGCGGATCCGGCGTCACCGCCTGCATCCTGGCGCTGGGGGCCGAGCTGGCCGGATACGACGACCTGGCCGTGTACGACGGGTCCTGGAGCGAATGGGGTCTGCCGCACGCGGACCGGCCGGTCGTCACCGGTCCGCAGAGCGGAGGGCCGTCGGCGTGATGTCCGCACTCTCGGCCAAGTGGCACACGTTCAGGGGGCTGTCGTCGAGCCTCAAGTCGCTGATCGTGCTGTCCTTCGTGGTCGCACTCGGCAGTTACATGGTCACCCCGTTCATCGGCGTCCTGATGGTCCAAGCGGTGGGCCTGGACGTCCGCCTGGCCGGCGTACTGGTGGCCGTCGCCACGTTCATCCAGTTCGGCGGCAGCATCCTGGGCGGCCTGGTCGTGGACCGGCTCGGCCTCAAGCGGACGATGGTCGGCTCCCTCGCTCTGCGGACCACGGGTCTGCTCCTGCTGGGGCTTGCCGTGAAGGTCCCCTGGGTCGCCTACCCGGCGGTGGTTCTCGTCGCCGCCGGGCCGGCGCTCTACCTCCCGGCGAACAAGGCGTACATCGTCACCTGCGTCTCCGACGAGCTGCGGCCGCTGTTCCTCGGGGTCAGCAGCGCGGCCCTCAACGCCGGGATGGGGCTCGGGCCGTTGCTGGCCGCGGTCCTGATCGACGCCGATCCGGTGGCGCTGCTGCTCGGCGCCGCGGCGCTGTTCGGTGTGATCACCCTGGCCCACCAGCTCACCATGCAGCCCCTCGCACGCCGCCGGGACGCCGCACCGGGCGGCGTCGGCGTCGACGGGCCCGCCCCCGACGGGAAGCTCCGGACACTGCGCGGCGCCCTGCGGCCGGTGTTCTTCACGGCCCTGGCTTTCTACCTCTACTTCTTCTTCCAGAGCTTCCTCGGTCTGTACGCCGCGGGTGTGCACAACATCCAGGTCCTCGGCTGGGCCATGCTCGTCAACTGCGCCATGATGGTGGCCCTCCAGCCGCCGTTGTCGGGCTGGATCGCGCGGGCCGACTACCGCCGCCTGGTGGCCGGCTCATTCGCCTTGATGGCTGCCGGGACGGCCGTGATGTCGCTGGGGCACACGGCTGCCCTGTTGGGCGGCACCGTGCTCTTCAGCCTCGGTGAGGTGTTCCTCTTCCTGCGCTGTGACCTGGAAATGGTCGACCGCATACCGAGCAATCCGACCTTCGCCTTCGGCGTCCAGCGGCTGACGGCGGGTGTCGGCGGCCTCCTCGCCGGTGTCGTGGGCGGCTTTCTCTTCGCCCACTACGAAAGCGCACACGACCTGGGGATGTTCTGGACCGCCGTCGCCGTGCAGTGCGCCGTCGCGGCAGCCATCGCCCTGGTACTCGGCGGCCGCCGGACCGTGGCGGCCGCACCCCACGACGAGCAGTCGGATCTGGAAGTGGTGTCATGACCGGCCGGCCTTCGATGGACACCCGGTTCGTGCACGCCGGCTCCGACCCGCGGCAACAGCACGGCTACGTCAACCCGCCCGTCCACCGCGCCTCGACGGTGCTCTACGAGAACGTGGCCGCGCTGGACGCCTCGCAGGCCGACCCCCTCAAGCGCCGGATGCCGGTCTACGGCCGCTTCGGCACACCCACCGGCCGCGCCTTCGAGACCGCACTGACCGATCTGGAGGGCGGGCACGCCGCCGTCGCCACCTGCTCGGGTCTCGCGGCGATCACCACGGCGATCCTGTCGTTCGTCCGGGCCGGCGACCACATCCTCGTGAGCGACTCCGTCTATCTGCCCACCCGCAAATTCTGCAACTCGCTGGCCGATCTGGGCGTGGAGACGGAGTACTACGACCCCCGTACGGACAAGTCCATCGAGGACCTGATCCGCCCCACCACGCGCCTCGTCTGCCTGGAGTCACCCGGCTCCACGACCTTCGAGGTACAGGACGTCCCTGCCGTCACGAGCGTGTGCCGCAACCACGACGTGGTCACCCTCATCGACAACACCTGGGCCACCCCCGTCTTTCACCGCCCCCTGGAGCTGGGCGCCGATGTCGTCGTGCACTCGGCGACGAAGTACCTCACCGGTCACGCCGACAGCATCCTCGGGGCCATCGTGTGCTCCGAGGAGACCTACCCCGCGGTGCGCGCCACGGCGATCCGGCTCGGCCAGTGCGCCGGCGCGGACGACGTCTATCTGGGCCTGCGCGGGCTCCGTACGCTGGGCGTCCGGATGCGTGAGCACCATCACCAAGCCGTCGGCCTCGCCTCCTGGTTGCGCGAACAGGAGGGGGTGCGCGCCGTGCTGCACCCGGCGCTGCCGGGCGACCCCGGGCACGAACTGTGGTGCCGGGACTTCACCGGCGCCGCGGGCCTGTTCGGCCTCGAACTCGCACCCGGGCCCGGCAAGCCCGCCGTGGACGCGTTGCTCGGGGAGCTGCGGCTGTTCGGCCTCGGCCACAGCTACGGCGGCTACGAGAGCCTGATCGTGCCGGCCGACCCGGTCACCCACCGCCTCCCGGGCACCTGGACGGGCCGCGGCCCCCTGCTGCGCGTGCACGCCGGCTTCGAAGCCCTCGACGATCTCAAGGAGGACCTGGCCCGGGGCCTGGCCACCCTGTCCGCCCACACCCGGGCCTGACGTTCCGTCCCCGGCCCCGCCCGTGAGCCGGTGGGCGTGGGCCGGGGGCAGAGGCCGTACGGCTGGTGTGGCGTCCGCTGTTCCGCGCGGGTGCGAGCGCACACCGCGCCGGGGTTCACGGCCGGCTCATCCCGGCCCGGCCCGCCCCGTCAGAACTTCACAGTCGACACGGTGTAGACGACCGGATGCCCCGGCTCGTCGTAGTTGACCATGATCCGCTGGCGCGGATGCGGTGCCCGGCCCGTGGTCGTGGTACCGGCCCACGGCGCGTCGATGCCGAGGTCCCAGCCGACCTTCGCCGCCTGCTCGGACGAGATGGTCCGCTGGTTCTTCTTGAGGGCGGCGGTGCTGGTGCCGACGGCGTTGAGGTAGTGCTCCAGGCCCCACTCGTTGGTCCTGAACTGCACGAACAGCGAACTGGTCTGCCAGGAGTTGGTCTCGTAGTAGTAGACCGGCGTGGAGCCGATCGGCACCGGGACGTTGTAGATCCGCTGCTGGACCTTCGAGGGGAAGGCGTTGGTCAGGCCGGTGGCGGCGGCCTCGGCCTCCTTGCCCTCGCCGCTGTCCCGGCTCTGCTCGGCGGAGATGACGATATAGCCGGCCGGGATCGCGATCAGCAGGAAGACGATCAGCGCCATCAGCACCGGGCGCCGGCGCTTGCCGCGCGGCGGCGGGGCGGGGTGCGGATCGTCGTGCACCGTGTGCAGGTCGGTCTCGGTCATCGTCGGCCCGCCCGTTCGTAGCGTTCGTAGCGCTCGACCCGCCGCCGGTTGGCACGCCGGAAGCGGCGGGCCACCAGGCGGGCCAGGTCGGCGGCGCCGACCATACCGGCCTCGGGGCCCAGCTGCGCCTTGGTGATGGTGGCCTCGGGACGGTAGCCGCGGCCGGTGAGCTGCCGCCGGAAGGCCTCTCTGGCCGGGCCGATCAGCAGGTCGTCGGCGGCGCTGACACCGCCGCCGATGACGAAGCAGGAGGGGTCGAGGGCAGCGGCGAGGTTGGCGATGCCGACGCCGAGCCACTGGCCGATCTCCTGGAGGAGTTCGACGCACATCGCGTCGCCCTCCCGGGCCAGCTCGGTGATCAGCGGTCCGGTGATGTCGCCGATGCGGCCGCCGACCCGCTCGATGATGTTGTACGCGACCGGGGAGTCGGCGGCGGCCAGCTCACGGGCCTCGCGGACCAGGGCGTTGCCGGAGCTGTACTGCTCCCAGCAGCCGCGGTTGCCGCACGGGCAGCGGTGGCCGCCGGGGACGACCTGCATATGGCCGAATTCACCGGCCACGCCGTACTTGCCGCGCTTGACGGCGCCGTCCTCCAGGATCGCGCCGCCGATGCCGGTACCGAGCGTGATCATGACGAGATGGTCCTCGCCGCGGCCGGCGCCGAAGCGCCACTCCGCCCAGGCGGCGGTGTTGGCGTCGTTGTCGACCATGACCGGGACGGCGAGGCGGCCGGCGAGGCGGTCGCGCAGCGGCTCGTTGCGCCAGTTCAGATGCGGTGCGAACAGCACCTTGCTGCGGTCCGCGTCGACCCAGCCGGCCGCGCCGATGCCGACCGCATGGACGTCGTGCCGGTCGGAGAGGTCGAGCACCAGCTCGGTGATGGTGTCCTCGACGACCTTGGGGCTCTTGGACTTGTCCGGCGTCTCCGTGCGGACCTTCTCCAAGATCGTGCCGTCGGCGTCGACCACACCCGCCATGACCTTGGTGCCGCCGATGTCGATACCCACGGTGGGTACCCGGGGGGCGGTCAGATGCGAGCGCCGCTCGCGGGTGCCGACCGTGCGCAGCACGGTGGCTCTGGCCGATCCTCGGTGCACCCGGTCCCGGTACATGCTCATCGACCCACCTCTTCGCCGTAATGGTCGCGGCGGCTGCGTGCTCGCAAGAGTCGTCTCGTCCCTGCGGGGTCTCGGGAGGCCGGGGCCTCGATGTGCGGGTTCGGTGCGATTGTGCATCACCGGCGGCGTCCGGCGCACCGCGACGGGGAGTAACGCGCCCCGCACGGCCCTGGGGCCGCGCGGGGCGCGGTGGTGATCACTCGGGGCGATGGCCGCCGGGGAATTCCGGGGTCGCGGTCCTGGCCAGCTCATGACTGAGCTGTTCCAGTTCGCTGCCGCCCGCCATTTGGCGGGTCAGCTCTTCCAGAGTGATCTCCGACTTGGCGTGGCTGCCGGCCATCGCGCCGCGTTTGAGCAGGACGAAGCGGTCACCGACGAGATACGCATGGTGCGGATTGTGGGTGATCAACACCACGCCGAGCCCGGCGTCCCGCGCGGCCGCGACGTACTTGAGGACGACGCCGGACTGCTTGACGCCGAGTGCCGCCGTCGGCTCGTCCAGGACGAGGACCTTGGCACCGAAGTAGACGGCGCGGGCGATGGCGACGCACTGCCGCTCGCCGCCCGAGAGGGTGCCGATCGGCTGGTCGACGTCGCGCAGGTCGATGCCCATCCGCAGCAGCTCGCTGCGGGTGGTCTCGCGCATCGTCCTGACGTCGAGCCGCTTGAAGGGGCCCACGCCGGTGGTGGGCTCTGAGCCGAGGAAGAAGTTCCGCCACACCGGCATGAGCGGGACGACGGCCAGGTCCTGGTAGACGGTGGCGATCCCGCGGTCCAGGGCCTCGCGCGGGGAGGAGAGGCCGCTCTCCTCCCCGTCGATGGTGAAGGAGCCGGCGTCGTGCCGGTGCAGCCCGGCGATGATCTTGATGAGGGTGGATTTGCCGGCGCCGTTGTCCCCGAGCACACAGGAGATCTCCCCCGCGTGCACCTCCAGGGACACGCCTTCCAGCGCCCGGACGTTGCCGTAGTACTTGCTGACGTCGGTCAGCTCGACCAGCGCTGTCATGCCTTTTCCTCCGCCCGCTTGCGGACCCATGCGTTCAGGAGTGTGGCGAGCAGCAGCATCGCGCCGAGGAAGAACTTGTACCAGTCCGGATTCCACTGCGCGTAGACGATGCCCTTGCTGGCCATGCCGAAGATGAAGGCGCCGACGGCCGCGCCGATCGCCGAGCCGAAGCCGCCGGTCATCAGACAGCCGCCGACCGCCGCGGCGATGATGTACAGGAATTCGTTGCCCACACCGTCGCCGGACTGGATCGCGTCGTACGAGAACAGCAGGTGCTGGCCGGAGACCCAGGCGGCGAAGGCGACGCCCATATAGAGGCCGATCTTGGTCTTGGTGACCGGGACGCCCACCGCCCGTGCGGCGTCGGCGTTGCCGCCGACCGCGAAGATCCAGTTGCCGACGCGGGTGCGCAGCAGGACCCAGGTGGCGACGGCGACCAGCACGAGCCACCACAGGATGGTGATCTGGATGTCGACGCTGCCGATGGTGAGGTGCGAGGCGAAGACCTTCCGGGCCGACTCGAAGCCCTCCATGTCGGCGATGGACTTCGTCGAGACGGTGCCGTCGATCAGCTTGGTGAAGCCGAGGTTGAGGCCGGTCAGCATGAAGAAGGTGCCGAGCGTGATGATGAAGCTGGGCAGTTTAGTACGGGTCAGCAGCAGGCCGTTGAAGGCCCCGATGGCCAGGGTGACCAGTAGGGACACCCCGACGCCCACCCAGGTGTCGGCCGTCATCTGGTAGCTGAACATCGAGGAGATCAGCGCCGAACTGACGACCATCACGCCGGCCGAGAGGTCGAACTCCCCGCCGATCATCAGCAGCGCCACCGGCACGGCCATGATCCCGATCGTCGAGGACGCATAGAGCACGGTGGAGAGGCTGGAGGCCCGCAGGAACGGTTCGGCGACGATCGAGAAGAACACGAAGACCGCGGCGGCGCCGACGACCGAGCCCAGTTCGGGACGGCCCATCAGCCGGCGCGCCAGGGAGCGGTGCAGCAGCCGTTCGTCGCCGGCGCTCTTGGCGGGCGGCCCCGCGGGCCCCAGCGGCGGTGCGTCGGTGTGGCTCATCGGGTCCCCCGCTTCGTGTAGTCCTGCAGCGCGGCGGCGTCCTTCTTGGTGATCACCTGGGGTCCGGTGAGCACCGGCTTGCCGCCGCCGAGGACGTCGGAGTTGTACTTGTAGAGCCACAGCAGGTCGACGGCCTCGTAGCCCTGGAGGTAGGGCTGCTGGTCGACGGCGAAGCCGAGGGAGCCGTCCTTGAGGCCGGTCGCGACCTGGGCGTTGAGGTCGAAGGTGTCGATCTCGGCCTTGCTGCCGGCCTGCTCCTTGGCCTTGACGGCGGTGGGGGCGAACGGTGCGCCGAGCGTGACGACCGCGTCGATGGAGCTGTCCGCCTGGAGCTTGGACTCGATGGAGGACTGCACATCGGGCATGTTGGTGCCCTCGACGTACAGCTTCTGCAGATCGCCCTTGAAGGTCTTCTCGGCGCCGTCGCAGCGCTGCTCATGGCCGACGTTGCCCTGCTCGTGCAGGACGCACAGGGCCTTCTTCCGGCCGCGCTTGTTGAGCTCCTCGCCGACCGCCTCACCGGCCACCGTCTCGTCCTGGCCGATGTGGCTGAGCGCGCCGAAGGCCTTCGACGCCTCGGCACCGGAGTTCACCGTGATCACCGGGATGCCGGCCTTCTCGGCCTTGGCGATCACGTCCTTCATCGCACTGGGCTTGGCGAGCGAGACGATCAGCCCGTCGACCTTCTGATCGATGTAGGACTGCACCAGCTGGCTCTGCCGCTGGGCCTCCTTGTCGTGCCCGTAGACGAACTTGATGTTGTCCTTGACGGCGGCCTGCTGGGCGCCGTTCTGCACGATGTCCCAGAAGGTGTCGCCGTCTCCCGAGTGGGTGACCATCGCGAACGTCCACCTGGGGGTGTTCACCGCGGCCTTGCCGCCGGCGGACTTGGCGGCGCGCTCCTGCTCGGCGCGCAGCCCTCCGGTGCTGCTGCATCCCGCCAGCGAGACGCCGAGCACCGCCGCCAGCACGGCGCCGACGAGGCGTCCCCTTCTCCGAACCCGTGCCACGAGGACTCGCCCTTCCCGCTGATGCTGCCGTATCGACTGCGTTGGTTGTCTGCACTGTCCGGACCGGCCGGTCCGGGTGCGTGCGGTGCCGTACACCGGCTCCGGCACCGGTCGGCCGGGCCCAACCGGCCAAGTATCCGTTACCGGTGATCTGTCCCGGTTCATCGGGTCCCGTCTTCCCTGTGGCTTCACCGGGTGCCTCGCCCGGTGTACGCGGTCAGCTTCGGTACGTCCTTCTCGGTGACCAGGGCCGGCCCGGTGAGCACCGGCCTGCCGCCGCCGAGCACATCGGCATTGGCCTTGTGGAGCCAGAGCAGATCCACCGCCTCGTAGCCCTGGAGATAGGGCTGCTGGTCGACGGCGAAGGTGACGTCCTCGGCCTTGAGCAGCTTGACGACGGCGGAGTTCAGGTCGAAGGTCGCCAGCTGCGCCGAGCTGCCCGCCTCCTCCTTGGCCTTGACGGATATCGCCGCCATCGGTGCACCGAGTGTGACGATCGCGTCGATGGCCTTGTCGGACTGGAGCTTGGCCTCGACGGAGGACTGCGAGGCCGGCGCGTTGGTGCCGTCGACATCGAGGTTGTCGACCGTCCCGTGGAAGGCCATGCGGACACCGGCGCAGCGGTCCTCCAGCGACACATTGCCCTGCTCGTGGACGACGCAGAGGGCCTTCTTCCGGTGCCGGCGGTTCAGCTCCTCGCCGACCGCCCGCCCCGCCACGGACTCGTCCTGCCCGATGTGCGTCAGGGCCCCGTACGCCCGGGAGAACTCGCCACCGGAGTTCACGGTGATGACCGGGATGCCCTGCGCGACGGCCTTGTGGACGGCCGCCTTGACGGCCTGCGGCTTGGCGAGGGTGACGATCAGCCCGTCGACCTTCTGATCGATGTACGACTGGATCAGCGCGGCCTGCTGGGCGCCCTCCTTGTCGTGGGCGTACAGGAACTTCACGTTGTCCTTGGCGGCGGCCTGCTCGGCACCGTTCTGCACGATGTCCCAGAAGGTGTCGCCGTCGCCGGAGTGGCTGACCATCCCGATCGTCATGCGCGGGGTGCTGGCGCCCTTGCCGGACCCGGAGGCCGCCTCCTGGGCGTCCTGCCCGGCGGAGGCGCCGCACCCGGTGGCCAGTGCGACGGTGGCCAGTAAGGCGGCGGCGCCGCGCACCGCGACGCCGCGGACAGTGAAGGGACTAGCCGTACGCACGCCGATCATCGTGGGACCGCCTTTTCTCCCGGCCGCCGGAATGCGGCTGGAGGAGTTTGTAACGGCGCGCGCGGAGCCACGTCAATGGTTTGTCAGAACATTCTGACCAGCGGGCGTCGCATAGCCACCACATACGAGGACATTGCCGCCGAAATCGCCCCGCCGGGCTGCCCTCGAAGCGGCGTGCATCGACCGCTCCGGGCCCTCGGTGGCGCTCAGGGACGTACGAGCAGCTGGAACTCGAAGGCGTAGCGGGAGGCGCGGTAGACGTGCGAGCCGAACTCCACCGCGCGACCGGTGTCGTCGAACGTGGTCCGCTGCATCGTGAGCAGCGGGGCGCCCTCGGGCTCGTCGAGCCGCCCGCCCTCCTCCGCGGTCGCGGCGCGCGCCCCGACGGCCTGGCGGGCGCTGTGCAGCGTGATGCCGGCCGACCGCATCAGGCGGTACAGACCGGTCTCCTCCAGCTCGGCGGTCCTCAGCGTGAGCAGCCCCGCGGGAAGGTGGTTGCGCAGATGCGCGACGGGCTCGCCATGCGTCAGCCGCAGCCGCTCGACCAGCGCGACCTCGGCACCCTCGGCGATGCCCAGCGCGGCGGCGACCTCGGCATCGGCCTCGGTGGTGGTGTTGAGCAGCACGCGGGTGGCGGGCTTCTGCCCGGCCGCCTCCAGGTCGTCGTAGAGGCTGCTCAGCTCCAGCGGGCGCTTGACCTGGCTGTGCACGACCTGGGTGCCGATCCCCCGGCGGCGCACCAGCAGCCCCTTGTCGACCAGCGACTGGATCGCCTGCCGCACCGTCGGCCGGGACAGGCCGAGCCGGCCCGCCAGCTCGATCTCGTTGCCGAGCAGACTGCCGGGAGCCAGCTTGCCGTGCTCGATCGCGGCCTCCAGCTGCTGGGACAGCTGGAAATACAGCGGGACCGGACTGCTCCGGTCCACGCTGAACTGGACGGGGCTCTCGGCACCCAGGGCATCTGTATCGCGTTTCCCCACGCTCGCGAGCGTATCCGCCCGGGCAGATGACGGGAAGTCCGGAGGTCACATTGTCCGGACAAGGTGGGGCAGGGCTGGGGCCGGGAGGGGTCGCCGGGCCGGGGGCGAGGCCTGGGGCCGGGCCGGGTGCTGGGGGCCGGGGCGGGGCCTGCTGCTGGGGTCCGGGTCGCGCCCCGGGCGGGATCGCCGCGTCCACGGCATTTCCCCGCGCGCCCCGGCCCTTCTCTGGTAACCAAGGACCGATGGGTGCCCGGCCCGTCGCGCACCCGCCCCTCCCCGAGGAGTCAGCCGGTCATGCCCGTACGCCGCGTCGTCCCCGACATCCAGTCCGACGCCCTGGAGGAGAGCCGCACGTTCTACGGCCTGCTGGGGTTCGAGGAAGTCATGAACCTGGGCTGGGTGATGACGCTGGCGTCCCCCGCCAACCCCACCGCCCAGCTCACCTTCATGACGCACGACAGGACCGGCCCGGTCGTCCCCGACATGAGCATCGAGGTCGACGACGTGGACGCGGCGCACGCCGCCGTGCTGGCCGCCGGCGCGGACATCGTCCGGCCGCTCCAGGACGAGGAGTGGGGCGTCCGCCGGTTCTTCGTCAAGGATCCGAACGGCCGGGTGGTCAATGTCGTTGCGCACCGGGCGTCACCCCGCGCGGACGAGGACGACACCGGGGGCGACGGCAAGGGCCGGCACGAAGGCTCGGACGAGGGCTAGGACGACGGCCGGTGCGAGGGCCGGGACGACCGACCGTCCCTCACCCCTGGCCGTCCGCGGGGGCGTTGAGGGGTAGCGCCGTCCCTTGCGCCACCGCGCACACCCGCTCCTCCCCCGCCTCGTCGATCATCGTCAGGTCGCAGCGGCACACGGCCTGCCGGCGTCCGGCCTGGACGACCTCGGTTCGGGCCCGCAGCGTGCGGCCGCGTGCCGGGCGCAGATACTGGATGGAGAAGCCGCCGGTGACGATGGCGGGGCCCAGGGCCGTGGCGGCGGCGAAGGTGAGGGTGTTGTCGGCGGCGTACGACAGCACCCCGCCGTGCACGAACCCGTGCTGCTGCAGGAGTTCCTCGCGGATATCGATCTCCAGCGTCGCCGCGCCGCCCCCGAACTCGGTGATCCGCGCCTGCACCAGCCTGCTGAACGGCTGGGCGTCCAGCCCCTGCTGCGCCGCCACAAGATCGAACGCCGCGCTCTCCCGCACCGCACCGGCCATGTCGCCGCCCGCCTCTCGTCGTGCCTCCGAAGACCTGGACCGATATGAGAGGTGGCCCTCCACAACGGCGCGCACCCCCAGGGGCGCGCTACTTCATCCAGGCGTCCTCGTACTTCCGGTACGTGCCGTCATGGGTGGCCAGGTGGACCCACTGGTCGACGTACGCCGTGAAGTCGTGGTCGCCGCGGGGCAGGGCGTAGGCCTTCTCGGAGAAGGAGAAGGGCTTGTCCGGGTGGACCGAGCAGAGTTCGGGGTGGATCTTGGCCTGGTAGCGGGTCTCGCTGGCGTCGGTCATCATCACGTCCGCGCGGCCCTTGATGATCTCGTCGAAGATCGTGGTGTTGTCCGGATGCACGGTGAGCCGGGCGCGCTTGAGGTGGGCACGGGCGAACTCCTCGTTCGTGCCGCCCGGGTTGACGACAACCCTGGTCCCGGGCCGGTCGATCTGCGACAGCGACTGGTACTTGTCCTTGTCCGCACAGCGCACGACGGGTGTTTTGCCATCGGTGCGGGTGGGCTCGCTGAAGGAGACGGAGCGGGCGCGCCGGAGGGTGACCGAGACGCCCCCCATGGCGATGTCGCAGCCGCCGGCCGACAGGTCGCCGACCAGACCGGCCCAGGTCGTGGCCACGTAACGGGGTGTGGCGTCAAGGCTCTTGGCGAGGTCGCGGGCCATCGTGATGTCGACACCGCTGTACCTGCCGGTCGCGGGGTCGAGGTGACTGAAGGGGCGGTAGTCGCCGGTGGTGCAGACCCGCAGCACCCCGCGCCGGGGAACGGTGTCGAGGGCCGATGCCTTCCTGGCGGCTGCGGGCGTGAGTCCCCCTCCGCCGGCCGGGGCGTCCGACACCGCCGGGGCGGCGGCGGTGACGGCGAGCAGACAGGCCAGGGCGGAGAGGGCAACGGCACGCTTCATGGGGGCTCCTGTGACTCCTGGACGCGGCGGCGCGATCGCATGATCGAAGCGCTCAGGGTGGCAGAGCCCGCGGTGCGGGTGAACCCCTTGACCGGCTACCGGGACGGCCGGAGGGGCCGGAGCGGCGGCGGGCCGAGGGGCCGTCAGTCCTCGTAGAGGTCCGCGGTGCCCCGGGTCGTCGGGCGGTCGGGGGCGGCTTCGTCCAGGCGGTTGAGGAGGTCGGCGGCGCGCTTGGCAACGGTGTCACGGTCGCCCTCGGAGAGCGCCGTTCCCATGCCGACGGCGACCGCGCCCGCCGCGATCCACTCCGGCGCGCTGTCGACCGTCACCCCGCCCGTCGGCAGCACCGGCACCTGCGGCAGGGAGGCACGGACCTCCGCCAGCCAGGCCGGGTCGTACGCCGAGGCGGGGAACAGCTTGACCGCGTCCGCGCCGAGTTCGAGCGCGCGGACCATCTCGGTCGGCGTGGACACCCCGGGGAAGACCGGGATGCCGTAGCGGTGGCCGGTTCGGATGACCTCGGCGTCCAGGCTCGGCGAGACGAGGTAGCGGGCGCCCGCGTCGACCGCCATCCGGGCCGACATCGCGTCGAGGACCGTGCCCGCGCCGATGATGGCGTCGTCACCGAGCTCGCGGGTGAGTGTCGTCACCGCCTCCAGGGCGAAGGGGGTGGTGAGGGATATCTCCAGGCTGGTGATGCCCGCGGACAACAGGGTGTCGGCCGTGGCGCTCGCCTCGTCATAGGTCCGGCTGCGGACGATGGCGAAAACCCGCTGCGCCAGTGCGGCCCGGGTGATCTCCCAGCGATACACGGCAGTTCGCCGTCCTTCCTTGTCTCCAACGCTCCATGCCGGCTCACCATGTCGGACGGTGGATACGGCACTTTCCGGGGCGTGCCGCGGCAGCCGACCGCACATGGTCTTTTTCCGCCGATGCCCGCCCGCTCCTCGTTTCTGCCGAAACGCTACCGGGAACCACCGACAATCCTCTCTCGGGGGTGCGCCCCGTGCGCCCCTTCTGCCAAGAATGGGAAGAAGAGGGAGGTCAAAGGGGGCGCACGCGATGGGCGCGCAGCACCGGCGCACGGCACGGCGGCGGCCGGGGTGCGAATGCACCCCGGCCGCCGCGGGTGGGAGCGACGGACCCTGACCGGGCCCGCCGCTCCGCTGTTCCGTTGTTGGTCCGCTGCTCAACTTCTCCCGAGAGGCGTCAGCAGCCGCGGTCGACGAGGTCGAACGTCTTGTAGTGGTCGGCGGTGTAGTAGTCCTCTTCCTTCTTCTCGCCGGTGACGATGCGTCGCGCACCGCGGTCGGGCGAGCCCGGCGTGACAACGGTGAACTCGTGGTAGTAGTCCGAGCTCTGGGACGGGAGGATGTTCTCCCGGTTGTCGAAGACCGTCCCGTCCTTGGGGTACGGGTAGGGCCCGCCCTTCGCGATCAGATCGAGGGTGTCGTGGGCCTGCGAGGGCAGCTTGGAGTAGCAGACCTTGCCGACGTCCTGGACGTGCACGGACGCGACGTGCGCCGACGCGGCGTACGAGGTGGCCGTGGGGGTCGTGGCGACGGCAGGCGTGGCGGAGACCGCGGTCCCGCCGATGAGAAGGGCCGAAGCGAGGGCGCCGGCGGCGCCGAACCTGGTGATCCGTGGGGGGATTCTCATACCACCAGAATGACGCGCGTAGAC
The DNA here is from genome assembly GCF_009811555.1 of Streptomyces caniferus. GTDB lineage: Bacteria > Actinomycetota > Actinomycetes > Streptomycetales > Streptomycetaceae > Streptomyces > Streptomyces caniferus. Next base: position 280,575 of record NZ_BLIN01000007.1, on the reverse strand, counting down.
ATGATCCTGTCAATGCCAACGGGCGGAAGTTTTCCGGGAGTTCACAACCTCACGGGCCCCAACTGCCCCAATCGGCCCCAAATTGCGCGCACGTCCCGCCGATGTTTTTACCGTTGGCCGCCGGCCGACGCGGAGTGGGCCGGCACAAGACCCGCTCGGCCACCGGGCGATGACGTCCCCGGCAGAAACGTCCGAGCCGCCGGTGCCGACGTCCCGGACGTCTTGACACCGGCGGCTCGGTGATACGGCCTCAGGCCTCCGCGGCGGCCCGCCGGTCGCGGCGCTGCTTGAGATGGCCGGCACCCGCCAGCGCCGCCGCCACGACGGCCGTGCCGAGGAGTTGCTGCCGGCCGTCGGAGCTGCCGGCCATGACGGCGAAGACACCGAAGATGGCGGCGAGCGCCAGCCAGGTCAGATAGGGGAAGGCCCACATCCGCACCAGGAGCAGGTCGGGCGTCTCGCGCTCCAGACGGCGGCGCATCCTCAGCTGGGTGAGGCAGACGATGGTCCACACGACCAGCACCGAGCAGCCCGCGATGTTCAGCAGCCAGGCGAACACCGTGGTCGGCCAGACGATCCCGGCGATCACGGCGGCGAAGCCGAACAGGCAGGACGCCACCACGGCCGCGGCGGGCACGCCGCGGGTGACCCTGGCCAGGAAGCGCGGCCCCTGCCCCCGGCCCACGAGGGAGTACGCCATGCGCGACGAGCCGTAGATGTTGGCGTTCATCGCGGAGAGCAGTGCCACCAGCACCACGATCTGCATGATCGTGCCGGCCCCGGGGATGCCGAGCCGGTCGAGGACGGTGACGTACGGGCCGTCCGTGGCGACCTTCGGGTTGTTCCACGGCACCAGGGTGACGACCACGGCCATGGAGCCGATGTAGAAGACGGCGATGCGCCAGACGGCGGTGCGGACGGCACGGGCCACGTTCCGGCTCGGGTGGTCGGACTCCGCCGCCGCGATGGTGACGGTCTCCAGACCGGCGAAACCGGAAATGGTCGTCAGCAGCCCGGCGGCGAGTCCGGCGGCGCCGGTCGGGAAGAAGCCGCCGTGGCCGGTGAGATGGCTGGTGCCGGGTGCGTCGCCGAACACCCCGAGGATGCCGAGCACGCCCAGCACCAGGAAGGCGACGATCGCGGTGACCTTGACGGCGGAGAACCAGAACTCGAACTCGCCGAAGTTCTTGACCGCGGTCAGGTTGCTGGCGCAGAAGAACACCATGAAGACCGCCACCCAGCCGTAGGCGGGGACGAACGGCACCCAGCTGTGCATGATCGTGCCCGCCGCGGTGGCCTCGGCGGCCACACCGGCACAGAGCATCAGCCAGTACATCCAGCCCGAGGTGGCCCCTGCCCAGGAGCCGAGTTCCTCCTCGGCGTGCACCGAGAACGAGCCGGTGGAGGGCCGGGCCGCGGACATCTCGCCGAGCATCCGCATGATCAGCATGACCAGCGCGCCGGTGCCGGCGAAAAGGAGGACGATGGCCGGTCCGGCCGCAGCGATGCCGACGCCGGAGCCTACGAAGAGCCCCGCGCCGATGACCCCGCCGAGCGCGATCATCGACAGATGGCGCTGTTTGAGGCCGTGCGACAACACGGACTCGTCGTGCTGCGCGGTCTGCGGGGTGCCCTCGGGGGACCGGGTGGATGTCCGACTCATGGTCGTGCCTGTTCACTAATTGAGACGTGCGGTGAGCCCCACGAGTGTGAAGAGACGTGCGTGCGCAAGAGGTGAACGCCCGCTATTCGGACTTTTCCTGTACTGATGGTGAAAACTCCGTTACGCACTGAAGGCGCATTTCCCCTGGTCGGGCCGCGACAGCCCCGGCAGCGGCCCTCACCGGCCGAAAGGTTCAGCGGATTTTGCCTCTCGGGCAAATCTTTTGCCCGAGAGGTGAAGGGTCGTTATACCGGGGATATGACCGAGCTCCCCGACGAGCCCGCCGGCGCTCCGCCGGGGGACCTGTCCACCGTCGCGCCGCGCCTTCGTGACCTGCGCCGGCGCAGTGGTCTCACGCTGGAGACCGCGGCCCGGCTGGTGGGACTCTCTCCCGCGCACCTGTCGCGGCTGGAGACCAATCAGCGCCAGCCGTCGTTGCCGATGCTGCTGGCGCTGGCCCGTACGTACGGCACCACGGTATCCGACCTGCTCGGCGAGACGGCTCCGGAGCGGGACCCGATCGTGCGCGCGGGCCGTGCCGAGCCGTCGGAGGCCGGCGGCTGGACGTACTGGACCGTGGGCGGCGCCGGGCGGGCGATGCAGGCGCTGCGGGTCCACGTGCCGCAGCGGGCCCAGGGCGATCTGGTGCGGGTGCATCCGGGCGAGGAGTGGCTGTACGTCCTGGAGGGGCGGCTGCGGCTGACGCTCGGCGCGGCGGTGCACGTACTCGACCCGGGCGACTCCGCGCACTTCGACTCGCTGACCCCGCACCGGATCGCCTCCGCGTCACCGGGCGGGGTGGTGCTGCTGTTCGTCCACACGCTGCTGCAGAGCGGGGCCGCCGAGCTGTGCCTCGGCGACGACGCCAGGCGCCGCGGGCTGTGAGCCCGCGCGCCCTTCTCGACGGAAGGACCGTACGTCGTGCCTGATCAGATCACTCCTGCCACTCCCCCGTCGACGGGGCCACTGCCCGGGGCGGGGTCCGCCGCCCGGACGTACAAGGAGGACAAGCCGCCGCGCGGGCTCTATGTGCGGGTGTTCATCTATGTCGTGGCGACGCATGTGCTGTTGGCGTTCCTGAGCTTCCTGGTGTTCGTCGCCAAGACGCGCTGACGCCGCGGGAGACGGCCGGTACCAACGTCCATCCCTTCGGTGCGAAAGTCCATTGCCCCGGTGCCGCGGGCAGGTGAAGCCTGCTGGCGCGAAGGCTCGCACGCCTCTCGTCCCCGCACCTCGCTGCACCGAGGAGGACCGAAGGATGCACCGTACGCGCACCGCGGCGGCCACGGCGTTGGCCACGACCCTGGCCGTGCTCCCTCTGACGGGCATGGCGGGACCGCCCGGCTCCGGCGGAAAGGCGGGGCACGACACCCCCCGGCACAGCCCCGGCATGGCCGCATCCCGCTCCCTCTCCCCCACGCCCCGGTCCGTCCACGACCGGTCCGACCGGGTCACCATCACCCCCTCCGTGACCGTCGTCGCCGGTCCCGACGCCGATGCCCCGGCGCTGGCCGTCGTCGAGAAGTCGCTCGCGGACGCCGGTGCGGACCGGGTGGTACGGGCCGGGCGGGCGCCGGGCGACGGGCAGTTGACGGTGTATGTGGACGGTGCGGGCGCGGCGCGGGCCCTGGAGGCGCTGGGGACGCGCGACGGCGGCGGACTGCCCGCGGAGGGCTATGCGCTGGCCGTCGGCGAGGGCCGGATCGCGTTGTCCGGCAAGGACGCCACCGGTACGTACTACGCCGCGCAGTCGCTGCGGCAGCTGCTGCCCCACCGGGAGCGGCCCGGCGGCCAGGTGCGGGGCACCGTCGTACGGGACTGGCCGGCCACCCCGTTGCGCGGTGTCATCGAGGGGTTCTACGGCACCCCCTGGTCGCACGGGGCCCGGCTCGACCAGCTCGACTTCTACGGCGCGCACAAGATGAACATCTATGTGTACTCGCCCAAGGACGACCCCTACTTGCGGGAGAAGTGGCGTGACCCCTACCCCGCGGACCGGCTCGCGCAGCTCGAGGAGCTGGTGGGCCGGGCGCACGAGCGGCATGTGGAGTTCACCTACGCCCTCTCCCCCGGGCTGTCCGTCTGCTACAGCTCCGATGCGGACCTCAAGGCGCTGACCGCCAAGTTCCAGACGCTGTGGGACATCGGTCTGCGGACCTTCGCGGTGCCGCTGGACGACATCAGCTATACGGACTGGAACTGCGCGGCGGACAAGGAGGCCTTCGGGACCGGCGGCGGGGCGGCGGGGGCGGCGCAGGCCCATCTGCTCAATCGCGTCCAACAGGAGTTCGTCGCCACGCATCCGGGCGCCGAACCGCTGCAGATGGTGCCCACCGAGTACTACGACGTGAAGCCGTCGCCGTACAAGGCGGCGCTGGCCGGCCGGCTGGACAAGAACGTGCTGGTCGAGTGGACCGGTGTGGGGGTGATCGCCCCGACGATGACCGTCGCCCAGGCGCAGCGGGCCCGGGAGGTGTTCGGGCACCGGATCCTGACGTGGGACAACTACCCGGTCAACGACTATGTGACCAACCGGCTGCTGCTCGGTCCGTTCAACGGCCGCGAGAAGGGGCTGCCGGAACAGCTGGCGGGGATCACCGCGAACCCGATGATCCAGCCTGCCGCGTCCAAGCTCGCGCTGTACACGGTGGCCGACTACGCGTGGAACGACACCGCGTACGACGCCCATGCCTCATGGGGCGCGGCGATCGCCGAGCTGGCCGGCGGCGACGCGCGGACGGCACGGGCGCTGCGCGCCTTCGCCGATGCCCACTACTCCTCCTCGCTCAATCCGCGGCAGGCACCCGAACTGTCCGATGCCATCGAGCGGTTCGGCAAGGACGGGGACGCGCAACGGCTGGACGGGGTGCTGCGGAACCTGCAGGACGCCCCGTCGGTGCTGCGGGACCGGCTCCCCGACCGGGGGTTCGTCGAGGACAGCGGCCCCTGGCTGGACGCGACCCGCGCCTGGGGCGTCGCGGCCCGCACCGCCCTTCGGCTGATCGAGGCGACCAGGGCGGGCGACGGCGCGAAGGCCTGGCAACTGCGGCAGCGGATACCGGAGCTGGTGCGCACCGCCACGTCGTTCGTGTACGTCGACATGTCGGGGAAGAGGGTTCCGGTGCTGGTGGCGGACGGGGTGCTGGACGCCTTCGTCGAGGACGCGGTGGCCGCACATGACGAGGCGCTGGGCGTCGTCGGCCGTCCGAAGGGGGCGACGGATCTGTCGGTCTACCAGGGCCACGCGGTGTCCCGGATGACCGACGGTGATGACGCCACCTACTTCTGGAGCGGCGCGGCGCCCAAGGCCGGCTCCTTCGTGGAGCTGGATCTGCATGCGGAGCGTCCGCTGGGCACCGTACGGCTGGCGATGGGCAAGAGCGGCAGCCCGGACGACTATCTGCGGCACGGTGTCCTGGAGTACTCGTCGGATCACCGGAACTGGCACCGGCTCGCCGCGTTCGACGGGAAGGCCGAGGTCAGCGCCGAGCCGCCGGCCGGGACCAGGGCCCGGTACGTCCGCGCACGGGCCACCGCGGCCCAGGACACCTGGCTGGTGGTGCGGGAGTTCGCGGTGGCCGGGGCCGATGCGGCCACGGTGGCCGGTGGTCCGCCCGCGGCGCCGGGCAGCGCGCTGCGGGCGGCGGGGGACGGGGACCCGGCGACCGTCTATCAGGCGGCGCGGGCGGCGCAGTCCGGTGAGGCGCTGGAGTTCACCCCCGACGCGCCCCGCGCGGCACGGTCCGTCACCGTCCTGCGGCCGCGGGGCGCACCCGCCGGGGCGGCGACGGTCGAGGTCCGTACGGGCGGTGCCTGGCGCACGCTCGGCACGCTGTCCGGGGCCTATACGCGGCTCACGGCGGGCGGCGGCGCGGTCGACGGCGTGCGCCTGGCCTGGCGGTCCGGGGCGGCGGCGCCCGAGGTCAATGAGGTGATTCTGGGCTGAGGGGGGCCAAGGGGCTGAAGGGAACAGCCATTTCCCGACGGGCCGCGCCATCGGGCCCTCGGTCCGCGCCGTGCGTCCTACTCTGAGGCTCTGGCCGCCGCCCTCGCCCCGGAGGAGACCGATTTCATGGCCCGTCCTGCGCCCGATGCCCCTCGTCCGACCGCGGCCGCCGTGCTCGATGACGCGGTCCGCTCCCTCGCCCCGGACACCGACGCCAACCGGCTGGTCGCGCGGATCGAGGCGGGCGCGGCGCCGCGCTCCGTGTTCGCCACCCTCGCCCTCGAACAGCATCATGTGATCAGCTCCGACCGGCTCAGCTTCCAGCACCTGGCGCGGCGGGCGGACGGCGATCCGCCCGTGGCCGACTTCTTCGACCTGCTCGCCCAGGGTGAGGCGCTGGCCATGAAGCAGCTGGCCGGGCTGGCGGACGCCTGTGAGCTGAGCGAGCGGGAGATCGCGGAGTACCGGCCGCGCCCCGGCTGCCAGGCGTACCCCTCGTATGCGGCCCGGCTCGCCCTCGGCGGCGAGCCGGCCGATGTGGCGATCGCGCTGACCGCCAACTTCGCGGCGTGGGGCGGCTATTGCGCGATCGTCGAGGCGGCGATGCGGGACCACTACGCCTTCCCGGAGGAGGCCTGCGGGTTCTTCGGCTTCTTCGCCGGGCCGGCACCCGACGTCGACGAGAGGGCGCGCGCGGCGGTGCAGCACGGCCTCGACACCGGCCAGGCGGAACCGGCCCTCGCGCACCGCTACGGGCGCCTGCTCCAGGCGTACGAGCTCATGTTCTGGAACTCGGTCGCCGACTGAGCCGGTGGGCGGTGGGCCGGCGACCTGATCCGGTGCGGTGCGGCGGTCGCCCGCGCCGCCCCCGCCCGCTCCGGTCACGCGGTCACCGACCCGGTGTCGCGGTCCTCGGCACCGGACCGTGCTCCGTGCCCGGCGTGGGTCAGCCGTTCAGCTCCTCATGACGGGCGGCGAGCCGGCGCGCGCCCTCCGCGGTGAGGGAGCCGTGCAGCCGCAGCCGGGCGATGCCGCCGTCCGGGAAGATGTCGAGCCGGACATGGGTGACGGGCGGTGCGCCGGCCGGCCGGAAGCGGTGGACGGTGTCGGGCTGCAGGCGGGTGCGCGGCAGCAGTTCGGCCCAGTCGCCACCCTCGCCGTCGCGTCCGTACAGGGCCGCCCAGCCTGCGGAGTTGCCCTTGAGACAGCCGGTGTCGACCTCCACCGCGCGGATCACGGACTGTGCGGTGAGGCGGTAGCGGACCCAGTCGTTGCCGGTGCCGCGCCGGCGCCGGGTCTCCCAGCCTTCGCCCATCGTGCGGGGGCGGCCCGGCTGGATGGTGTGGGCGGGCGAGGAGTAGAAGCGGTCCGAGGCGTCCTCGACCCGGCCGCCGTTCTCCAGCGCGACGACGTCGAAGGTGCCCAGCGCGGCCAGCCAGTCGGGCGCGGGGGCCACCTCGCCGTGGACGCGCAGGCGGGCCACGCCGCCGTCGGGGTGCTGGTTGAGGCGCAGGTGGGTGAAGCGGCGGGCGGCGTCGACGAGGAAGCCGTTGGCGGCGTGCCCGCCGATGGTGGTGCGCGGTACGAGGGTGGTCCAGGGCACGTCGTCGGCGAGGAGTTCGTCCGGCGACGGCGAGCCCTCGACGCAGGCCCCCTGGATGCTGACGGACTGCGGGTGGTTGCCGCGGAAGTGGGCGGTGTCGACGATGATGCCATGGACCACGCCGGGCGCGCCGAGCCGGATCAGCGCCCAGTCGTGGTCCTCGTCCGCCGGGAACGGGTGCGCCCCGTCGGCGCCGCGCCGTCTGCGGGTCTCCCAGCCGTCCATGGTCTTGCCCTTGTGACCGAAGGCCTCGGGGTCGAAGTGGGCGGGCCCGGGGCGCAGCAGGTTCTCCCGCTCGGCGAAGAACTCGTCGTTGGCGGCGAGCACGCCCGCGCCCAGCCGCCGGTCGGCGAGGTCGGGGAGGTGGGTGAAGGGGAAGCCGGCGGGGCCGGGGGTGCGGTAGTCGGCGTAGGGGTCCCCGCCGGCGTACGGGCTCGCGTCGCCGGTGTAGCGGGGAAGCCCCGGGGTGGTCATGGCCGATGCGGCCGTTCGAGCAGTTCGCCGGTGGGCTCGGCGAGGGTGGCGCCGTCGTTGATCTGCCGGCCGCGCAGCCAGGTGGACCGTACGACGCCGTGCAGGGTCTTCCCGGCGTATGCGGTGATCTTGTTGCGGTGCTGGAGGTTCTGCGGGTCCACGGTGAAGGTCTCCTCGGGGGCGAGGACCGTGAAGTCCGCGTCCCGGCCGGGTTCGATGGCGCCCTTGTGGCCGAGTCCGGCCAGCGCGGCGGGTGCGGTGGCCATCCAGCGCACGACGTCGTCGAGGGTGTGACCGCGCTCGCGCGCCTCGGTCCAGATGGCGGGCAGGCCGAGCTGGAGGGAGGAGATGCCGCCCCAGGCCGCGCCGAAGTCGGCGGTCTTGAGGTCGGCGGTGGAGGGCGAGTGGTCGGAGACGATGCAGTCGATGGTGCCGTCGGCCAGTCCCTCCCACAGCGCGTCCTGGTTGGCGGCCTCGCGGATCGGCGGGCAGCACTTGAACTCCGTTGCGCCGTCCGGGATTTCCTCGGCGGTCAGGGTCAGGAAGTGCGGGCAGGACTCGACGGTGATCCGGACACCCTCGCGCCTGGCGGCGGCGATCAGCGGCAGCGCGTCGCTGGAGGACAGGTGCAGGACGTGCACCCGTGCGTCGAGCCGCCGGGCGAGCGCGATCAGCCCGGCGATGGCGTCGTTCTCGCAGGCACGGGGGCGGGAGGCGAGGAAGTCGGCGTACTTCGGGCCGTGCGGCTCGGGGGCCGCGCCCAGATGGCCCGGGTCCTCGGCGTGCACGATCAGCAGGCCGTCGAATCCGGCGATCTCGCCGAGGGCGGCGGCCAGTTGCTCCTGGTCGAGCTGGGGGAACTCGTCCACGCCGGAGGGCGAGAGAAAGCATTTGAAGCCGAAGACTCCGGCGTCGTGCAGCGGGCGCAGATCCTTGACGTTGCCGGGGACGGCGCCGCCCCAGAAGCCGACGTCGACATGGGCCTTGGCGCGGGCGACCTCGCGCTTCACCTCGAGGTGGGCGGCGGTGGTGGTGGGCGGGAGGCTGTTGAGCGGCATGTCCAGGAGGGTGGTGATGCCGCCGGCCGCGGCCGCGCGGGTGGCGGTCCAGAAGCCCTCCCACTCGGTGCGGCCGGGGTCGTTGACGTGGACGTGGGTGTCGACGAGGCCGGGCAGCAGGACGTCGTCGCCGAAGTCCCGTACCTGCGCCCCGGCCGGAGCCTCGGCGTCGTGCGGCAGCACCGCGGTGATCGTGCCGTCCGCGACGGCGACGGACGCGGCGCGTGTCCCCTGCGGGGTGACGACGCGTGTGGAGCGCAGCACCAGCTCTGTTTCGGACACCCGGTCCCCTCCTCTTTTCTGTCTTCATCGTTGCGTGACGGCGTGCGGGGCGCACGGCCGCCGGGGCGGCCGTGCCGTCCGGGGCACGGTGCACGCGGGAACGACCTACGAAATTCAACAGTCTGTTGAAAGAGTCTTCACTCCGGACCGCGGCCCGTCAAGACCCCTCGACGGGCACCGGCGGGATGAGCGGACGGGCCGCCTCCGGCATCGTCGACGCCTCCGCCGCGGCGGCGCTGACCTGCGACGCGATGATCTCGTCCGGGATCGGGGCGGCGCCCGCCGCGGCACGCTCGCGGTGGGAGAGCAGGGCGTAGAGCGCACCGGCGAGCCCCATGCCGACGATCCAGGAGAACGGCGCGACCACGTCGAGGGCCGGGACCAGGGCGAGCGCGGCACACACCGCCGCGGCCGGCAGGAAGGCGGCCGCGGCCTTCGGGTTGTAGCCCCTGCGGTAGTAGTACGCGCCCCGGGCATCGGCCGAGAACAGCGCATCGACGTCGATCCGGCCGCGGCGCACCAGGTGGTAGTCGACGAGCAGAATCGCCACCAGCGGGCCGAGGAAGGCACCGAGCGCCCCCAGGAAGTACTGGATCACCAGCGCGGACGAGTACAGCTTCCAGGGCATGACGACGATCGCCAGCAGCGCGGTGATCATGCCGCCGCGCTTGAAGTTCAGGTATTTCGGCGCGAGGTTGGCGAAGTCGTAGGCGGGCGAGACGAAGTTGGCGACGACGTTGATGCCGATGGTGGCGACGATGAAGGCCAGCGCGCCGATGACCGTGACCACCGGGTTGTCGATCTTCTGGATCACCTTCACCGGGTCGTAGATCGCCTCGCCGAAGACGGAGATCGTGCCCGCGGTGACGAGGACGGCGACCACGGCGAAGGCGGTGAAGTTCACCGGCAGCCCGATCAGATTGCCGCGCCGGTAGGAGCGGTGGTCGGGGGTGAAACGGGCGAAGTCGGCGTAGTTGAGGACCAGCGTCAGGAACGTGGCGACGGTCAGGCTGACCGCGATCAGACTCTGCTCGACCTGCGCGGAACCGCTGAGGCCGGTGAGGCTGCGGGTCAGCGAGATGTCGCCGCCGGCCTTGACGACCAGGTACACCGCGAGCGCGAGGACGACGAGCCAGACCACCGGCCCGGTCGCGAAGTCCTGGACCTTGCGGATGAACTCCATCCCCCGGGTCAGCAGGACGGCCTGCAGCCCCCACATCACCAGGAAGGCGACCCAGCCCAGGGTGGACAGCCCCAGTATCGAGTTGTGGTGGTAGGCGTCCAGCCCCGGCGCGAGCTGCAGCGTCAGCAGGACGACGGCGGTCGAGGCCAGCCAGGTCTGGATGCCGTACCAGGCCACGGCCATGATCGCGCGCAGCAGGGCGGGGATGTTGGCGCCGTAGACACCCCAGCTGGCGCGGGCGAGGACCGGATAGGGGACGCCGGTCCGGTGCCCGGCGTGGCCCATCCGGTTCATCAGCCCGTAGACGATCGTGATGCCGGCCAGCAGCGCCACGAACACCTCCCAGGCGGGCAGGCCCAGCACGAACAGGCTGGAGGCGAAGGCGTAGTTGCTGATCGCGTGGGTGTCGGACATCCACAGCGCGAAGATGCTGTACGTGCCCCAGGTGCGCTCGGGGGCCGGTGCGAGGTCCTCGTTGAAGAGGCGCGGGTCCGGCGGCGGGGACTTCGGGGGTGTGGTCACGTGTCCTCCCAGGCAGATCGGGTGGAGCTCGGGGTCAGTTGTCAGATGCCTGATGTCTGTGCGGAAAATTCGGCGTCGCGCAGGGAACCCTGAGCGCGCCCCGGGGACGGCCGCAGATGCGCGCTCAGCGGCCAGGAGCCGATGGCCTTGGGGCGGGGCGGCGCGAAGCTGCGTCCCGTACTGGTGGTCAGCCCGAGCCCGACGACCGCCTCGGCGAACTTGACCGCAGCCGCGACGCCGTCCACCACGGGCACCCCGAGCGCCGCGGCGACCTTCTCCTGGAGCCCGGCCATGCCGCCGCAGCCCAGACAGATCACCTCGGCGCCGGCCCGGACGGCCTCGCGGGCGGTCTCGATGATCACCTCGACGGTCCGCTCCCCGTCCCGCTCCAGCTCCAGGACGCCGAGCCCGGTGCCGCGGACCGCGGCGCAGCGCTGGAGCAGTCCGGCGGTCAGCAGCCGGTCCTCGATCTGCGGTACGGCACGGTCGAGGGTGGTGACGATGCCGTAGGCGTGGCCGAGCATCATGGCCATCTGGGCGGCGCTCTCGGTGATGTCCAGGACGGGGACGTCCAGCAGCTCCTGGGCTCCTTCCCGGCCCGGCTCCCCGAATCCGGCCATGACCAGCGCGTCGAAGGTGATATCGAGGGTGGCGAGCCGGTCCAGAACGGCCGCGGCGCTGAGGTAGCCCTCGAAGTGGCCCTCGATCGACTCCGGACCCCACAGTGGTTCGGTGGCGATGATCTCGGTATCCGGGGCGGCGGCCGCGGTGGCCGTGGCGCGGATCGAGGCAGTCATGGAAGCCGTGGTGTTCGGGTTCATGACGAGAATGCGCATGACTCTCCAACGATTTGGAGGATTCCATAGAATGGACAGTAGGTTTCGCGCAGCAGAACGTAGCTATGGCCACTGGCGCCGTCAAGGGATCGCGGCTAGGAGGTTGCCGGGCGGCTCGCGCCCTGGGACAAAGCGGGGCTGACCGGCGGGAACGAGTGTGCGAGAGACCGTGTGCCAACGTAAGGGGACCGGTAGGCTTCTCCGGTCGGGCCCGGCGCCCGCAAGCCCCAGCCGAGACCGATCCGACCCGCCCCGAAAGGAACGCGACGTGCCGTCGTCCAGCGCCAGCACCTCCGCCGCCGAAGCCAAGCCCGCGGGCGCCAGCGGCGGCGTCCAGTCCCTTGAGCGCGCCTTCGACCTGCTGGAGCGGATGGCCGACGCCGGCGGCGAGGTCGGCCTGAGCGAGCTCTCCGGCAGCAGCGGGCTGCCGCTGCCGACCATCCACCGCCTGATGCGCACCCTCGTCGCCTGCGGCTACGTCCGGCAGCAGCCCAACCGCCGCTATGCGCTGGGCCCCCGCCTGATCCGGCTCGGCGAGAGCTCCTCCCGGCTGCTGGGCACCTGGGCCAGGCCCTTCCTGGCGCGCCTGGTCGAGGAGACCGGCGAGACCGCCAACATGGCGCTGCTCGACGGCGACGAGATCGTCTATGTCGCCCAGGTGCCGTCGCGGCACGCGGTACGGATGTTCACCGAGGTCGGCCGCCGGGTGCTGCCGCACTCCACCGGCGTCGGCAAGGCCCTGCTGGCCCACCACGCCCCCGAGGAGGTCCGCGCGCTGCTCGGCCGTACGGGCATGCCCGCCGCGACCGAGAAGACGATCACCGAGCCGGACCGCTTCCTGGAAGCGCTCGCCGATGTCCGCCGCCTGGGCTACGCGGTCGACGACAACGAGCAGGAGATCGGCGTCCGCTGCCTCGCGGTGCCGGTGCCCAACTCCCCCACCTCGGCGGCGATCTCCATCTCCGGTCCGACCGGACGGGTGACCGAGGCCTCGACGGACAAGATCGTGCCGGTGCTGCAGGACGTCGCGGCGCAGCTGTCGGTGGCGCTGGCGAACCAGACGCCGGCGTAGCGCGGCTGCCGCGTGAGTGACGCGGTGGAACGCCGGAAGGGCGCGGCGGAACGCCGGAGTCGCACGGCAGAGGCGGCGTAGGGCGGCAAAGGCCCTCACAGGGGCCGTGCAGGCCTCTCACGGGCCCGGGAGACGGCGCGCGTGGCCCGTGCCGGGCAGAGGCGCACAAGGCCCGGTCGCGGCTCCGTGCTCGCGGTCACCGGGGCCGCGGGAACCCGCCGAAGCGGTCGATCCCCTGACGCACCTCCGCCAGCGCGGGCGACAGGGCACTCACCGATCCGACCGCCCCGGCGATCAGCAGGAGCGAACGGCGCAGCCGGGGCACCTCCGGCAGCCCGCGGCTCACCATCGCGTCCAGCGCGGCCAGCTCGTCATCGGCGGCCGTGCGATCCGGTAACTCTCCTGGGAGTACGGCCAATTGTCGGCGCAGCCGGGCCACCGCCCCGCGCAGTTCCTGGACCCGCGGGTCGCCCTCGACCCCGGTCCCTCGTCCGTCCCTCTGCAGCTGTTCCACAACGACGGCGCCCTCCAAGGCCGTTGCCCGCTCCGCAATGCGGGACAGTTAACGCCACTCTGCGCTGATCGCGCCACACGGAGAGCGAAAAAACCGGATCACCGAGCGGATCCGATTGCTGTGGCCAAAGCCTGACTGTTGTTTGGGTTTTCCGGCGGCGAGGCCCCTCCCTATTTGTTTTTCCCCGCCGCCCACCCCCCTTCGGGGGGTGGGCGGGTGTAGTGACGCGGGTGCCCACCCCTGATGGGGCGGGGGAGGAGGTGGGGAGGCGGTGGGGAGACCAGCGGGAAAGCCGTGAGGAGCACCCTCTCAGCGCCCACGGAGAGCCCACGAGGCGCCCTCGGAGAGCCCACGAGCGCCCGTACAGCGCCCGGGGAGCACGCAGAAAAGCCGCGGAGTACGCCCACGCAGCGCACGAATCCCCCGGAGCCCGGCCGAACAGCGCACAGAAACCTCGGGGAACCCCACCGCCGGCGCCCCGACCATTCACCGGCACCCGCCCGAGCAGCGCACAGAAGCCCTCAGCACCTGCCGGGGAGCGCGCGGAACCCCGCGGAAAGCGCCCCACCAGACACGCGCCCCGCACTCCCGCCCCGCCGCTCCCCCAGGGGTCAGGAATCCTGCTTCGGCTCCACCGCGTTGCGCCACACCCGGACGTCGACGGTCATGTAGCTGCTGGGGTCCGACTTCGGTGCGTAGCCCTTGAAGGTGATCAGGGCGACATGGCCGTAGTCGGTGGTCAGGCACATCTGCGCGCCCTTGGTGAGCTGCTTGGTCGGGATGGACTCGGTGAACCGGGTCTCGCTGCGGCAGGTGGCGAGCGAGCCGTCCTGGCCCGGGTGGAGCAGCACCAGCTTGCCGGTCTCGGTGTCGACCTCGTCGTCCGAGTAGGTGCTGTCCTGGTACGAGAAGTCGATGTCCGTGTCGTTGTCGGAGTTGGTCGGGTTGACCGGCTCGTCGGACAGCGACAGGTGGTACTCGTCAGGCAGGTTGATGCCCTTGTAGTCGACCGGGGCCGGGTCCTGCACCGGGGCGGCCGGGGCCTTCGTCCCGTCGCCACCGGGCGGCGCCGTCGGGTCCGCGGCGGGCGTCGGCGAAGCGCCGCTGTTCTTCGCCTTGTTGCCGGCGGCAGCCTCGTCCTTCGTCTGCCCGTCGCCCTTCATGACGGTGTAGACGAGGGCACCGCCGGCGCCCGCGAAGGCCAGCAGGCAGACCAGCGCGAGGGCCGCGATCAGCCCCTTGCGCTTCTTCTTGGCCGGCTGCGGGACCGTCCCCGTGGTGGCCGGACCGGTGGGGGCCGCTCCGACGCCCATGGGCGCGCCGGATGCCGCGTTGGCCGGTCCGGCTGCCGTCGGAGCGTAAGCAGCCGAGCCGACAGCGGTCGGGGCGTAGGCCGCCGGGCCGAACCCCGGCGGCGGGGTCTGCGGGTGGTTCAGCGTGGTCGGCACCGGCGCTACGGGCGGGGCGGGCGGCGGCGTCTGATGAACCGGGGGCTGGGACGGCCGGGTCGGCGGCTGGGCGGGCCGGGCCGGCGCACCCGCGGTGGGCGCCTCCAGCGGGGGCGGCGGGGTCTGCGCGGGCGCGGGCGCCGCAGCGCGCGTGGTGATGTCGGCGGCGACGGCGGTGGGCAGCCACTCCTCGGGGCGGCGCAGCTGGGTCTGGCCGGAGGCCGCGCCGCACAGCCCGATCACCTCGGCGACGGACGGCCGGTCCGCCGGGTCCTTCGCCAGGCACCGGGTCACCAACTCCCGCAGCTCATCGGGGAGCCCGGTCAGGTCCGGCTCTTCGTGGACGATGCGGTAGAGCACCCCGTGCGAGGTGCCCTCGCCGAACGCCGGGGTGCCGATGGCCGCGTACGCCGCGACCTGGCCGAGCGCGAAGACATCGGTGGCGGCGCTGATGGTGCTGCCCGCGGCCTGCTCGGGTGCCATGAAGGTGGGGGTGCCGACGGTGACGCCGCTGCTGGTGAGGGAGGTGGCGTCGGCGGCTCGGGCGATACCGAAGTCGATGACGCGCGGGCCGTCGGCGGCCAGCAGCACATTGGACGGCTTCAGATCGCGGTGCACGATGCCCGCGCCATGGATGACCTGCAGCGCCTCGGCTATGCCGGCCACCAGCAGCAGCACGGCGGAGACCGGGAGCCGTCCGTGCTCGGCGACCGCGGCGGCGAGCGAGGGGCCGGGGACGTAGGCGGTGGCGAGCCAGGGGCTGGCCCCCTCGGCGTCGCTGTCGATGACCGGCGCGGTGTACAAGCCCTGGACGCGCTGCGCGGACTGCACCTCCTGCTTGAAGCGGCGGCGGAACTCGGCGTCCTCGCTGAACTCGGGGCGGATCACCTTGATGGCGACGGGCCGCCCGCCGGGCGTATAGGAGAGATAGACCTTGCCCATGCCACCGGAGCCGAGCTTCGCCGTGAGGCGGTAGCCCGCGATCGCCCGCGGATCGTCACCCTCCAGCGGCTGGAAGATCCCGGATCCGCCCACACTGTTCACCACTGTGTCCCCCGACTTGAGAAAAAGGCCCCCGCCGCTCCGCGCGGCAGGCGCGCCACCCGCAACGGGGCAGAACCATATCCGGCCACGCGCCGCGCCGTGACATCGCAGGTGAGCGAACGTCGCGCATGTCCGAAGAGCCGGTTTCGCGACAGCTTCCGGCCTCCGCGGCGGCGGGGAGCGGCGGCATCGCGCCCTACCCCGCATCGACCTGATGATGCGTCAGCACATGCGTTCCCCATGCCACCCTTTGGTGTGGGTGCGCACGGTCCGAAGCGTATGCCGCGGCCCGATGGAGCATTCTCCCTTTCAAGGAAATATCCGGCATATCACTGGATCGGAGAGTGTCATGGAGTCCAACTCCGGCCCCGACACCGGCTCGAACCACCGCCGCGTCAGCGTCGTGCAACTCATCTGCCGTGCGTACGGCCTCTCCGATGCCTCGGAGATCACGATGGAGCACATACACCGCTTCGTCGCCGAGCGCCGGCGCGCGGAGGAACGCATGCCCCCGCTGCGCGACCGGTTCCGTCCGGGCATCCCCCGCCCACGAGCCTCCGGTGACGCCGCCTGACCCGGCGGCCGCCCCCAACGGGCCGTGCGGCCGGGCGCCATGAGGTAAGCAGTCCCCATGGCACCGACGACACCCGGGCAGCCGGGAGAAGCACAAGGACAGCCACCGCATGCGCGGCCCGCCACTCCTGAGGGTGCGCGGAGCGCCGGGCGGCCCGAGGGGAGGGTGGCCGGTCTGCTGCTCGCCGCGGGCGGCGGGCGGCGGCTGGGGGGACGCCCCAAGGCACTGCTCGACCACCGGGGACGGCCGCTGGTCGAGCACGCCGCACGGGCACTGCGGGACGGCGGCTGCGACCCCGTGCACATCGTGCTGGGGGCGGCCGCCGCTTCCGTACGCGACCGGGCCGACCTCTCGGCGTACGGCACCTCGGAAAACCCGGACTGGGCCCAGGGTATGGGCTCCTCGCTCCGGGTGGGCCTCGCCGCGCTGGCCGGTTCGGGGGCGGATGCGGTCGTGGTGTCGCTGGTGGACCAGCCGGGCATCGGCGCCGCGGCGGTGGCGCGGGTGGTGGCGGCGTACGCGGGCGGCACCTCGCTCGTCTCCGCGGCGTACGACGGCCGCCGCGGCCATCCGGTCCTGTTCGGCGCCGACCGGTGGCCGGACATCGCCGCCACCGCGGAGGGCGACCGCGGTGCGCGCGCCTATCTCCGCCGGCATGCGGACGCCCTCACCCTCGTCGAGTGCGCCGACATCGCCGAGCCGTACGACATCGACACGCCGGAGGACCTCCACCGCCTGGAGTGAACCGCGCGGGAGGGCACTCCCCCGGAGGGAATCCGTCCGGAGCGGACGCCCGCGCCCGTCGCCAACTGGCCTGCCCCGTACGGGGAGTGGGGGTGCGGGCGGGGGTAATGGAGAGTGACCGGCATGGCACCGGGAGCCATCGGATCAGCTCTTCTGTCGACTCTGAGAATCTCGACATCAACAAACCATTGAAGTTCCGCGATAAGGAAACTAGTCTCCACTGGTCAGAAGCGCCCTGAACCCAGACGGCGCCCGCGACCGTATCCCGGAGCCCGTGGCACCCCGTGCCGCCCGGTGTCCGGGAGGCCGCCAGGCACCGCCGCTGAATGGAGTGACACTCATGTCCGCACCAGCGCCGTCCCCGCTGGCCATCGCCGAAGTCGACCCCGCTCACACCCCCGAACGACAGGGCGAGGTGCTCACCGACGCCGCGCTGGCGTTCGTCGCCGAGCTGCACCGCCGGTTCACCCCGCGCCGCGACGAGCTGCTCGCCCGCCGGGCCGAGCGCCGCGCGGAGATCGCCCGGACCAGCACGCTGGACTTCCTCCCCCGGACCGCGGAGATCCGCGCGGACGACAGCTGGAAGGTCGCCGAGGCGCCGGCCGCGCTCAACGACCGCCGGGTGGAGATCACCGGCCCCACCGACCGCAAGATGACCATCAACGCGCTCAACTCGGGCGCCAAGGTCTGGCTCGCCGACTTCGAGGACGCCTCCGCCCCGACCTGGGAGAACGTCGTCACCGGCCAGCTCAACCTGATCGACGCCTATGAGCGCCGGATCGACTTCACCGACGCCGCGTCCGGCAAGTCGTACGCGCTCAAGCCCGCCGAGGAGCTCGCCACCGTCGTGATGCGCCCGCGCGGGTGGCACCTGGACGAGCGCCACCTCCAGTTCGAGGGCCGGCCGGTCCCCGGCGCGCTGGTCGACTTCGGCCTCTACTTCTTCCACAACGCCCAGCGCCTGCTGGACCTGGGCAAGGGGCCGTACTTCTACCTGCCGAAGACCGAGTCGCACCTGGAGGCCCGCCTCTGGAACGAGATCTTCGTCTTCGCCCAGGACTATGTCGGCATCCCGCAGGGCACCGTGCGCGCCACCGTCCTCATCGAGACCATCACGGCCGCGTACGAGATGGAGGAGATCCTCTACGAGCTGCGCGACCACGCCTCGGGGCTGAACGCGGGCCGCTGGGACTACCTCTTCTCCATCGTCAAGAACTTCCGTGACGGCGGCGCCAAGTTCGTCCTCCCGGACCGCAACGCGGTCACGATGACGGCCCCGTTCATGCGCGCCTACACCGAACTCCTCGTCCGCACCTGCCACAAGCGCGGGGCGCACGCGATCGGCGGCATGGCGGCCTTCATCCCCAACCGCCGCGACCCGGAGGCCAACGAGAAGGCCCTCGCCAAGGTCAAGAACGACAAGGACCGCGAGGCCGGCGACGGTTTCGACGGCTCGTGGGTCGCCCACCCCGACCTGGTCCCGATCGCCCGCGCCTCCTTCGACGCGGTGCTCGGCGACAAGCCGCACCAGAAGGACCGTCTGCGCGAGGACGTCGACGTCCGGGCCGCCGATCTGATCGCGATCGACTCCCTGGACGCCAAGCCCACCTACCAGGGCCTGATCGACGCGGTCCAGGTCGGCACCCGCTACATCGAGGCCTGGCTGCGCGGTCTGGGCGCCGTCGCCATCTTCGGCCTCATGGAGGACGCCGCCACCGCCGAGATCTCCCGCTCCCAGATCTGGCAGTGGGTCGACGCGGGGGTCGTCTTCGAGAACGGGGAGAAGGCCACCGCGGAGCTGGTGCGCGCGGTCGCCGCGGAGCAACTGGCCGCCATCCGCACCGAGGTCGGCGAGGACGCCTTCACCTCCGGCAAGTGGCAGCAGGCCCACGACCTGCTGCTCCGGGTCGCACTGGACGAGGACTACACGGAGTTCCTGACGCTGCCCGCGTACGAGCTGCTGGGCTGAGGCCCCGCCCGTAGGACCCGAGGGGCCGGTACGTACCGCCGCACTGCGGCACGTACCGGCCCCTCGTCATGCGCACCGGCCCTCCGTCGTAGGTGCAGACCCCTCGCCGTACCGCCGGCGGTCCGGTGACAGCCGCGCCCGGCGCCACGAAGCCGCAGGTCACCGGGCATCCCCGGCGCGGAAGGTAGCGGCGTACTCGGCGAAGAAGGCCGCCTCGGCGAGCAGCGCGCCGCGGAGTTCGGACAGCAGCACCCGTTCGTTGGGGCCGTGCAGACCGCAGAGGTTGTCCTCGGCGCCGAAGAGCAGGATCTCCGCGTCCGGTACGGCCTGTGCCAGGCCGTTGACCAGGGGGATGGAACCGCCGGTCGCGGAGTGCACGGGGTCACTCCCCCAGGCGCGGCGCAGTGCGGTGCGGGCGGCGCGGTAGGCGGGCCCGTCGGTGGCGGCCTCGTAGCCGGGGCCCGCGTCGCCGGGGACGACGGTGAGCGGGATGCCGTAGGGCCGCAGCCGTTGCAGATGGCGGACGAGGGCGGCCTGCGCCTCCTTGGGGTCCTGCCGGGGGTGGACGCGAAGGTTGAGCTTGGCGCGGGCGAAGGGGACGACGGCGGAGGCGGCGCGGTCGACGGGCGGGGCGTCCAGGCCGATGACGGTGATGGCGGGGCCGCTCCACAGCCGTTCGCCGAGCCCGCCGGAGCCGATCAGCGGAGTGTCGCGAGGGATGCCGGCCAGCTCGCGGAACTCGTCGTCGGTGAGGGTGGTGCCGTGCCACGGTTCGCGGCGCAGGCCCTCGACAGCGACGTCGCCGTGCAGGTCGTGCAGGGTCGCCAGGGCCTTGACGAGGACCAGCAGGGCGTCGGGAGCGGCGCCGCCGTACTCCCCGCTGTGCACGGCGGCGCCGAGCGTGCGCACCTCGACGAAGACCTCGGCGGCGCCGCGCAGGGCGGTGGTGAGGGTGGGAGTGCCGGGGCGGATGTTGCCGGTGTCAGCGATGATCATCGCGTCGCAGGCGAACAGGTCGGGGTCGGTGGGCGGGTAGTCGTCGAAGACGCTGCCGTACTCCTCCTGGCCCTCGAAGACGATCTTGATGCCGACCGGCGGGCGGCCCCCGTAGGCCCGCAGCGCGCCGAGGTGGACCATGAGGTTGGCCTTGTCGTCGGCGATCCCGCGGGCCCGGATGCCGCCCTCGATGTCGGTGGGCTCGAAGGGCGGCGAGTCCCAGAGCCGTTCGTCGCCGGGCGGCTGGACGTCGTAGTGCCCGTAGAGGAGGACGGTGGGGGCCTCGGGGGTCGGCGGCGGGAGGCTGCCGGTGATGACCGGGGCGGTGTCGGCGAGGTTGAGCTCCCCGATGTCGGCCACACCGACGTCCCGGAGCAGGGCGACGAGCAGATCGCGGGCCTGCAGAACCGGTTCGGGCGAGAAGCCGGGGAACGCGATCGAGGGGATGGCGGCGAGCCGCTTGAGGTCGGCGCAGACCCCGTCCATCAGCGCGTCGACGGTGGTCTCCAGCACGGCGGGAGCCGAACCGGCGCGGCGGGCGTGCGGGTCGTGGGCGTCCTGGTGCACCGCGGGGCCCCTCTCCGTGGCGCCGTCCGTGCGCGCACATTGACTCACTGAGCTGACTCACCTTCAGGATCAATGCAGCATATCGGGCATAACGCCACGGAGGGCGGCACGGCGACGCTCGGTCCGGCAGGCCGCGCGGCACTACGTTTATAGTCGACCGGCACTACGGACACCGTAGGAATCGACCGGCACGGAAGGCACTCAGGGTGGCACGACGGCGGGAGCAGGTGCTGGACGCGGGGATCCGGGTGCTGGGCGGCGAGGGGGCGCGGCGGCTGACCTACCAGGCCGTGGACGCCGCGGCGGGAGTCCCGTCCGGCACCGCCTCGAACTACTTCCGCAACCGGGCGGCGCTGATCGACGGCATCGTCGACCGCGTCCAAGTCCTGGAGCGGCGCGACTGGGAGACCTTCGCCGCGGCGGCCGCCCCGGCCGATGCCGGTGAACTCGCCGAGGCCGTCGCCCGGTTCCTCCGCTTCGTGATCGGCCCCGAACGGGCCCGGACCGCCGCCCGCTTCGCGCTCTACCTGGAATCCTCGGCCCGGCCCGAGCTCCGCCCGGCGCTCACCCGCGGCCGCGAGTCCGTCGTCGGCTGGGGAGCGGAGTGGCTGGAGCGCTTCGGCTCGACCGCGCCGCGGCGGCACTGCGAGATCCTCTGCGACTACATGGACGGCGTCGTCGTCCATCAACTGGCGTTCCCGGCGGACGACTTCGACCCGGGCCCGGGCCTTCGCGCGATGCTGAGCGGGTTGCTGGACTGAACCCCGCAGGCCGGAGCCGCGCCGGGAGACGCATGAGCGCCCGCTGGGAGGCGGCCGGGCGCCCACCGGGAGCATCCGGGTGCTCCCGATACGCCGAACAGCCCGCGGGGCGGGGCCAGTCGGGGTGTCCGCACCGGCTGTACGGCACCCGCCAAGTCTGGTAGGAAAGCTTCCTAACGATTGGGCAACTCCCCACGGCCCGCTCCGACTGGAGGACTCCATGCGCACCCGATCGATAGGCACATCCCTGCCCAGGAACGCCACCCGCGCCGCCCTGGGCCTCGCCCTGCTCGCCGTACCGGCCACCGCCGTCGCCGCCACGGCGGGCCCGGACGCCCCGCACCGTCCGGCCGCGCACGCTCAGCACACCCCCCACGCGGCAGGCGCCGCGACCGGCCTCGACGACCCGGCGAAGAAGGAGATCGCCATGCAACTGGTCTCCAGCGCGGAGAACTCCTCGCTGGACTGGAAGGCGCAGTACCGGTACATCGAGGACATCGGCGACGGCCGCGGCTACACCGGCGGCATCATCGGCTTCTGTTCCGGCACGCACGACATGCTCGAACTCGTCGAGCTCTACACCCAGCGCAAGCCCGGCAACGTCCTGGCCAAGTACCTCCCCGCACTGCGTGACGTCGACGGCAGCGACTCGCACGACGGGCTGGACCCCGGCTACCCCAAGGACTGGAAGAAGGCCGCCCAGGACCCCGCGTTCCAGCAGGCACAGAACGACGAGCGGGACCGGGTGTACTTCGATCCCGCAGTCGAGCGGGGCAAGGCCGACGGGATCGGGGTGCTGGGCCAGTTCGCCTACTACGACGCGCTCGTGATGCACGGTGACGGTGACGACGCGACCAGCTTCTCCGGCATCCGCAAGCGGGCGCTGGCCAAGGCGAAGCCGCCGTCCCGGGGCGGCGACGAGAAGACCTACCTCAACGCCTTCCTCGACGCCCGGGTGTGGGCGATGAAGCAGGAGGAGGCGCACAGCGACACCAGCCGGGTCGACACCGCCCAGCGGGTGTTCCTGCAAAAGGGCAACCTCGATCTGCACACCCCGCTGGCCTGGAAGGTGTACGGGGACAGCTACCACATCGGCTGACCCGGCCGGCCCGCCGCGCGGATCCGCGGAGGCCGCGAACAGCCCAACGGCCCGTAAGAGAGCTGTGGTTGCCGCTCTCTTACGGGCCGATGCCCTGGTCCCGGTGTCAGTGGGCGGTTGCCGCCGCGGGCTCACCGGCGTCGTCCGCGCTGCCGGGGGCGGGCGGCTGTGCGATCCCGGGGTCGACCGGGGCGGCCGCGGCCGTGTCCCCGAGCGCGGCCCCCTCCGCGTCCCGGTCGGCCTCCCCGTCCGCCGTCTTCGCGCCGAAGTGGTTGAAGGCGAGGTTGAGGACGATGGCGACCAGACAGCCGGTGCTGATGCCGGAGTCGAGGACGACCAGCAGGTCCTTGGGGAGGTGATGGTAGAAGTCCGGCGCGGCGATCGGGATCAGACCGATGCCGACGGCGGCCGCGACGATCAGGGCGTTGTCGCCCTTCTCCATCGCGGCCGAGGCCAGCGTCTGGATACCGCTGGCGGCCACCGAGCCGAAGAGCACGATGCCCGCGCCGCCGAGGACCGGCAGCGGGACCAGCGAGATGACCGAGGCGGCCACCGGGCACAGGCCCAGCACGAGCAGGATCAGCCCGCTGGTGGCCACGACGAAGCGGCTGCGCACCTTGGTCATCGCGACCAGGCCGATGTTCTGGGCGAAGGCGCTGTTGGCGAAGCCGTTGAACAGCGGGCTGAGGGCGCTGCCGAGGGTGTCGGCGCGCAGTCCGCCCTCGATGGTGCGCTCGTCCGCCGGGCGGTCGACGATCCTGCCGAGGGCGAGCATGTCGGCCGTCGACTCGGTCATACAGACCAGCATCACGATGCACATGCTGACGATCGCGGCGAGGTCGAACTGCGGGGCACCGAAGTGGAAGGGCGTCGGGAAGCCGAACAGGGACGCCTGGGTGAGCGTGGAGAAGTGGGTGATGCCGACGGGTATCGCGATCAGGGTGCCGGCGATCAGGCCGAGCAGGATCGCGATCTGCTGGAGGAAGCCGCGCAGCACCCGGCGCAGCACCAGCACGATCAGGAAGGTCAGCGCGGCCATCCCGATGTTCGTCAGCGAACCGTAGTCCGGGGCCCGGTCGTTGCCGCCCTGGGACCAGTTGAAGGCCACCGGCAGCAGCGAGACACCGATCAGGGTGATGACGGTGCCGGTGACCACCGGCGGGAAGAACCGTACGAGCTTGGAGAAGTAGGGGGCGAGGAAGAAGCCCAGCACACCGGCGACGATCACCGCGCCGAAGATGACCGGCAGCGCGTTGCCGGGGCTCTGGGCCTTGCCGATGGCGACCATCGGCGTCACACCGGCGAACGAGACGCCGTTGACGAAGGGCAGCTTGGCGCCGACCTTCCAGAAGCCCAGTGTCTGCAGCAGCGTCGCGATGCCCGCGGTGAAGAGGCTCGCGCCCATCAGGAACGCCGTCTCGGTGGCGCTCAGCCCGCAGGCCGGCCCCACGATCATCGGCGGGGCCACCACTCCCGCGTACATCGCGGCCACGTGCTGGAGGCCGCTGGTGAACATCTTGAAGGGCGGGAGGGTCTGGTCGACCGGATGCTTCCGGTCCCCCTCCGACTTCTGCCCGGTCGTTGCGGCCACTGCGGGCCTCCTTCGTTTTCTGCGTCGCCGGGACCGGCGAGGCGAGGCTGTCACGGAGGGCTTGCCATGTGGTGCGTGGTGCAAGAAGTTGCCTGGTGAGCGATGCTGCGAGACTCCGCGCTCGTGGCGCGCGGACGGCGGTGGGGCCGGCCGGCCCGGGGGTGGGAGCCGACCGGCCCGGGGGTACGAGAAGATCCCGCACCCCCGGGTCCGGCGCTTGTGGACCCCGCTCGGATCCACAAGCCCGGCCGGGAGCCGTCCCTCCCGGCCGAGTTCAGGGGTGGCGTCGGCCGCGGCCGCGCCGAGGGGTCATCCCTCGGCGGCGATCCGGGCCAGACGCTGTGCCTCGGCCCGCGCGGTGCGGGCGATGGCGTCCTCGTCGACGTTGCTGAGGTGGTTGTCCTCGACGACCGGCCGGCCGCCGACGAGGGAGAGGGTGACCGGTGCGGCCGGGCCGAAGACCAGCGCGGTGACCGGGTCGGCGATGGAGGAGTGGCCGAGGCCGTCCAGCTTCCACAGCACCAGGTCGGCGAGCTTGCCGGCCTCCAGCGAACCGATCTCGGCGGTCCGGCCGAGGACCTGGGCACCGCCGTAGGTGCCCAGCCGCAGCGCCTTGCGGGCGTTCAGCGCGGCCTCCCGGTGGGCGCCGAGACGGTTGATCAGCAGGGCGTTGCGCAGTTCGGTGTGGAGTTCGCCGGACTCGTTGGAGGCGGTGCCGTCGACGCCGAGGCCGACCGGGACGCCGGCCGCGAGCAGGTCGGGGACGCGGGCGATACCGGCCGCGAGGCGGGCGTTGGAGGAGGGGCAGTGCGCGACGCCGGTGCCGGTGCGCGCGAAGGCGGCGATGTCGGAGTCGTTCATGTGGACGCAGTGCGCCATCCACACGTCGTCACCGAGCCAGCCGGTCGACTCGAAGTAGTCGGTCGGGCCCATGCCGAACAGCTCGTGGCAGAACTTCTCCTCCTCCACGGTCTCCGAGCCGTGGGTGTGCAGCCGTACGCCCTTGCGGCGGGCCAACTCGGCGCCCTGCCGCATGAGTTCGGTGGAGACGGAGAACGGCGAGCAGGGCGCGGCGGCGATGTGCACCATCGAGCCGAAGGAGGCGTCGTGGTGGGTGTCGATGGCCTCCTCGGTCGCCAGCAGGGCGCCCTCGGTGGTCTCGACGGCGAAGTCCGGGGGCAGCCCGCCGTCCTTCTCGCTGCGGTCCATGGAGCCGCGGGCCAGGGTGATCCGGGCGCCGATCTCGGCGGCGGCCGCCAGCTCCGCGCCCACGAGGTCGCCGGAGCCCTGCGGGAAGACGTAGTGGTGGTCGGAGGCGGTGGTGACACCGCCCTTGACCATCATGCCGAGCGAGCCCTGGGTGGCCGCGGCGAGCATCGGGGCGTCGATCCGCGCCCAGGTGGGGTAGAGCGCGACCAGCCAGTTGAACAGGTTGTGGTCGGTCGCCAGCCCTCGGGTGATCCACTGGTAGAAGTGGTGGTGGGTGTTGATCAGGCCGGGGGTGACCAGGTGCCCGGTGCCGTCGATCCGGCGGACCACGTTCGCCAGGCCCTCGGGGGCCTTGCCCGCACCGACCGACTCGATGATGTTCCCGGCGACGACGACATGACCGGTGGCGTACTCGGTGTCGTGGGCGTCCACCGTCGCGAGGGCGCAGTTCTCGATGACGAGGCGCTCGCTCGCGCCGTCAGGGGATGCCGATGCAGCCATGGGTGCTTCCTACTTTCGATTCCGGCGGTGGGCACGGCATGGCCCTACGGGATTTGAGTGCCGGAGCCGGGCGAGGCGGCTGACAGTACCGCTGCCCGTGGGGTGCTCCGGGTGCCGAGATGGTGGAAGAACAGGTTGAGCAGGACCGCGACCAGGGCCCCCGCGCTGATCCCCGAGCCGAGCACGGTCTGCGCCCAGGCGGGGAAGTCGTCGTAGAAGGTCGGTGCGGCGAGCGGGACGAGGCCGGCGCCGAGCGAGACGGCCACCAGGATGATGTGCGAGCTCTCGTCGAGACCGGCCTCGGCGAGCGTACGGATGCCGCTGACCGCGATCGATCCGAACAGGACGATCCCCGCGCCGCCGAGGACCGGCATCGGCACCAGCGAGACCACGGCGCCCAGGACGGGGAAGGCGCCGAGCACCAGCAGCGTGGCGCCGGCCAGCGCGACGACGTACCGGCTGCGCACCCGGGTCAGCGAGACCACGCCGACGTTCTGGGCGAAGGCGCTGGTCGGGAAGCCGCCGAAGACCGGGCCGAGCAGGGTGGCGAGACCGTCGGTGCGCAGTCCCCTGGTGAGGGTGGCGCCGGTGGCCGGGCGGTCGCAAATCTCGCCGAGCGCCAGCATGCCGGCCGACGACTCCGTCATCAGCACCAGCATCACGATGCACAGCGAGAGGATCGCGGCGGGCTGGAACTCGGGGGCGCCGAAGGAGAACGGGGTGGGCAGCGCGGCGACCGGGGCCGTGCGCAGGGCCCCGAAGTCCGCCATGCCGAAGGGGATCGCGGCGAGCGTGCCGACCACCAGGCCGACCAGCAGCGCGATCTGCTGGAGGAAACCGCGGGCGAAGCGCTGGACGAGCAGGATCACCACGAGGGTGAAGGCGGCGAGCGCCAGGTGCCTCATGGCGCCGAAGTCCGCTGCCCGTGCGTCGCCGCCCTGCGCCCAGCCGACCGGCACGGGCATCAGGGTGACCCCGATGAGGGTGATGACGACGCCGGTGACCAGCGGCGGGAAGAAGCGGAGCAGTCTGCCGAAGAACGGGCCGACGGCGAGGCAGAAGACCCCGGCGACCATCACCGCCCCGTAGATCGCGGGGAGTTGGTGGCCCTTGGCGGTGGTCTCGGCGATGGCGAGCATCGGGGTGATGCCGGCGGAGCTGGCCGCGTTGACGAACGGCAGGCGGTTGCCGGCGAACCGGCGGACGCCGAGCGTCTGCAGGAGCGTGGCGAGCCCGGCGATGAGCAGACCGGCGGCGATCAGCCGGGTCCGGCCCGCGGTGTCCAGGCCGACGGCCTGGCCGATGATGAGCGGAGGGGTGACGACACCGGCGTACATGGCGGCGATGTGCTGGAGCGCTGCCGGGACGAGCCGCCTGAGAGCCGGCTTCTCGTCCACCGGGTGGACCGGTGGCGCGGGGTGGTGCGGGGTGTGCGTGTGCTGTGCCATGGGTCGTTCCCCTCGGGTTTCGCGTTCCCCTCCCGGCTGCGGGGCGGGGAGGGGAACACGAGGCACGGCGTAGCGTCGGAGCCGCTCAGAGGTTCGTCAGATCCACCGGGATCTCGGGCTCGACACCGTCGCGCAGAACAGTGGCTTCGATCAGGCCGTACGGGCGGTCGGCCGCGTAGTACACAGCTCCCTCGGCGGTGTCGTTCTTGAGCCCGAACGGCTCGAGATCCACGAGGAAGTGGTGCTTGTTCGGGAGCGAGAAGCGGATCTCGTCGATCTCGGACCGGTTGTTGATCACGCGCGACCCCATTTGGTACAGGGTCTGCTGGAGCGAGAGGCTGTAGGTCTCCGCGAACGCCTGCAGCATGTGCTTCTTGACCTGCTCGTACGAACGCTCCCAGTTCGGCATCCGCTGCTCGTCGTCGGTCCAGTTGAACCGCCAGCGGCCGGACACCTCGGTGGCCAGGATGCGGTCGTAGGCCTCCTTCAGGGTCGTGTACTTGTCCTTGATGTAACCCCAGAACTCCGAGTTGGTGGAGTTCATGACCACGAGGTCCTTCAGGCCGGAGATGACCTGCCAGCGCTCACCGTCGTAGGTGATCTCGGTCAGGCGGGTCTCCTGGCCCTTGCGGACGAAGGAGTGCTGGACCTCGTCGGCGCCGATGAAGCGGGAGTTGGCGTCGGAGGTGGCGATCCGCTCCCAGGCGTACTCCTCGATCCGGATGCGGGCCCGGTGGATCGGTTCCTGGCTGGTGACGAAGTGCCGGGCGAGGTGGATGCCGAACTGCTCGGCCGACTCGATCCCGTACTCCTTGGCGAAGGCGTACACGGTGTTCTTGGTCGTGTCGGTGGGCAGGCAGTGGGCGTTGGAGCCGGAGAGGTGGACCTCTTCCAGGTCGCCGGAGAGCGACACGGAGACGTTCAGGTCCTTGATGTGGTGCGTGTCCCCGTCGCGGGTGATCTTGACGACGCGGTTCTCCGCTTTGCCGTACTGGTTCTGGCCGAGCATCACAGGGCGGGCCGGGCGGGAATCGGCAGCGCGGGCCGGGCGGGAATGGGCAGTCATGTCGGTGCTAGCTCCCTCGGTATACGGAGTAGCCGAACGGGTTGAGCAGCAGCGGTACGTGATAGTGCTCGCCCGGCGTGACGGCAAAGGTGATCGCCACCTCCGGGAAGAAAGCTCCGCTGTCCCTTACGCGGGGGGCGTCCTGCTGTTCCTCGGCTTGCTGGGTTGCCTTGTGGTGGACGAAGTACTCCTCGACGGCGAAGTCGAGGCGCACATGGGTGGTGCCTTCCGGCAGGGCCGGCAGATCCTTGCAGCGTCCGTCCGCGTCGGTGCTGGACGCGCCGTGGGCGGTCCAGGCGCCGTCGCTGCCGGAGCGCACCGAGAGCGTGAGGGCGACGCCCTCCGCGGGTCGGCCCACGCTGGTGTCCAGGATGTGCGTGGACACCGACGTCCGTGCGGCCGTCTCGCTGCTCATGCTGCGTCTCCTTCTGCGTGCTCCGCGATACGGGTCAGGCGGATGCGGTTGATCTTGCCGAGCTCGCCACGAACGATCTCTCGTTCCTGTTCCGGCGTGTTGTCGATCCGGTGACGGACCGCGTCGCGCATCTGCTCTCCGGTACGGCCGGAGGCGCAGATCAGGAAGACATGCCCGAACTTCTCCTGGTAGGCCAGATTGAGTTCGAGCATCTCCGCCTTGAGCTCGTCGGAGGCGCCGGCCATCCCGCTCTGTTCGCGGTGCGAGGTGGGGTCGCCCGGCTTCGGCCGGCCGATCGGCGGGTGCCCGGCCATCGCCTCGGCCAGGTCGTCGGCGGTCAGCTCGGCCGTGGCGGCGTCACTGGCGGCGAACAGGGCGTCGGCGGTGGCGTAGGGGCGCTGCGCAAGGAGCTTGCTCCCCCATGCCCGGCTGGCACACACCTCGTGCAGTGCGGCCCGGGCCGTACTGTCGTCGGCGGTGTTGAACCGGGTGAGCCCCGGCGGGCGCTCGGGGGTGTCCCCCGTCGAGCGCGGTGAACTCGAAGACACGGGAAGCCTCCGTGGCCTGGTGCTGGACAGCTCTGGTTGGCTGGAAACAGCTAAGACCCCCGGCAACATCACGTCAACACTTTGTTGAAAACTCGGCGGCACAAAGGCCGCCGTCCGGTGCCGCGGGACGGCGGCTCCGCGGGTCCGGGCGCCGCCCCGGCGAGGACACCCGGCCGGCTCGCGTCAGTCGGGTCCTTCGCGGCGTTCTCCCTGTTCAGGTAGTTTGAGCCTTGCCCGTTCCATACCGTCCAGACAGTCCACAGGCCCCCCAAACGTCCAGGTCAGGGCCCCGCCACCCAGTCCGTCACGCTGGGTATGCGAGAAGCCGGTGAGACGCCCAGGGCATCACCCGAGCAGCCGATCGAAGGCCGAAGCGGCCACCCGCAGGTGCTCCGGATCCACAGGAATCCACTCGGGAGCACTCGGGCGAGGCATCCCCGCACGGGCAGTTTGCCTCGTAACTTTCCTAGCGCGACGCCGCTTTTGCCACGGAGATTTGTGCGTCATGACCCTCCGCCGTGTCACATGCCCAACGTGACGGCTCGCATCACACCTTGGCCGGTGCCCTGCATCGTGCCGGGAGCGGGGCATCCATAGGCTTGTGCCAACTCGGGCAGCAGGCAGCTGCCCCTAACGCCCGATGGGTGGATGTCCGGCGTCGGGCCCCGGTGCGAGGTAGGTACGTAACGCCTCAGGGCCGCCCTCAAAGGCGCCGCTACTTTCCGGCATCTTCGTTCATTGCTCTGGCTAGGTCACTGAGTTGCTTGGTGCTGCCTCGAAACTCATCCGGATCGGCCGCGAGCGTATCGAGAGTACAGCGCAGGTCACCCTCGCACGCGATCAGCTGAGCCCTACGGATCCGTTTCGACAGTTCAACCCCCAGATCCTCCTCAACGAGAACGTCTAGCAGCTCCTCGTACCGCTTGCGCCGGGCATTTTGAAACTCGGCGTTACGAGCAGCAGCCGCATCAAAGATCGCCCCGCCAGCCGTCTCCTTGGACGATTGCACCGCTGAGAATGCCGTAACCAGACCACCGACCAGTCCAACCAAGCCCAACGTGAGAGATACGACGCTGTCACTCATCCCTCATGCCTCCTCCGCGTAGCCAGATAACCCCATGGCGTCCAGCCTGGAACACCCCAGAACGGACGGCACTTCAGCAAGGCCTTCGATCGGCCACTCGGAAGAGAACCACCGACTCTCCGAGGCGGAGCAGCTCCACTAAGCAGGTGCTTTGCGCTCCACGATCGAGTAGCGGCTCGCCGCCATTTCCGAGCTCATGGGCGCCTACGCGACCCCACAGCCAGATGCTTGCGGGGCCTTGTGAGAAATTGTGCGACGGTCGGCCCAACGCGAGAGCCGAGCGCCCACCTACGAGCCTTCTACCTGCTCCTTTGCGTCCCGAGACGCGTTTTCCCGGTTCAGGTAGTTGTACACGGTGAACCGGCTGACCCCGAGGGCGCCCGCGACCGTCTCCACCCCGTGCCGGACCGAGAAGGCCCCGCGCGACTCCAGGATCCGCACCACCGACTGCTTGGTCTTCCGGTCCAGCTCCGCGAGCGGCATGCCGTGCCGGCGCTGGAGCTCGGCGAGGATGTGGTCGAGCGAGTCCGACAGATGCGGGAGCCGTACGGCCACCCGGTCCCGCCCCTCCCAGGTCAGTAC
Source organism: Streptomyces caniferus (assembly GCF_009811555.1). Lineage (GTDB taxonomy): Bacteria > Actinomycetota > Actinomycetes > Streptomycetales > Streptomycetaceae > Streptomyces > Streptomyces caniferus. Next base: position 249,776 of record NZ_BLIN01000007.1, on the reverse strand, counting down.
GACATCGTCGCCCTGGGCCTGGTCCGGCGCGATCATCTGTCCGCCCATCGCGTCGATCAGCGGCTTGACCGCCTGGACGAACGGGTGGTCGGCGGGCTCCGTCACGTCGCCTCCCCCGCGCCCTGGCCGGCCTCGCCCTGCCCGGCCTCCCGGATCACATTGACCTGCAGGGACACCCGGGTGGCGCCCGCCCGCAGCGATTCGCGCAGCAGGTCGGTCACCGCGCCGAGCACCTGATCGGCCTCGCCCTCGGCCGTGTTGCCGAACGGACCGACGTCGACGGCGTCCAGTTCGGCGCCCGTGACGACGTCCCGCGCCACCACCGCATGCGCCGGCGCCTCGTCCAGGTCGAACGGTTCCGTCGTGAACTCCACTCTCAATCGCACGCCGCTCAACCTACGCGCGGTTCGGCCCGGCCACCAGAAATTGCCCCGGGGCCCCCTTGACAGCCTCCGAGCCCGGCAGGCACTGTTCCAACAAGCAGAAAAACAGTTCCACTATCCGGAAGGGGCGCCGGGCCTGATGGGTTTCACGGACACGCGCTTCAACGTCAATCTGTCGATCCTGTTCACCGAGCTTCCGTTGCTGGAGCGGCCGGCGGCCGCGCGGGCGGCGGGTTTCACGGCGGTGGAGCTGTGGTGGCCGTGGGTGGATGCCCCGGTTGTGGAGCGGGGGGAGCTGGCGGCGCTGCGTGCGGCGCTGGACGATGCCGGGACGCGGCTGGTGGGCCTGAACTTCTATGCGGGGCGGTTGCCGGGGCCGGACCGGGGGGCGTTGTCGGTGCCGGGTGAGGAGTCGGAGCGGTTCCGGGCGAATGTGCCGGTGGCGGTGGAGTTCGGCCGCTCGCTGGGCTGCACGTCCTTCAACGCCCTCTACGGCAACCGCGTCGAGGGCGTGCCGGCCGCCGAGCAGGATGCGCTGGCGCTGGAGAACCTGGCCTTCGCTGCGCGGGCGGTGGCGGAGGTGGGCGGGACGCTGCTGATCGAGGCGCTCAACGCGCCCGAGTCGCCCCACTGCCCCATCGTCAGCGCGCCGAAGGCCATCGAGGTCGTCGACGCGGTGAACGCGGCCACCGGCCTGGACAACGCCCGCTTCCTGATGGACCTCTACCACCTGGCGATGAACGGCGAGGACCTCGAGGAGGTCATCGACCGCTACACGCCCAAGACCGGGCATGTGCAGATCGCCGACAGTCCCGGCCGCGGCGCCCCCGGCACCGGTTCGCTCGACCTCGCCGCGCTGCTGGCCCGGCTGCAGAAGGCCGGTTATGACGGCTGGACCGGCCTGGAGTACAAGCCCGGCGACGGGCCGAGCGCCGGCGCCTTCGAGTGGCTCCCGGCCCCCCTGCGCGCCGCCCGCCCCTGACCCGGCACGGCCCGGCCCGCCCCCGACGCGGCACAGCGCGTCCGCTCCTGACGCAGCACAGCATTTGAGAAAGGCACCCGCATGAGCAACCTGCCCAAGATCGCATGGATCGGTCTCGGCATCATGGGCTCGCCCATGGCCGAGAACCTGATCAAGGCCGGCTACCCGGTCACCGGCTTCACCCTGGAGGCCGACAAGCTCGAGCGCCTCGCGGCGGCCGGCGGCACCGCGGCCGGATCGATCGCCGAGGCCGTCGCCGACGCCGACATCGTCATCACCATGGTCCCCGCCTCCCCCCAGGTCGAGGCCATCGCCTACGGCCCCGACGGCATCCTCGAAAACGCCCGCCCCCACACCCTGCTGATCGACATGTCCTCGATCACCCCCCAGACCTCCATCGACCTCGCACAGGCCGCCGCCGCCAAGAGCATCCGCGTCCTGGACGCCCCCGTCTCCGGCGGCGAAGCCGGCGCCCTCGAAGCCGTCCTGTCCATCATGGTCGGCGGCGACCAGGCCGACTTCGACGCCGCCCGCCCCCTCCTCGAAACCCTCGGCAAGACCATCGTGCGCTGCGGCCCCCACGGCAGCGGCCAGACCGTCAAGGCCGCCAACCAGCTCATCGTCGCCGTCAACATCCAGGCCTGCGCCGAAGCCGTCGTCTTCCTGGAGAAGTCCGGCGTCGACCTCACCGCCGCCCTCGACGTCCTCGCCGGCGGCCTCGCCGGCTCCACCGTCCTGGCCCGCAAGAAGGACAACTTCACAACCCGCGACTTCCGCCCCGGCTTCCGCATCGACCTCCACCACAAGGACATGGGCATCGTCACCGACGCCGCCCGCACCGTCGGCGCCGCCCTCCCCGTCGGCACCGTCGTCGCCGGCCTCGTCGCCTCCCTGCGCGCCCAAGGCGACGGCGGCCTCGACCACTCCGCCCTCCTGCGCGGCGTCGAACGCCTCTCCGGACACCCCACCGGAAACTGAGTCCATGGCGGCGCAGCGGATTCCCGCCGTCGGGGTGCCTCCCGTGCCGCGGGGGCAATGGGGGACGGCGGCCGTCCGGGTCATGAAGGACGAGGGCGTCGAGGTCGTCTTCGGCTGCCCGGGCGCCGCCCTCCTCCCCCTCTGCACGGCGATGGCGGAGGCCCGCGGCATCGAGCGGCTGTCGGCGCGCCACGAAGAGGGCGCCACGCACATGGCGCACGGCTGGGCCCGTACGAGCGGGAAGCCCGGCGTCGTCGCGGCGCCCGCGGGCCCGGGGGCGGCGCGCCTGCTCACCGGGCTGTACGCGGCGCAGCAGGACGCGGTCCCGCTGGTGTGCATCATCGGCCGGGAGCCGGCCGGTCCGCGCCGGACCACCGGCCCGCTGCGCCCGGACACCTTCCGGCCGCCGGACCTCGTGCGGCTGGCCGGTCCGGTCACCAAGCGCGCCGAGCGGATCGAGGATCCGGCGCGTATACCGGGGGCCTTTCGCGAGGCCTTCCACATCGCGCGGGAGGGCCGCCCCGGTCCGGTCCTGCTCGACGTCCCGGCCGACCTGGCCGCGACGGAGCCCGCGGACGGGAGCGGGCGCGGCCCCGGCTTCGCCTTCCGGCCGGCATCGGCCGGGCCGGAGCGCGGACGTGCGGTGCCACCGCACGCCCCGGCGGGCAGGGCCGGCCCTGCCGGCCTCGACGGTGCGTGCGTCCCGGCTCCGTGGCCCCTGGCGGAGATCACCGAGATCTTCGGGACGGACGCGGCGCCGGGGACCCACCTCGTCGGCGGCGCGCCGGGCACCTGTGCCACCGCCGCGGTACGGGAGGGGCGCCGCGACCGGTTCCACTGCCACCACGGGCCACCCGGCTGGGAGGTACCGGCCGCGATCGGCATCCGCACGGCCCTGGACGCCCGGGGCGAGCGGGAGGCGGAGGTCGTCGTGGCCGTCGGCAGCCGGGGATTCCCGCTCCTGGCCGAGGAGTTGGCGTCCGCGGTCCGCCACGAGGTGCCCTTCGTACTGCTCCTGCTCCCGCCCGGCCACCCCAGCGGACACCAGGGCCACCACCCCGACGACGGGCACCTCGACGAGCACCTGCCGGACCACGTGAAGCTCGTGGAGGCGTACGGCTGCGCGGGCCGGGACGTCGTCGAACCGGCGGAACTCCGCTCGGCGGTCGAGTGGGCCCGGAAGGAAGCCGTCTCCACCCGGCGGCCGGTCCTCGTGGAGGTCCGGACCGAGTGGGCGGGGCGGGTGTCCGACGGCGCGGCCACCGGTCCCGTTCGCCGGGACACCCACGGGCCCCGGCCCGTGCCCGAGTTCACCCACGGGACCTGACCCCGTGCCCGTACCCACCACCCACGGGACCTAGCGCCGAGCACCGGTCCCCCAGACTTCCGGGCGGCGGCTGCGCCGACACTTGTCCTGTCGCGCCCAGGCGTGGCCGCCGTCCGGAACCGCGGATACCACCCCGCTTTGTTTCAACAAACTGTTGACGTTTGGTCGGAGTGCTTCTTACGCTCCGACATGCGGAAGCCAACTTCCGCGCTCTCGTACGGAAGGTCACCATGTCGAAGCCCACGCTGACGGCGCGCTTTCTCACTACGGAGGCTGGCGCCCCCGTCGCCGACAACCAGAACTCCGCCACCGCCGGCGTCGGCGGCCCGATCATCCTCCAGGACCAGCACCTGCTGGAGAAGCTCGCGCGCTTCAACCGCGAGCGCATCCCGGAGCGCGTCGTGCATGCCCGTGGCTCCGGCGCATACGGCTACTTCGAGGTGACCGACGACGTCTCGGGCTTCACCCGCGCGGACTTCCTCAACACCATCGGCAAGCGCACCGAGACGTTCATCCGCTTCTCGACCGTCGCCGACAGCCTCGGCGGCCCGGACGCGGCCCGTGACCCGCGTGGCTTCGCCCTGAAGTTCTACACGGCGGAGGGCAATTACGACCTCGTCGGCAACAACACCCCGGTGTTCTTCATCAAGGACCCGATCAAGTTCCCCGACTTCATCCACTCCCAGAAGCGCGACCCCTTCACGGGCAAGCAGGAGCCGGACAACGTCTGGGACTTCTGGGCGCACTCCCCCGAGGCGACGCACCAGATCACCTGGCTCATGGGCGACCGCGGCATCCCGGCCTCCTACCGCCACATGAACGGCTACGGCTCGCACACCTACCAGTGGACGAACGCCGAGGGCGAGGCCTTCTTCGTCAAGTACCACTTCAAGACGAACCAGGGCATCCGCTGCCTGGACGCCGAGCAGGGCGCCGAGCTGTCCGGCACGGACCCCAACAGCCACCAGACCGATCTGCTCCAGTCCATCGAGCGGGGCGTCTACCCCTCCTGGACGCTGTACGTGCAGATCATGCCGGCGGCCGAGGCGGCCGACTACCGCTTCAACCCGTTCGACCTGACCAAGGTGTGGCCGCACAGCGACTACCCGCTGCAGCGGGTGGGCCGCCTGGTCCTGGACCGCAACCCCGACAACGTCTTCGCCGAGGTCGAGCAGTCGGCCTTCTCCCCGAACAACTTCGTGCCCGGCATCGGCCCGTCCCCGGACAAGATGCTCCAGGGCCGGCTGTTCGCCTACGCCGACGCGCACCGTTACCGCCTGGGCGTCAACCACACCCAGCTGCCGGTGAACGCCCCCAAGGCGACCGAGGCCCACAACTACGGCCGGGACGGCCTGATGGCCACCAACCGCTACGACCGGCACGCCAAGAACTACGAGCCGAACTCCTACGGCGGCCCGGCGCAGACCGACGAGGCGCTCTCCGCCCCGCTCGCCGTCTCCGGCCACACCGGCGCCCACGCGGCCCCGGCGCACACCAAGGACGACGACTTCTTCCAGGCCGGTGAGCTCTACCGCCTGATGTCGAAGGACGAGAAGACCCGTCTGGTGAACAACATCGCCGGCGGCCTCTCCCAGGTCGGCCGGGACGACGTGATCGAGAAGAACCTCGCTCACTTCCACGCCGCCGACCCGGACTACGGCGCGCGCGTCGAGGCCAGGGTCCGAGAGCTGCGCGAGGACTGACGGGAGGTCGGCACCCTTGCGCATCCGTACCGGCCGGCCCGTTTGAGGGGTGGTCGGCCGGTACGGAGAGGCGGTGCGAGCTCCGCGGTACACCGGGAGAACCAGTGCGGTGGCCGTGCCCGTCCGACAGACAGGGCGGGCCTCTCCCCCACCGCGGAGCTTGCCTGCTCCCCTCGCTCCACCACCCCACAGACTCCGTCCGGCGGCGCGATGTCCTGTCGCGCCCGATTCTCGCGCTGTCGGACGGGAACCACAGCGGTCCCGGAATCCGTACGGTCACGGATTCCGGGACCGGTGCGTGCGCGGCACCTGCCCGACGGCCCCGTGCGCCGCGATGCGCTCCCCCCGTGCGCCGTGGCTCCCCCGAGGCTCTTCCTCACCTGCGGCTCTCCTCGCAAATCACCCCCCTGCGCCCGCTTTTGGAGAGACCATGGGGGCAGCGGCAGATCCGACCTGTCTGCCGCCCGATCCGCCAGGAGCCGACCATGGCCGACAGCGTGCCGGTGCGGTGCCCCACGTGCCGCCGTGAGAACGCCTTCACCCCGCCCACCTTCCCGTGCGCGTGCGGTGCCCCGCTGACCCTGCCCGTGCTGCGCGGCGGGGTGCCCGTCGAGATACACCACCGCACCTGGCAGGCGTCCTGGGTGGAGGTGCGCTGCGAGGTCTGCGGACGGCAGGACGAGTGGCCGGCCCCGGAGTCCGGCTGTGCCTGCGGCACGGTCGTACGGGTCCCCGTCGCTCCCGCGCCCACCCAACCGCCCCCGAATTTCCCCTCGTTCGGCCCAGCCGCGCCCAAACCCGCCCCGGCCCCCGCCGCCGAGACTCCGCGCGCCGTCCTGCGGCCCGCGTTCCGTCCGGTCACGATCCGTACGGCCCGCGACTGCGTCACCGCCGCCGAGCAGTACCTGAAGTGGCTGGGCTACGCCGATGTCGCCCGGACCCAGGAGCGCACCGCCTCCGGCGTGGACCTCCGCGGTACGGGCGTGGTCGCCCAGGTCGACCCGACCACCCGCGCCACCCCACTGCGCGAGATCGAATGCGTCTGGCTCAACGGCCTCAACGACTCGGCCATAGCGGTCTTCTTCTCCCTCGCCGGCTACGCCCGCGACGCCCGCTCCCGCGCCGACGAACTGCACATCCCGCTGTTCGTCATGGACCTCACGGGCACCCCCCAGCCGGTCAACGATCCGGCCGACGAACTGATCAAGTACGGGGCGGCGGGGCGGTGAGGCCGAGGGCGAGCCGTCCGTGGAAATCCGCTCGCCTCGCCCGCCCGGACCGGCGACACTGACCCCGTGCTCATCCATGCCCCCTCCCCCGCCGAGCTGCCCGCCCTGCGCAGCATCGAGCTCGCAGCCGGTACGGCATTCCGCGGGCTCGGTATGGCGACGATCGCGGACGCCGAACCCCCCTCCCTCGCGCAGCTGGCGGAGTTCCAGCGCGCGGGTCGAGCACTGGCGGCGTACGAGGAACCGTGCGGGGCGGCGGCCGCCGAAGGGACCGGAGCGCCACTCGGCTTTCTGCTCTGGGAACCGGTCGACGGCTGCACCCACATCGAGCAGGTGTCAGTCCACCCACAGCACGCCCACCGTCGTATCGGCCAAGCACTCATCGACCGGGCGGAACAGGACGGCGGCTCGGCCCCGCTCACCCTGACCACCTTCGCCGAGGTGCCGTGGAACGCGCCGTACTACACCCGCCTCGGATTCCGGACCCTCACCGATGCCGAACTCACCCCGGGCCTGCGCGAGATCCGCGCCCACGAGGCGACGCTGGGACTCGACCACTGGCCGCGCGTGTGCATGAGACGGGATCCCGGCCCCCGCACATGACACCCGGTCAGCCACCACCACCCGCCCGACATAATGACGGCATGATCGACGCGAATGCCCTTCGAGCCGTCTGCCTGGACTTCAACGGGGCCGTCGAGGAGTTCCCCTTCCCCCGGCACCCGGACGTATCGACCTTCAAGGTCGGTGGAAAGATCTTCGCCCTGACGACCCTGACGGACGCGCCGCTCACCGTGAGCCTCAAGTGCGACCCCGAACTGGCCGAGCGCCTGCGCGCGACACACCCCGAGGTGGTGCCCGGCTACCACCTCAACAAACGCCACTGGAACACCGTCACACTCACCGGCGCCCTCCCCGACCAACTCATCCTCGACATGATCGAGGACTCCTACGACCTCGTGGTCGCTTCCCTCCCCCGCGCCCAGCGCCTGCTGCTCGACTGGCCCGGGGAACAACGGCCCTGACCGCCACCGGCCGGTGCAACTCCCCAAACTCCAGGCCCTGACAGACCAGGCTGGCGTACGCGTACAGCACCCGCGTGTCCATCCCCACCTACAAGGCCTTCGCTCCGGGCACCACAAATCTGCCGAGGTCCATCAGGGCTTCCAAGCCTCATCGACGGAGAACGAGACGACTGTTCCGCCGAAGCGGCTCGGGCCGGCGCTCCACGAGTCCGCCAGCGCATCGACAAGGCACAGGCCCCGTCCGTGCGATTCGTCGGCGGCAGCCTCGCGCATTCTGGTGATCGTGTGGGCTCCGGCAGCCCAGGTGGCAAGCGCCTACGGTCTGCGGTGACCCTCGCAGGACTGTTCGGCGCCACTTGCGGTTACAGCAGTGAAGCACCGCAACCGCAAGAACCGCTAGCGTCCGCCATCCCCCTCTAGCCCCCTGCTGACCACGCCAGCAGACCTCACCGGTCGGCCCGCCTGTAGTTCGCAACGAGGGGCTGCCGTGCCCGTTGCGTGCCCGAAGGCCCCGTAAGCCACGGGGAATTCGGGTACGCGACGGGGCCACCAGACGAGCCGTTCAAAGCCCCATCGCAGCAGGTCAGAGCCCGGTTAACCGCTCGGCAAACCCGTGATTCCCAAGCTCAGAGCGCGGGCTCGATTCCCGTCACCCGCTCCATGGTTGAGGCCCCGGTCGGTGACCTGGGCCTTGTTTGTTGTATAGACCTTCCGGTGCGGGCGTGCCCTTGGCGTGTCCCAACTTCCCTCTATGGATTGCACAGAGAGGTGGCGCACGACACCTCAGCGGTCACACGGTGGACGGCGCCTCGAATCCCGAGACGGGACTCCTATGGCTTGCGCCACCAACGCGTCAAGTGGGTGGGACGGCCTCGGTCGGGCCGCCTGGTGCCCTGGGCAGCTGGACCACCGCTCCGGGCCCGACCTGTGGTGCAATGGTTGAGTGAAGTTTGAGCATGACAACATGGTCGGGGTTCGCCTTGCTGTGTCGCTGGTGAATCTTGAGTCGAGTGGTTCCTGGGGGGCTGAGGCTCTGGAACGGGCCTTGCAGGAGCATGCGATCCGGCGTTCGCGTGTCACCGGCTCGGCCGGTGAGGAGATCAGGGCGTGGTCGCGGCTTTTGCGGCCCGTTTTCGAGGCTGCCTCGCAGGGCGAACGGTGCGAGAGGATCAACGCTCTGCTCGCGGACGGCGCGGGAAGCGTGTACCTGACCACGCACGACGACTTGCGGCCGCATCTGCACTTCGCACCGGACGCCCAGGACGTCCAAAGCCGCGTGAAGGCCGTGACCGCGGGAGCTCTGGCCATCTTCACCATGGAGGCCGAGGGGGAACGGCTGGGCGTCTGCGCGCTGGACTCCTGCCGGACCGCCTTCGTCGACACCAGCCGCAACGGTCGCCGCGCCTACTGCTGCGCGCGCTGCGCCAACACCGATGCGGTCCGCCGCCACCGCATGACGCGGCGCTAGCGTTCCGCCCTGGCGCAGGTGCTATGCCGAGACCAGTGCCAGGACGAACGGGACTGCGGCGATGCCCAGAAGTGTCTGCGTCGCGGTGATGCCGGCCATCAGCGGCGCGTCGCCGCCGAGTTGTCTCGCCATGATGTACGAGGACGATGCCGTGGGCAGAGCCTGGAAGAGCACGGCGATGATCAGCGCGTGGGAGCCCAGGCCGGCCATCTGAGCCGCCAGGAAGGTCACGGCGGGCATGAGGGCGAACTTGACGGACGACGACGTGAGGATCGGTGCCGCCCACGAGCGTGCCGCACCGAAGCGCAGCGCGGCGCCGATGCACAGCAGCCCCAGCGGCATCGAGGCGGCTCCGAGTGCCTGAAGCGCCGGCTCGATGCCCGGCGGCAGGCGCAGATCGAGTGCCTGAAGGAGGATGCCTCCCACACAGGCGAGGATGAGCGGGTTGGTCACGAGCTGTTTGACGATGCCCGCTAGGCGCAGGCGTGCGCTCCCGAACCGCGCGAAGACCAGCACGCACAAGACGTTGACCGTGGGCACGATCACCGCGTTGCAGACCGCCGCGGTGGCGACGCCCTGGGTGCCGTACAGACCGGCAGCGATCGTCACGCCGATGTAATTGTTGAACCTGACGCTGCCCTGGAAGACGGAGGTGAAGCCGTCGTCTTTCAGTCGCATCATGGGCCTGAAGGCGATGACCAGCACCGCGACTGTCACCGTGGAGGCGACCAGAGTGCCTGCCAGGGCCGCTACCGGAAGATCGTCGGTGTCGGCCGTCGCCAGGCTGTGCAGGAACAGAGCCGGGAGCAGCACGTGATAGCTCAGGCGCTCGGCTTCGGACCAGAATCGCTCGGTGGTGATCATCGATCGCTTGAGGGCGTAGCCCAGCGCGATCAGCAGGACGACCGGAATCAGCGCCTTGACGGTCAGCGCGATCACGCCGGAGTCCCGTCCAGCGTGGCGACGATGATGCGGCAGCCCTCTTCCAGGGTGGCGAGGTCGGTGGCGAAGGAGAGCCGCAGGTGGCCTGGCGCGCCGAAGGCGCTGCCCGGGACGGTCGCGCATCCCGCTTCGAGGAGGGTGTCCGCTGCTGCGAGGTCGTCGCCGCTCGCAAGGCGCGGCAAGAGGTAGAACGCACCGTCTGGTTCGACCGTGTCCAGGTGCCGGCTCTGCCGCAGAATCGCCAGCGCCGCATCGCGCCGTCGACGGTATGTTCCACATCGTTCCGCCAGAATCCCCTGAGGCCCCTCCAGGGCGGCGGCCGCGGCGATCTGGCTCACGGTCGCCGTCTGCGTGCAGTTCTGTGTCTGTACGGCGGTGATACGACGGACCAGTTCGGCCGGCCCGAACCCCCAGCCGACCCGCCAGCCGGTCATCGCGTACGCCTTGGAGACGCCGTCCACGAGCAGGATCCGCTCGCGCAGGTCAGGCGCGACCTGCGCGATGCTGAAGTACTCGCCCTCGGCGTAGCCGATGTGGGCGTAGATCTCGTCCGAGAGGATCATCGCCGAGGGGTGCCGTCGCAGGACCTCGGCGAGACCGGTCAGGGTGTCATGGCTGTAGGTGGCGCCCGAGGGGTTTCCGGGAGCGTTGAGCACGACCCAGCGCGTGCGCGCGGTCAGGGCCGCTTCCAGGGCGTCGGGAGCGAGTCTGAACCCCGAGTCGGCCGAGCAGGGAACGATCACGGGCACGGCGCCGCACAGGCGCACCAGGTCCGGGTAACTTGCCCAGTAGGGCGCCGGGATGATCACCTCGTCGCCCGGGCCCAGGGTGGCGAAGAACGCGTTGAAGATGACCTGCTTGGCGCCGCATCCCACGGCCACCTCGGCATCCGAGTAACTCAGGGCGCGGTCCCGTTCCACTGCGCGCCGTGCGGCACGGCGCAGTTCCGGTATCCCGTTGGCGGGGGCGTAGCCCAACGGGCGGGCAGCGGCTTCCTGGGCGGCACGAACCGCGTGCACAGGCGGGGCGAAGTCGGGCTCGCCGAGCGTGAGGTCGATGATCCGACGGCCTTCCGCGCGATACTCGGCCGCGCGGCGGGCCATCTCCAGGATGGGTGAGCCGGAGGGAGTCACCGGGCAGCCGGTCACCGGTCAGCCCTCCCCAAGGCGAACGGAACCTCCGTGGAACCGGTGGCCGTTCTGTCTCGCTGGTGGGTGTGGGAAGAGTCAGTGCCCGGGGCACTGGGCGTCGAAGAGCGCATACCGACAGGCTGATGTAATACCTCGAGGCATGACAACCATTACAGGGATCCCGCGAGAGGACTCAGCAGGCCGGACTCCCCGACGCCACTGTGGCGGCCCGACGGCATACTGACCGCGCAGGTCACCCTGTGGCAGAAGCGGTTCGGTACCGTAGCCGGAGGGCCCGTTCGGGCCCCGGCGCGACGGTGCGCCACGGCCGAGGTCAGCTGCTCCTCAAGCCCGCAGACACCCTGGACTCCTCGCCCCTCGACGCCGAAGCCCGTCGGCGGTGAGGCGAGGTCGTCGATGCCATGTACGGCCGGCGCGACCTCCCGTAAGAGACCCGCAGTAAAGGACGATCGCGTGAACGATCACATAGCACCGCCCGCCCTGCGCCCGGTCCGGGGAGCGGCCGGCTGCGCCGTCGCCACCCTCGTCCTCGCCGGCGCGGCCTGGGCGGCCCGGGCCGTGTGGCAGATCCGGCTCACCGTGGCCGGACAGCCGCCATCCGGACCGCTGGACCAGGGCGGCGGCCGGCACCGCCCGCTGACCGCGCTGGAGAACGACTACCACCACCTCGTCATCAACCTGGGAGACGCGGCCATAGTGCTGTGCGCGGTCGCCTTCCTGCTCTGGCTTTGGCGCGTGCGGGACAACGCGGGCACACTCTCGGGACAGCGCCCGCGTTACGCCGGGCCATGGGTCTACGCCGGCTGGATCGTCCCCATCGCCAGCCTGTGGATCCCCCGCGGGATCATCGCGGACATCCACCGCGCCAGCGCGCCCGACAAGCGCTTGCCGCACGCCGTGAACTGGTGGTGGGGCCTGTGGCTGGTCGGTTTCCTGGGCGGGGCGGGCCTGTACACCGGCACCACGAACACCGTCATCGCCCGCGCCTACACGGACACGCCCCTGCTGCTGGTGACCGACGCGGCCGTCATCGGCGCGGCCGTGGCCGCCATCCTCGTCGTCCGCGCCCTCACCGCGGTACAGCAGAACCACATACACCAGCACCCGCGGCGCGGCGCCGAACCAGCAGTCCACGTGGAGCCGGGGACGTGAACGCGGTCAGCCTTCAGGGGCAGATACCTTGCGATGGCAATGCCACTTCTCCCACCTCATAGGAGACGCGTCGCCATCGCGCCCAGCCAGGCCCAAGAGCAGCGCTGAGGCTGCACTGACCAGGCTCGTGCCCCAACCGTGCCCTCCAGCACGGTCAACAACGGTCGAGAACAGTACGTCAGTGCACCACCGAACAGTCAGGTAGAGCGGCGTTTCCCCTGGTCACGGGCCGAATCGAGCTCACTGGTCCCGTTGGTTCCCAAGCTCAGAGCGCGGGTTCGATTCCCGTCACCCGCTCCACAGCGAAGGCCCTGGTCAGAGACCGGGGTCTTGTTTGTTGTCCAGACCTCTCACAGGCTCGCGCACCACTTGCGCACCACATGGCGCCAAAAACCGGGCGGTTGACGCTCAGGGCGCAGAGCAGCCAATCGCGCGTTCACCCTTCGCCGCACTTCCCGAGACGCACTCCCCACGATCCCCGCCACTCGACCGTCGCGCGCGTCGTAGCAGCCGACCGGAAAGCACGGGGCCGACGCCCCTCAACCGGCTGGGATGCCGGGAAGCCGCGGCTCGTCCACACGGCCGCCTCGGACCGGTCGGCGTGAGAGGTAGCGGGGCCCGGCAAAAGGCGAGCCACGTAGCGAGTCAAGTGCAGTGCTCAGTCCGCCAGTCCGGTGCGGTAGGCGTAGCGGACGGCCTGTGCGCGATCGCGTGCGCCGGTCTTCGCGAAGATGCGGTTGATGTGCGTCTTGACCGTGGCGCGGCCGAGATAGAGGCGTTCGCCGATCTCGGCGTTGGACAGCCCCTGCGCGATCAGTGCCAAAACCTCTACCTCACGGGCGGTCAACGGCTCCGGCAGTGGGGCGGGGACGTCCCGCCTCGGTGGAGCCTGTTGGGGAGTTGCGGTCGGGGAGGCCGACGCCTCGCGGTCCGGAACTGTCCCGGACTGTGGCAACAGGCCAGCGGGACAGTTCGGGTGCCATGCGTTCCACGCGTTGCGTACCTCGTCGGCAGTCTTCGCGTCCTGGTCGTCGGGGTGTACGGGCCCGCAGGCATGCGGACTGACTCGTCTACCGCCCGCAAGCATCCCGTCCGGCCTGCCGCCGCCGGCCCGGACACGTCGCGCCGTGGGCACGGCCCGGACGGATGCGTGAGCCATGTCACTTGTCGGGGGTGCATAGCGGGGCAGGGGCCAGTGCCTTTATTGAGGGTGTAGGGGCGTGTTGAGGTGAGGGGGTGACGCTGATGGGGCAGTTGCGGGCCGATGAGTTCGACCGGTTCGTGGCGGCTCGGTGGTCGGCGTTGCTTCACCTGGCGCGGCTGTTCACCGGTGGAGACCGACACCGGGCCGAGGATCTGCTGCAGGAAGCGCTCGTCAAACTGTGGTTCGCCTGGCCGAAGGTGGCCAAGGAGGCACCCGAGGCGTACGTGCGCAGGGTCTTGGCCCGTGCTGCGGCTCGCTCGGCACGGCGTCGCTGGTGGGGCGAGCACCCTGTGGACCAGCTGCCCGACCCGCCCGAGGTGGCGGACGAGACCGCTGCCGTGGACGAGCAGACCCGGTTGGAGGCCGTATTGGCGTTGCTGCCGGCGCGGCAGCGGGCTGCGGTGGTGCTGCGCTACTACCAGGACCTGCCCGAGCGGGATGTCGCGGAGGTACTGGGCTGTCCGGTGGGTACCGCCCGTTCGCTGACGGCACGCGGCGTTGCACGGCTGCGTCAGCTTCTGGCTGAGGCAGAGCCGGTGGAGTGAGGAGGGAGCCATGGATCACTTCGAGCAGGAGCTGGCGCGGATGATGCGCGACGGCCAGGAGGACACGCTCTATGAGGACCGGCACCGCGACCGACTGCACGCCGGCGTTCGCGCACGCCGGCGGGCTCGAGCGGCTTGGGCGGCCACCGGATCAGTGCTGACCGCTGCCGGGCTCGGAGTCGGACTGATGGTCCTGCCGAGCTCCTTCGCTCAGGACGGCCCCACGGGCCCTCAGCGCCGCCCCGGCACCCCTGCCGAGTCGGCCCCGGTGCCGTCGACTCCTCGCCCCGTGCCGAGGGGGACGAAGGCGCCGATGCCGACCTGCACGTCGACCACCCGGTCGGTTCCGATGCCGACCTGCGCCCCAACTGCCGGCCCGGTGCCGATGCCGACCCGCGCCCCGACTACCGGCCTGGTGCCGATGCCGTACCGTCCCTCACCCGCCGAGCCGGTTCCGACGCCGACACAAACCCCGACCGCCAGGTAGCGCCTTGGCCGCGGTCAAGCGGTCCCGATGGGTGTGTGCGGAAGCCCAGCGTCCGTACACCTGGGCGAGAGGGAGACGGCGACTTTTGCGCGCGCACCGCACCCTGGGCAACCAAGTCGGCCACGGGGGCCTGCCTCGGAACCCGCCCTGCGGGCGAGCTCCGCGCGGTACAGCCGCTACGTATTCATCGATCCTCAAGACCGTCGCCTCCCTGCCCCAAGAGTGGCGGGAGGCGCAGGAGGCACCGTGCTCACCGCGTTCGCCCGAGCGTTCAAGACGCCCGACCTGCGCAAGAAGCTGCTGTTCACGTTGGGCATCATCGTGCTCTACCAGGTCGGAGCGCACATCCCGGTCCCTGGAGTGAAGTACGCGAACGTCGAGTTCTGCATGGAGCGGAACCACGCCAACAGCGGGTTGTTCGGCCTGGTGAACATGTTCAGCGGTGGTGCGCTGCTGCAGGTCACGATCTTCGCGCTGGGGATCATGCCGTACATCACGGCGAGCATCATCCTCCAGCTGCTGACCGTGGTGATCCCGCGGTTGGAGGCCCTCAAGAAGGAGGGGCAGTCCGGCCAGGCGAAGATCACCCAGTACACCCGCTATCTGACCGTGGCGCTCGCCGCCCTGGAGGGCACCGCCCTGGTGACCGCCGCCCGCGCCGGTTCGCTCTTCCAGGGCTGCACGCGCCAGATCGTGCCCAACGGCTCGGTCTTCACCACCATCACGATGGTCATCACGATGACCGCCGGTGCGGCCCTGGTCATGTGGCTGGGCGAGATGGTGACCGACCGCGGTATCGGCAACGGCATGTCGATCCTGATGTTCATCTCGATCGCCGCCCGCTTCCCGGGCGCGCTGTGGCAGGTCAAGCTCACCGGCAAGCTCGCCGGCGGCTGGATCGAGTTCTTCGCGGTGATCCTGGTGGGCCTGGCAATGGTCGCCCTGGTGGTCTTCGTCGAGCAGGCCCAGCGGCGCATCCCGGTGCAGTACGCGAAGCGGATGATCGGCCGCCGGTCCTATGGCGGTACGTCCACGTACATCCCGCTCAAGGTGAATCAGGCGGGTGTGGTTCCCGTCATCTTCGCGTCATCGCTGCTCTCCATCCCGGCGCTCATCGCACAGTTCAGCGGGTCGAAGGCGGCATGGGCGACCTGGATCGCCACCACCTTCACCAAGGGAGACCACCCCGTTTACCTCGCCGCGTACGTCTTGTTGATCGTGTTCTTCGCCTTCTTCTACGTGGCCATCAGCTTCAACCCCGAAGAAGTCGCCGACAACATGAAGAAGCACGGTGGCTTCGTCCCGGGCGTCCGGGCCGGTCGCCCGACGGCCGAGTACCTCAGCTACGTGCTCAACCGGATCACGTGGCCGGGCTCGCTGTATCTGGGGCTGATCGCGCTCGTACCAACAGTGGAGTTGGTGCTGTTCCACGCGAACCAGAACTTCCCCTTCGGCGGGACAAGCATCCTCATCATCGTGAGTGTGGGCCTGGAGACCGTGAAGCAGATCGAGAGCCAGCTTCAGCAGCGCAATTACGAAGGGTTCCTCCGCTGATGCGAATCGTCCTCGTCGGACCCCCGGGGGGGCGGCAAGGGTACCCGGGCCGCGTACCTCGCCAAGAACCTCGCGCGATCCCAGAGGTTCATCCCCGCCCTGAAGAAGGTGCGCATCCGCCTGCCCGACGGCCGTCCCCACACCCGGCCCGCTGCTGTGGCCGGAGCAATCCACATCCAGCCGACAGTGGTGTGCACGGGAGGCAGACCGACTTCGGCCCGCATCAACGCAGCGCTGCTCGGGCGCCGCTGCCGGTCTCGATGCTCTGTCGCGGCTCCCGCATGAGGCAGTGACCACATCGTTCCCGGGCGACACGCGCCGCATTGCCGTGCGTCGCTCGGAGCGGGCTTTCGCGGCTGATCCCCTCCCAGACCCCTCATCTGGCTCCATCACCCATCCCCAGCCCGCCTCTCGGTGGCTCTTGTAGGGGTGATGGCTGCACCTGCCGGGCAGGTGCACCACGCCGTGGGGAGATATGAGGATCATGGCCTACCGCGACGGTGCCGTCCCAGGGCGAACTCCCCCTTCTCCTACAGCAGTTGCGTCGTTGGCAGACCTCGAAACATCCATGGCACAGATCCTTGCAGCTCCGGCAGTCAGGACAGCCGTTCTTCCCACACGCCCCCAGAAGGTGCTTCGCATGCGCACACCAGGGCATCGGCGGTCGCGCTGGTGCCGCCACAGAGAGGCAGCCACGCCGACCGAGGCCACGGATCTCGCCGCCGTCGCTCCCCGCTCCAGCGCCGTGCCCTCTGCGTGTCCTAACGGACGGTAAATCACGGTCAATACTGGTGCCCGCTTCCCCTCCCCGCTGCACCCACAGCCCGCGTTTACGCAGGTCAGCACGTCAATGGCTGTCACGAGCGCCCTTGATTCCCAAGCTCAGAGCGCGGGTTCGATTCCCGTCACCCGCTCCATAGTTGAGGCCCAGGTCGGAGACCTGGGCCTTCTTTGTTGTCCGGGCCAGTTCAGGCGTCTTGCACCAGATCCGCACCAGAAGGCTTCTGTTCATGATCGCCTTCAGCAGGCGGTAGGACTTGGCGACCGTGGTCGTGCCCGTCGCCTTCAGCCGCTCGGCCCGCCCAGCCCTGGCCTTCGCCACACTGATCTCGTTGACGTCCAGCTCGCCCGGCAAAGGCTCCAGGTGCAGGCACAGCAACCTGCGGTACAGCTCGTCCGTGGTCGCAGCCGGCCCTCGCTCGTCGATCCACTTGGTCGCGTACGCAAGGAAGTTGACCGACCCGGCGTACGGGTCGGTCCAGTCCCCAGGACGCCGCTCACACCCGGATAACGGGCCTGCCAGCGCCCGAGGTGAGCCGGCGCACGGATCCGTAGCGCCGCCGCTGCGGCCTGCGCTCGCGGGCCGTCAGGCCGCCAGCCGGAATTCGGAATTCGGAGGTCGGAGGTCGGAGGTCGGAGGTCGGAGGTCGGAGGTCGGAGGTCGGAGGTCGGAGGTCGGAGGGGGAACGGCGCACAGGCTCTACGGTGCGGGCCGCGATGTACGCGTCGCGCGCGCTCTGCGGAATGGACGTGTCGGCCAACCTTGACGTAGTGGATGCGAGGGGCACGAGTGTGCCCCCGTGCCCGATTCCCCAGCATCCCGGCCGCGCTCAGGTCGTCCTCGGCAGCGTCGCCCACGAATTCAATTGACCGAGCCCGACGCCTGATCGGCATGTCCGTCACCCCCGCTGTGCCGCCCGTCCGGCTGCCGCGGGCCGCGGCAACGGCATCGGGCTCCGGCTCCTCCGCAGGGATGACCGGAGGCGGCCACGGATACGACCCAAGGGTGGTCAAGGAATGGCAGATGGATGGACGCCTTCCCTCCGCTCTCTGGCCCACGATGGCAAGCGTCCGCCTCCCGTTCGCGGCCCGAGCCCTCGTGGCCGCGGCGGATCAGGTCCTTCCTACCTGCCGACAGGAGCCCGTTCCCGTGACCACCACCCACTCCGGCGTCGCCACCGCCACCCGCGCCACCGCGGCGGCCGCCCGTGCCACGGACCTCACCAAGGTCTACGGACAGGGCGAGACCCAGGTGGTCGCCCTGGACGCGGTCTCCGTCGACTTCCGGCAGGCCCAGTTCACCGCGATCATGGGCCCCTCCGGGTCCGGCAAGTCGACCCTGATGCACTGCATGGCAGGGCTGGACTCGATCTCCGGCGGCTCCGCCCGGATCGGCGACACCGAACTCACCGTGCTGAAGGACAAGGAACTCACCCAAATCCGGCGCGACAAGATCGGCTTCATCTTCCAGGCGTTCAACCTGCTGCCGACCCTGACCGCCCTGGAGAACATCACCCTGCCCATGGACATCGCCGGCCGTAAGCCCGACCGCGCCTGGCTGGACCGCGTCGTACAGACCGTCGGCTTGGCCGACCGCCTCAAGCACCGCCCCAGCCAGCTCTCGGGCGGCCAGCAGCAGCGCGTCGCGGTCGCCCGCGCGCTGGCCTCCCGGCCCGAGATCATCTTCGCCGACGAACCCACCGGAAACCTCGACTCGCGCTCCGGCGCCGAGGTCCTCGGCTTTCTGCACGACTCCGTGCGCGAACTGGGCCAGACCGTGGTGATGGTGACCCACGACCCGGTCGCCGCCTCCTACGCGGACCGGGTGGTCTTCCTCGCCGACGGCCGGATCGTCGACGATATGCGCGGCCCGACCGCCGACACGGTGCTGGAGCGCATGCGGCGGTTTTCCGGGAACACCCCCCAGGCCCCGGGCCACGGCCCCCAGGGCCGTACGAACTGATCAGCGGCAGCCGCCCCCGTACTCGGATCTCTCCTCCAGGACCCCTCATGTTCCGTACCGCCTTGCGCAATGTGCTTGCGCACAAGGCCCGGCTGCTGATGACCGTCCTCGCCGTGATGCTCGGCGTGGCCTTCGTCTCCGGCACCCTGGTCTTCACCTCGACCCTCTCCGACGCCTACCGGGCCAGCTCCCAAAAGGGCTACGACAACGTCGACGTCGCCATCCTGCCGAAGTCCTCGGACAGCGGCAGCGGCGCGCCCGGCGCGGTCCCCCGGCTTGACCGCAAGCTGCTCGACCGGGCCGCCCAGGTGCCCGGCGCCGCCTCCGTCACCGGCACCGTCTCCGGCTTCACCGCCATCGCCGACAAGAAGGGCCAGCCGGTCGGCGACGGATTCTCCACCCTCGGCGGCAACTATTTCCCCGGCAAGGACGGCAGGGACGCCCGCTACCCGCTGCGCGATGGCACGGCCCCCCACGGCGCGCACGAGGTCGCGCTGGACGCCCGCACCGCGGACCAGGCCGGCTACAAGGTCGGCGACACCGTCCGGATCTCCGTCGACGGACCGGTCCGTGAGCAGAAGCTGACCGGCGTCTTCACCACCGACGACGGCGCGGTCGCGGCCGGCGGCAGCCTCGCGCTGTTCGACACCCCGACCGCACAGAAGCTGTTCGCCGCACCCGGCACGTTCAGCGAGATCGACGTCAAGGCCGCCCCCGGCACCTCACCGACGGCCCTGAAGGCCGCGATCGAAGGGATTCTGCCCGCGGACAGCGCCGAGGCGCACACCGGCAAGCAACTCGCCGACACCCAGGCCGAGCTGACCGCCAAGAAGATGGAGGTCGTGAAGACCGGCCTGCTCGCCTTCGCCGGTATCGCCCTGTTCGTCGGTGTCTTCATCATCGCCAACACCTTCACCATGCTGGTCGCCCAGCGCACCAAGGAGCTGGCGCTGCTGCGCGCGGTCGGCGCCAGCCGCTGTCAGGTCACCCGCTCGGTGCTGATCGAGGCGTTCGTGGTCGGCGCGGTCGCCGCGGTCACCGGCCTGGCCGCCGGGATCGGCATCGGCGCCGGACTGCGCGCCCTGATGAGCACCACCGGCGCGACCGTCCCCGACGGGCCGCTGGTGATCTCGCCGTGCGGCTGACCGACGGAGTCTGGCAGGCCTTGCCAGAACAAGACGCTGAAAGGCACCTCACGTTCCTACCTACACCAAGGTGACTGGACGAAGCGCGTGTCGAATTGCGTGACATTGCCGACGCACAACGCTGAACGAGCGCGGAAGCGTACGAACCATCGACGCAGGTGAGGAGCACACCAATCCCAGGCACCTCCCCCACCCAAGTGCTTCGGAACGTAGAGGGCGTGGGTTCACGTGTCAGCGCAGAGGCTTCCTGCGCAGCTTGGGGAGGGGCTTGGCGGGACCGAACTGCCAGTCGAGACGGCTGCCAGGATTCTTCTCGATCTTCAGCATGACCGACTGGGAAGCGGAGAACTTGAGGACGAGTCCAGCGCGGAACCTTCCATCTGCTTGCCTGTCCCAGACAAGATCACTGTTTGTCCTGGCCCACACCGCCACGTCCACGAGCCGGGAGAGCAAGGGTGGTAGCTCGGCGCCCTTCCTCTTGTCCTCATCCATCAGCTCTTCCCCCACGCTTCTGAAGATCGGAACCTTGACGATCTCAACGTTCGTACGTCTCTCGGCCTCCAGCTCACGCTTCCTGGTCTCGGCCGCGCTCGCACTCTAGGACACGACGGACCGGACCCGCTGACGATTCGGGCAGTTCCGCTCCAACGTGAACTTGTCCACGGTGCCGACGAGTTGGCTGCCCTCCTGGTCGGCGAGCAGGAGCCTGATAGCGAGCCTCGCCGGGCCGTGACGACGGACAGCCCGATCGCGGTGTGTCGCCCCACAGCCCCCGCCACATTCCGCTCGCCCTCGGTATCAAACCTGGAGCCGCTGCTGCCGGTGAGCAACAATCGGTGCGGCCGGTGGCGGGACCACCGGCAGGTGATCAACGGAATCGTTCACCGACTCAGCACCGGGTGCAGTGGCGTGAACTTCTCCAACGCTTCGGCCCGTGGAAGACGGTCCACAAGCGGCATTTGCTGTGGTGGGCCGACGGCACCTGGGAGAGATGCCTCCAGCACGTCCAGGCCGCTGCCGACGCCGAGGGCGACCTCGACTGGAACGTCAACGTCGACTCCACCTCTGTGCGGGCCCACCAGCACGCCGCCGGTGCACCTGCGAACCCGCCTCCCGCCGCACCTGGCTTTCAAAGGGGGTGCCACAAAGATGAGTTCACCTGCACGCGCACATGATCCTGCGGCTCCTGCTGGCGGAGGCGGTGCACCAACCGCAAGATCCGCGCCTACCTCCGCCAGCGCGGCATCCGGCACGTGATCCCGGAGAAGAAGGCCACAAGGCCGCTCGCCTGCGCCGGGGGCGCACGGCGGACGGCACCCGGCCTTCGACAAGAGCCGGTACAAAGATCGCAACACGGTGGAGCGGGCTATCGGAAAGCTCAAGCAGTTCAGGGCCGTCGCCACCCACTACGACAAGCGCGGGTACCACTATCTCGGCACCGTCACAGCTGCCGCCCTCCTCATTTGGCTCCGGTCGTGATCGGGTCCAGAACGCGGGCGAGGCGGTTGTTCGTCCTTGCAGGGAGGGTCCGTCGGCTCAGGAATCGAGCACAGCGGCGATGGCCTCGATCTCTACGAGCTGGCCGTCGTAGCCGAGCACGGTGACACCCATCAACGTGCTGGGCACGTCGTGGTCGCCGAACGCAGTCCGGACAACCCCCCACGCCGTCACCAGGTCCTCCCGCCGGTGGGAGGCAACGAGAACGCGGGTGCTGATGACATCGTGGAGTGACGCGCCGGAGTCTGCCAGAGCGGTCCGCATGTTCTCCACGGCCTTGGCCGCCTGCCCCGCGACGTCTCCGATTGCCGCGGTGGAACCGTCCTCATTCAGCGGACATGCTCCGGCCAGGAAGATCAGCCGCGACTCGGCCGGGGCCGTGGCAGCGTAGGAGTACTCGGCGACATCGGACAGGGATGCAGAACGAATCAACGTGACAGCACGCGGCACGGGCTTCCTTTCGCTGTAGACCCGGGACACTCACGACCTTCTCAAAGATCGACTCCGCGTTCGACGCAATTTCCTGTCCGCCAGCTCCCGCGATGGGCCACTGCCGTCAGCCTCCGAATCGCTCTGCCATGGTCAGCCCGTCAGCACCCATCGCATACTGATCCCCGTACCCAAACTCGACGAATCGCATGATCGAAGAGACACGGTCTAGTTGGCATGTGTCACCTTCACCGGTGCATTCGGGTCCTTCACGATCTCTGACGTGTTGTCCGCCGTCGCTGATGAATGCTCGTGGCTGCGTTCGATCCCGGCTTCAACGGAAAGCCGTCAGCGCACCCTGACCCGCACTCGATCGACAGGCGGCAGGCGGGCAGGCATCTCGTTCGTGGTCCAGGCGTATTCCAGGGCCGACAGGGTGGTGCCGGCGTCGAGCCAGACCAGCAGTTCGCCGGTGTGTGCGCCGGATCGGTCGTGTACGTGTGCGTCGACGGGTACGAGTCGGGAGGGCAGGGCCGCGGGCCGTGCTGGTTCGCGTACCCGGAGGTCGACGCTCACGGAACCGGGGGCCCAGACGGCTACGACCTCCGTCCGGTCCAGTTGGCTTCGGAGTGCGGACGCGCCGGGGAAGTCGGCCGTGAGGAGGTGTTCCAGTACGGCTCGCTCGGAGTGGTTCAGGGGGCGGGGTGCGACGGGCAGAGAGGGCATGCCTGCATCATCCCCGGGGCTCCACCTGTGGGTGGAGTCTTGCGGTTCCACCCGTGGGTGGTGGTGAACCGCTCAGCATGCGGCGCAGTCTCGTCGTATGGGCTTTCTCCATGCGGCAGTTGTCGCTGTCATCGACGTCTGTGTCCTGATCTTCCTCGTGGCCCGGATCGTGGGGGCGGTCTACTTCGGTGTGAAGAGCCGGAACGGGCTGGGCGGCTGGGTGCGGGGGCTGCCGCGCACCGCGTCCGCACGGATTCCGCTGGTCCTGGGAGCCGGTGTGTTCGCTGTGCTCGTCGGGCACTCTCCGCCGTCGTTCTGGCGCCACCTCCAGTACTGGCAGCCCGGGCTGGCGCTCCTGGGTGCCCTGCTCGCCCTCGCCTCCACGGCTTTGCTGTTGTGGGCCCGCTGGACGCTGGGCACGATGTGGGCCGGCGTCCCGCTGGTGCAGGAGCACCACGAGCTGCGTACCGACGGGCCCTACCGGCTGGTCCGGCACCCCATCTACACCGGTCTCCTCGGCCTGATCGTCGGCGGCATGCCGGCCTCCGGCTTCGGGATCCGGGTGGTCTACCTGGTGGTGGCCGTCCCCTGGTTGCTGCGCCGGGTGCGGGTCGAGGATTGCCTGATGGCCAGTCAGTTCGGCGTCGCCTACGACGCCTATCGTGCGCGCGTCCCCGCCCTGATTCCGTGGACGCGCCCCGCCCGGGTCGGGCCCCGCCGCGCCGGCAGCGGGCGGCAGTAGCCCGGGGGGCTGCCCGCCCTCGGCTCGTGAGGCGGGCATCCGTGGGAGGCCCGGTCCCTCATCGGCATGCGGCGAGCGGAGGGGACCCTCCGCTCGCCGCGCGTCGCCGCCCCCGGTCGCCGGGCGCGGATTCATCGCGGTACGTGCCCCAGCTCCTCCGCCAGCCGCTCTCGCAGCTCGATCTTGCGGACCTTGCCGCTGACGGTCATCGGGAAGGCGTCGAGGAGGCGGAGGTAGCGCGGCACCTTGAAGTGGGCGAGGCGGGAGCGGCAGTAGTCGGTCAACTCGTCGTGGGTGAGCGGGTCTTCGGGGTCGCGGAGGATGACGCAGGCGGCGATCTCCTCGCCGTACTTCTCGTCGGGGACGCCGACGACCTGGACGTCGGCGATCTTGGGGTGGGAGTAGAGGAACTCCTCGATCTCGCGCGGGTAGACGTTCTCGCCGCCTCTGATGATCATGTCCTTGATGCGGCCGACGATCCGGACGTAGCCGTCGTCGTTCATCACCGCGAGGTCGCCGGTGTGCATCCACCGGGCGGCGTCGATGACCTCGTCGGTGTGCGCGGTGTCCTCCCAGTAGCCGAGCATCACGCTGTAGCCGCGGGTGCACAGCTCGCCGGGGGTGCCGCGGGGCACGGTCACCCCGCTCGCCGGGTCGACGACCTTGACCTCGATGTGCGGCAGCACCCGGCCGACGGTCGCGGTGCGGTGGGCGAGGTCGTCCTCGCGCCGGGTCTGGGTGGAGACCGGGGAGGTCTCGGTCATGCCGTAGCAGATGGAGACCTCGGTCATGTGCATCTCGGCGACCACCCGCTTCATCACCTCCTCCGGGCAGGGCGAGCCCGCCATGATGCCGGTGCGCAGGGAGGAGAGGTCGAAGGTGGCGAAGTCGGGGTGGTCGAGCTCGGCGATGAACATGGTGGGGACGCCGTAGAGGGAGGTGCACCGCTCGTCCTGGACGGCCCGCAGGGTGGTGGCGGCGTCGAAGGCGGGGCCCGGGATGACGATGCAGGCGCCGTGCGAGGTGCTCGCGAGGTTGCCCATGACCATGCCGAAGCAGTGGTAGAAGGGCACCGGCAGACACACCCGGTCCTGCTCGGTGTAGGCGACGGTCTCGCCGACCCAGTAGCCGTTGTTGAGGATGTTGTGGTGCGAGAGGGTGGCGCCCTTGGGGAAGCCCGTGGTGCCCGAGGTGTACTGGATGTTGATCGGGTCGTCGGCGGTCAGGGCCGTGTCGTACTCGGCGAGGCGGGTTGCCGGGACGGTCGCGCCGGCCGCCAGCAGCCCGCCCCAGGTCGGGTCGTCGATGTAGACCACCTCGCGCAGCGCCGGGCTCTCGGCGCGCACCTGCTCGACCATCCCGCGGTAGTCGCTGGTCCTGTGGTGGGTCGCGGAGACCAGGAGGCTGATCCCGGCCTGTTGCAGGACGTACGCCAACTCGTGGACACGGTAGGCGGGGTTGACGTTGACGAGGACCGCGCCGATCCGCGCGGTGGCGTACTGGACGAGGACCCATTCGGCGCAGTTGGGCGCCCAGATGCCGACCCGGTCGCCCGTGCGGACGCCCTTGGCGAGCAGGCCGAGCGCCACCTCGTCGACCGCGCGGCCCAGTTCGGTGTACGTCCAGCGGCGGCCGCTCGCCACCTCGACCAGGGCCTCGCGGTCGCCGAACCGCGCGATGGTGCGGGCCAGGTCGGTGCCGATGGTGTGCCCGAGCAGCGGCTGGTCGGCGGCTCCGCTGGTGTACGACAGTTCCTGCTGCGGCCGGCTCATCGGTGGTTCTCCTCGCGGTACTCGGCGCTGCCGTCGCCCTGCGCGGTGCGCTCCCGCAGTTCGATACGGCGGATCTTGCCGGAGACGGTCTTCGGCAGTTCGGCGAACTCCAGCCGCCGGATGCGCTTGTAGGGGGCCAGGACCTCGCGGGAGTGCGCGAAGATCAGCTTCGCGGTCTCCGGGCCGGGCGCCCACCCGGCCGCCAGCACGACGTACGCCTTGGGCACGGACAGCCGAAGCGGGTCGGGGGCCGGCACCACGGCGGCCTCGGCGACCGCCTCGTGCTCCAGCAGGGCGCTCTCCAGCTCGAAGGGCGAGATCTTGTAGTCGGAGGCCTTGAAGACGTCGTCGGCGCGGCCGATGTAGGTGAGCCGGCCCTCGCTGTCGCGGAAGCCGATGTCGCCGGTGCGGTAGTAGCCGCCGGCCATCGCCTCCGCGGTGCGTTCGGGGTCGCCCTGATAGCCGGTCATCAGGCCGACCGGACGGGTGGAGAGGTCGAGGGCGATCTCCCCCTCGTCGGCCGGTGCGCCGCTGACCGGGTCGAGCAGGACGACGTCGAAGCCGGGGGTGGGCCGGCCCATGGAGCCCGGTGTGACGCTCTGGCCGGGGGTGTTCGCCACCTGGACGGCGGTCTCGGTCTGGCCGAAGCCGTCCCGGATCGTCACGCCCCAGGACTGCCGCACCTGCTCGATGATCTCCGGGTTGAGCGGTTCACCGGCGGCGACGATCTCGCGCGGCGGGCGGCGCAGCGCCGACAGATCGGCCTGGATGAGCATCCGCCAGACGGTGGGCGGGGCGCAGAAGCTGGTGACCTGGGCACGGTCCATCTCGGCCATCAACCGGGCCGCGTCGAAGCGGGTGTAGTTGTGGATGAAGACGGTGGCCTCGGCGTTCCAGGGCGCGAAGAGATTGGACCAGGCGTGCTTGGCCCATCCGGGCGAGGAGATGTTCAGATGCACATCGCCGGGCCGCAGGCCGATCCAGTACATCGTGGCGAGGTGGCCGATGGGGTAGGACGCGTGGGTGTGCTCGACGAGCTTGGGGAGGGCGGTGGTGCCGGAGGTGAAGTAGAGCATCAGCGGATCGTCGGCCCGGGTGGGACCGTCCGGCTCATAGCGCTCGGGGCTCCCGTAGGCCTCTTCGTACGCCAGCCAGCCGTCCGCCGCGCCGCCGACCGCGATGCGGGTGTAGTCGCCCGGCACGGCGTCGAACTTGTCGGTGTCCGCGGCCCGCACCAGGACATGGCGGGCCCGGCCGCGGTCGATCCGGTCGGCGAGATCGGCGGCGCCCAGCAGGGGTGTCGCGGGGATGACGACCGCGCGCAGCTTCATCGCGGCCAGCGCGGTCTCCCACAGTTCCGCCTGGTTGCCGAGCATCATGACGATGCGGTCGCCGGGCCGTACCCCTTGGGCGGACAGCCAGTTGGCGGCCTGGTCGGAGCGGCGGCGCAGCTCCTCGAAGCTCAGCCGGGTCCCGGTGCCGTCCTCCTCGACGATGTGCAGCGCGGTGCGGTCGTTGTCGCGGGCGATGGCGTCGAACCAGTCCAGTGCCCAGTTGAAGTGGGTGGGGCGGGGCCAGCGGAACTCCGCGCGGGCCGCGTCATAGTCCTCCCGGTGGCGCAGCAGGAGATCCCGCGCCGCCCGGAACGCCTCGGTGGCGGCCGGTGCCCGGCCCGTCCCGCCGTTTTCCGTATCCGTCATGTGTCCTCCTCATTGCCGCACCGCTCCCTGCCATCGTGTAATCAGTGGCGCAGGTCTCACCACCCCCGAATGGGGGGAAGCGGAGGTATCGGCGTGCGGATCGAGGCGGCGGCGCACGAGTCGGCGGACGTACGGACGGCGCTGTCGCGGCTGCGGCGGGCGACCGGTCTGCCGGTGGCGTTCGGCGGTCTGCTGGCCGGCACGGGGCGCTACCGCATCAATGACGTGGCCGGTACGGAGACCACCGTGCTGCACGGCCTGGACATCCTGCAGGGCAACGGGCTGGGCGGGAAGGCCGTGGCGCTGTCCCGGCCGTTCGCGGTGACCGACTACGGCGCCTCGTCGGTGATCAGCCACGAATACGACGCGGCGGTGGCCGCGGAGGGGCTGCGGTCGGTGCTCGCGGTGCCGGTGATCGTCCGGCGCCGGGTGCGCGGGGTGCTGTACGGGGCGCTGCGCCGGCCGGTGCGGCTCGGCGACCGGCCGCTGGCGGCGGCCATGGAGGCGGCGCGGGAGCTGGAGCAGGCGCTCGTGCTGCAGGACGAGGCGGCGCGGCTGCTGTCGGACGTCCTCCCTGCCGCCTCGGGGGCGCGGGAGGCGTCCCCCGCGCCGGCTGCCGGGGATCCGGCGAGGTGGGAGGAGGTACGGGAGGCGCACAGTGAGCTGCGCGCGCTGGCGCAGCGGGTCGGCGACCCGCTGCTGCGGCAGGAGATGCTGGCGGCGTGCGGCCGGCTCGCGGCGGCCTCGTCGAGGCGGCGGGACACCGGCGGCACGGACGGGACAGCCGGCACGGACGGCGCGGGCCCGGTGCTGTCGCCGCGCGAGGTGGACGTCCTGGCCTGTGTGGCGTCGGGTGCGACGAATGCGGTGGTGGCGGAGCGGCTGGGGCTGCGTCCGGAGACGGTGAAGAGCTATCTCCGGTCCGGTATGCGCAAGTTGGGGGCGCACACCCGGCTGCAGGCGGTGGTCGCGGCGCGGCGGGCCGGGGTGCTCCCGTAGGGGACGTGGGGCGGGTGCGGCGCTCCCGTAGGGGACGTGAGGCGGGGGCCCTCCCGTAGAAAACCCTCCCTTAGCGACGTGACCCGGGGGTGCTGCCTTGGGACCGGCCCTCCCCCCCCGTGCAATCCGGCCCTCCCCCGCGCGGGCCGGCCCTCCCCCGTGAAGGCCGGCCCGCCCGTGGCTACTTGTCCGCGGTCAGCGTGCCCGCCGCGCCCCAGCTGTCGGTGGGGACCTCCTGGATCCACACCTGCACGGTCTCGGCGGGAATGCGGTACGCGTCCACGAACGCGTCGGTGATCTGCCGGACCAGCTCCCGCTTCAGCTCGACGCTGCGCGGGCCCTGCTGGACGGTGACGATCGGCATGACGTAACTCCCTTGTCGGTTGCGGCCGTAGGGGAACATCTGCGGGTTCTCCCCCGTGTTCCCCGGCCTGGAGCACCCGGGTTCTCCCCGGGTTTCCGGTGGTTGACCGGCGTGCCCTCAGTCCATCGCGAACGGCCCGTGCGACCAAGAAGCGGAATGCGCACACAGCGATCACCGATCGAGATCGGGCACCGCGCTCCGGTCCGTCGCCGCACAGGCCCGCAGCAGCGGATCCAGCCCGGCGGGCGGGTCCGTGCGGCGCACCACGAGCGAGGTGGTCAGCTCCATGCCCGGGTGGCGAAACGGCAGGAAGGCGACCCTGGGGGTGCTCAGCCGGGCGGCGTGCGAGGCGTAGACGACGGTCCACAGGCCGTCCGTCGCACCGGCGGCGCCGATCGCCGTCAGGGTGTCGTCCAGCGAGCCGTACGCGGGCCCCGGGGCGGGGGTGAAACCGGCGTCGTGGCAGGCGCCCACGACCAGATCGACCAGGGCGGGGTTGTTGCGCCGCGCGGTCAGCACCAGCGGGACGGCGGCGAGTTCGGCGAGCGCGAGGGGGCCGGGCGAGGCGGCCAGCGGGTGCCGGGCGGGGAGGACCGCCACCAGCGGGTCCTGCCACAGCGGCACCGCGCGCAGGCCGTCCGGTCCGCGGTCGTCCGGCTCACCGCGGAGGAAGGCGGCGTCCAGCCCGCCGGACGCCACCAGGTCGAGCCGCTCCCCGGCCCGCGCCGCCACCAGCTCCACCCGGACCTCCGGGGCGATACCGGCCAGCGCGTCCAGCACCCGGTCCAGATGGGCACCCAGGCCCGTACTCGTCCCCAGGCGCAGGGTGGCGGCGCGACCGGCGGTCACCTCGGCGACGACGGCGCGGGCGCGCTGCTCGGCGGCGAGCAGCGCGCGTGCCTCCGGAAGGAACCGCTCGCCCACGGCCGTCAGCCGCACCTGGCGTGCCGACCGGTCGAACAGCTCGGTCTGCAACTCCCGCTCCAGCCGCCTGATCTGCTGGCTCACGGCCGACTGCACGATGTGCAGCTTCTCCGCGGCCCGCCCGAAGTGCAGCTCCTGCGCGACCATGACGAAGTACCGCACCTGCCGCAGCTCCACGCCTTCCCCTTTCCGGCCCGCTCCCCCTGAGCCCGGCCGCGCCCGCCCGGTCCGGCACTCCCCCGGCCCGTCAATTCCGTTGCCGTCCGTCCGCGGTCCGGACATCATCCCCCCATGATCGACGCCACCGCACTCTCCGAGAAACCGGTGCTCACGGGCGACCGGATACGTCTCACCCCGCTGTCTGCGCGGCATGCGGCCGCCTTCCACGCCTCCGCCGTGGACCCCGAGAACCGCCGGCTGACCGGCACCCACCATGACTTCACGCTGGAGGAGCTGCAGGCGTGGTGCGCCGGCAGCCTCGACCGCGCGGACCGGCTGGACCTCGCCGTCGAGGACCGGGAATCCGGCGAGTTCCTGGGCGAACTCGCGCTGAGCGGCATCGATGCGCCGAACGCCCAGGGCAGCTTCCGGATCGCCCTCGTCCCGGACGCGACCGGCCGCGGCATCGGCAGCGAGGCGACCCGGCTGCTGCTCGACTACGCCTTCGACCGGGTGGGCCTGCACCGCGTCCAGCTGGAGGTCTACGACTACAACCCGCGCGCCCGGCGGGCGTACGAGAAGTGCGGCTTCGAGGTGGAGGGCCGGATGCGGGAGGCGCTGTTCTGGGACGGCGCGTGGCACGACGTGTTCGTGATGGCCGCGCGGCGGCCGCGGCGGACCGGGGGCGCGGGCTGAGACCGGGGCGCGGGCCGACGGCCGGGCCCGCGCCCGGCCCTCAGTAGTTCTCCCCGGTGAACGGCAGCAGCTCGGTCTGCAGGGCGGCGTCCAGACGGCGCACCGCACCCGGGGTGTGCTCGGTGACCAGACCGGCGTGCGCGAGGTGGCGCAGCGGGGTGCCGCCGAGATAGCAGGAGGACAGCTCCCGCACGTCCAGGGAGAGGTCGGGCGCTTCGTCGGCGGGCTCCCACGTGGCACCGCCGGGGCCTGCGGTCAGCCGGAAGCGGCCCGCGTTGGCGGGCAGCGCGGTGTCGCGCAGGTCGAGGACGAGGTCGACGGGGGCCGCCCAGGAGCGGGCGGTGAGCGCGGTGCGGACGTCCACCAGCCGGAGCCAGAGGTTGGGTTCCTGGCCCGTGACGCGCACCTGGTCACGGTCGGCGGCGAGGTGCAGGAGCGGGTCGTCGGCGGGGCGGCCCTGGACCCGTACGGTCGAGGTGAGGTCGATCGAGGCGAGGTAGGACCACAGGGCGGCGGCGGCCGGTGCGGACTCCGCTTCCAGTTCGCCGACGGAGACCACGCCGGGGCGGTCGTCGCCCGCGCCGCGGGTGCGGTAGACCGCGTAGCCGCCGGGCGCATGGCCCGGGGCGCCGAGCACCACGACGCGCACCGCCCCGAACCCGTTGGCCGGAAGGTCCATCTGGGCGCCGTCGAGGTCCAGCGCCCCGCAGCGCCACCAGCTCTCGTCGCGGGTGAAGCGGCCGGCCCGCAGCGCCAGGGTCGCGTCGTAGCGCGGGGCGAGCGCCGCGGGCGCCTCGGCCGGGTCGATCAGCCGCAGCGGGCGGCTGTCGGGGGCGAGACGGAGCGCGAGCGGGCGGGAGGCGTCGATCTCGATGTGGCACAGCTCGGTGGCGGCGCCGAAGCCGTAGCGGCCGTAGATGGCGGGCTCGGACGCCCACAGGCAGGCCAGTGGCCGCCCGTCGGCCGCGCAGCGGCGCCAGAGCTCCTCCATCATCGAACCGAGGATGCCCCGGCGCCGGTGCGTGGGCAGCACGGAGACGAAGTCCACTGCGGCGCACGGGAGTTGACCGCCGGGCACCGAGAGGGTGCGGCGGTGCGCCCCGGCCATGCCCGCCAGTTGTCCGCCGTCGTAGGCACCGATCCGGAGCGCGGCCCGCAGCAGCTCCTCGTGGTGGCGCCGGGTCCGGTCGCCGGGCGCCAGGTGGAAGACGGAGTAGCACAGATCCAGGGCACGGTCGCAGTCGGCCTCCGGGATGTCGCGGAGGTCCGTGGCGGTGCGGGCGGCGTCGTCGGTGGTCACCCGGGGGACGCTAGCCCGGTGCGCCGGGACCTTCATCCCGTTTTCCGGCTTCCCCCGCGCGTCCGCCGGCCGTCGCGCGCCGGTCCTCAGGCCACCGACCCGATCCGCCCCACCGGCCGGCCCGTGTCGTGGTGGATGGGGGTGTGCGCGCCGGTCAGCGGTGTGCCGGTGCCGCCGCGCCGGTTGGCGACGATCTCGGCGGCGATGGACAGCGCGGTCTCCTCGGGGGTGCGGGCGCCGAGGTCGAGGCCGATGGGCGAGCGCATCCGGTTGAGTTCGAGTTCGGTCAGGCCGGTGTCGCGCAGCCGCTGCAGCCGGTCCAGGTGGGTGCGGCGCGAGCCCATCGCGCCGACGTAGGCGACCGGGAGCTTGAGCGCCCGCTCCAGCAGCGGTACGTCGAACTTGGCGTCGTGGGTCAGCACGCACAGCACCGTGCGGGGGTCGAGGTCCTGGGAGTCCAGGTAGCGGTGCGGCCAGTCGACGACGATCTCGTCGGCGTCCGGGAAGCGGGTGCTGGTGGCGAAGACGGAGCGGGCGTCGCAGACCGTGACGTGGTAGTTGAGGAACTTGCCGACCTTGACCAGCGCGGAGGCGAAGTCGATGGCGCCGAAGACGATCATGCGGGGCGCGGGGACGGAGGATTCGACGAGGAGGAGGACGGGCGGGCCGCACTGCGAACCGCTCGGCTGCCCCGCCCCCTCGCCCTTGGCGCCCTCCTCCGGAGCCGGGCCCGACCCGATCTCGATCGTCGTGGTGCGCCCGGCGTCCAGCAGGGCACGGGTCAGGGCGACCGCGGTGCGGTCGAGGGCGGGGTGGCCGCCGAGGGTGCCGGTGTGGCTGCCGTCGGGGCGGACCATCAGCGCACGGCCGAGCAGCTCGGCGGGGCCGTCGATGACCCGGGCGAGGGCCGCCGCCTCTCCCGTGGCGGCGGCGGCCAGGCCGGCGGCGAGCGTGCCGGCGACGCCTTCCGCCGGCTCTCCCGACGCTGTGCCGCCGGCCGGGCGCCGGGTGCCCGCCCGTACCGGCTGGACGAGGATGTCGATGATGCCGCCGCAGGTCAGGCCCACGGCGAAGGCATCCTCGTCGCTGTAGCCGAAGCGCTCCAGGACCGGCTCGCCGGTCTGCAGCGCCTCCTGGCACAGCTCGTACACCGCCCCCTCCACACATCCGCCGGAGACCGACCCGATCGCCGTGCCGTCACTGTCGACGGCCAGGGCGGCGCCGGGATGGCGGGGCGCGCTGCCGTGCGTGGCCACCACGGTGGCCACCGCGAAGTCGCGGCCCTGCTCGACCCACCGGTGCAGCTCTTCGGCGATGTCCAGCATGTCGGTCTCCTTACGGACGGGAGGGAGGGCGGGCGGTTACTTGACGCCCAGCCACTCCTCGATCGGATGGAGTGAGAAGTAGACGACGAAGATCGCGGCGAGCACCCACATGAAGCCGCCGACCTCGCGCCATTTGCCCTGTGCCGCCTTAATGGCAACGTAAGCGATGACGCCCGCGCCGACACCTGCGGTGATGCTGTAGGTGAACGGCATCAGGGCCACGGTCAGGAAGACCGGGATGGACACCGAGCGGTCGCGCCAGTCCACGTGGCCGGCGGCGCTCATCATCATCGAGCCGATGACGACGAGGGCGGCCGAGGCCACCTGGGCCGGTACGAGCTGGGTGAGCGGGGTGAAGAACAGGCAGGCCGCGAAGAACAGGCCGGTGACGACGGACGACAGACCGGTGCGCGCACCCTCGCCGACACCGCTCGCCGACTCGATGAACACGGTCTGGCCGGACGCGCCGGTCACACCGCCGATCGCACCGCCCGCGCCGTCCACGAACAGCGCCTTGGACAGGCCCGGCATCCGGCCCTTGTCGTCGGCCAGCCCGGCCTCCGTGCCGACACCGATGATGGTGGCCATCGCGTCGAAGAAACCGGCCAGCACCAGGGTGAAGACGATCATGCCGACGCTGAGCGCGCCGATGGAGCCCCAGCCGCCGAACTCGACATGGCCGAAGAGGCCGAAGTCGGGCATCGCGACCGCGCTGCCGCTCAGCTCCGGGGGCGTACCGCCCCAGTCCTTGGCGGTGAGGCCGCCGATCCGGGTCGCGGCGATGGCCAGCACGCTGCCGGCCACGATGCCGATGAGGATCGCACCGGGCACCTTGCGGGCCTGCAGCATGAAGATCAGCAGCAGGGTGACGCAGAAGAACAGCACCGGCCAGCCGGACAGCTGCCCGGTCAGGCCGAGGGTGACGGGGCCGCCCTCGCCCTTGCCGACGAAACCGGCCTTCACCAGGCCGAGCAGGGCGACGAACATGCCGATGCCCATGGTGATGGCGTGCTTGAGCGCCAGCGGGATGGCGTTCATGATCATCTCTCGGAGGCCGGTCACCACCAGGAGACAGATGACCACGCCGTAGACCACACACATGCCCATGGCCTGCGGCCAGGTCATGTTCGGGACGACCTGGGCGGTCAGGGCGGCGGAGACGTTCAGACCGGCCGCCAGGGCCAGCGGTACCTTGCCGATGAAGCCCATCAGCAGCGTGGAGACGGCCGCGGCCAGCGCGGTCGCGGTGACCACGCCCGCATGCGCGAGGGTGTTCTTCTCCACGTCCGGGGTCGACAGGATCAGCGGGTTGAGCAGGAGGATGTAGCACATCGCCATGAAGGTGGTGATGCCGCCGCGCACCTCTCGCGCAAGCGTCGATCCTCTGTCGGAGATGTGGAAGTACCGGTCGAGCCAGGACCGGCCGGCGGGCTGGCGCGAGCCGTCGCCCGCGTCTTCCGCCGTGGTCCTCGGCTCTGTGGACTGCTGGGTCATGGTGCCTTACTCCCAAGGTTCACAGGGGCACTCGCACCGGGTGCGAGATTTGGGATGAAACATCGGCTGCACGACCCGGGGGACGGCCCGAGGCGAACGATGGGGTGCTGGCTCCGCCGGGGCGGAGCAGCGACTGCGTGGTACGGGAACGGACTCCGGGCGGTGCGCGGAGGAGGACGGACAGGGACCGCCCCTGACACGCACCGCCCGGAGGCCGGTGTCCGGGGTCGCCCCCGGACGGCTTCTATGTGCCGGTGAGGTGTTCGGGCCGTACCGGCGTCTTGTTGAGCTCCAGCCCGGTCGCGTTCCGGATCGCCGCGAGGACGGCCGGGGTGGACGACAGGGTGGGGGCCTCGCCGACGCCGCGCAGCCCGTACGGGGCGTGCTCGTCGGCGAGTTCGAGCACATCGACCGGGATCGTCGGGGTGTCGAGAATCGTGGGGATGAGGTAGTCCGTGAAGGAGGGGTTGCGCACCTTCGCGGTCTTGGGGTCGACGATGATCTCCTCCATGACCGCCACGCCCAGCCCCTGGGTGGTCCCTCCCTGGATCTGGCCGACCACGGACAGCGGGTTGAGCGCCTTGCCGACGTCCTGGGCGCAGGCCAGCTCGATGACCTTGACCAGGCCGAGTCCGGTGTCCACCTCGACGACCGCGCGGTGGGCCGCGAAGGAGTACTGGACGTGGCCGTTGCCCTGGCCGGTGTGCAGGTCGAAGGGCTCGGTGGGGCGGTGGCGCCACTCCAGCTCCAGGTCGACCGCCTCGTCCTCCAGCACGTCCGCCAGGTTGGCCAGCACCTCGCCGCCGTCGGTGACGACCTTGCCGCCCTCCAGCAGGAGTTCGGCGGTCGCCCAGGCCGGGTGGTAGGTGCCGAACTTGCGCCGGCCGATGTCGAGGACCTGCTCGCGGACGTGCTCACAGGTGTTCTTGACCGCGCCGCCGGTGACATAGGTCTGGCGGGAGGCGGACGTCGAGCCGGCCGAGCCGACCCGGGTGTCGGCCGGCTGGATGGTGACCTGCTGGACGCCCAGCTCCGTACGGGCGATCTGGGCGTGGACGGTGACACCGCCCTGGCCGACCTCCGCCATCGCGGTGTGGACGGTGGCGACCGGCACCCCGCCGACGACCTCCATCCGCACCCGGGCGGTGGAGTAGTCGTCGAAGCCCTCGGAGAAGCCGACGTTCTTGATGCCGACGGCGTAGCCGATGCCGCGGACCACGTCCTCGCCGTGGGTGGTGTTGGACAGCCCGCCGGGCAGCGCACGGACGTCGGCGCCCGTTCCGGCCGCCAGCCACTGCTGCTCGGGCGGCAGCGGCATCGCCTTGACGCGCCGGAGGAGTTCGGCGACCGGGGCCGGCGAGTCGACCGGCTGGCCGGTGGGCATGAGCGTGCCCTGTTCCATGGCGTTGAGCTGCCGGAACGCGACCGGGTCCATGCCCAGCTTCTTGGCGACCTTGTCCATCTGCGCCTCGTAGGCGAAGCACGCCTGGACGGCGCCGAAGCCGCGCATCGCCCCGCAGGGCGGGTTGTTGGAGTACAGCGCGAGGGCCTCGATGTCGACGTCGTCGACCACGTACGGGCCGACGGCGAGCGAGGAGGCGTTGCCGACGACGGCCGGGGAGGCGGACGCGTAGGCGCCGCCGTCCAGCACGATGCGGCACTTGAGGTGGGTGAGCTTGCCGTCCTTGGTGGCGCCGTGCTCGTACCAGAGCTTCGCCGGGTGCCGGTGGACGTGTCCGAAGAAGGACTCGAACCGGTTGTAGACGATCTTGACGGGCTTGCCGGTGCGCAGCGCCAGGAGGCAGGCGTGGATCTGCATCGACAGGTCCTCGCGGCCGCCGAACGCGCCGCCGACGCCGGAGAGCGTCATCCGCACCTTCTCCGGCGGCAGGCCGAGGACCGGGGCGATCTGGCGCAGGTCGGAGTGCAGCCACTGGGTGGCGACGTAGAGGTCGACGCCGCCGTCCTCGCCGGGCACCGCGAGGCCGGACTCCGGGCCGAGGAAGGCCTGGTCCTGCATGCCGAAGACGTACTCGCCGGAGACGATGACGTCGGCCTTCTTGGCCGCCTCGTCGGCGTTGCCGCGGATGATCGGCTGGCGGTGGACGATGTTCGGGTGCGGGACATGGCCCACGTGGTGGTCGTCGCGGTTCTCGTGGATCAGCGGGGCGCCCTCGGCGGTGGCGGAGGCCTCGTCGGTGACGACCGGCAGCTCGGCGTAGTCGATCTTGATCTTGGCGGCGGCGCGGCGTGCGGTCTCCGGGTGGTCGGCGGCGACCAGCGCCACCGGCTCCCCGTGGTGGCGCACCTTGCCGTGCGCGAGAACCGGCGTGTCCTGGATCTCCAGGCCGTAGTTCTTCACGTCGGTGGGCAGGTCGTCGTAGGTCAGGACGGCGTAGACGCCGGAGGTCGCCAGCGCCTCGGACGTGTCGATCGACCTGATCTCGGCATGCGCGACGGTGGAGCGCAGGGTGAAGCCCCACAGCATGTCCTCGTGCCACATGTCCGAGGAGTAGGCGAACTCTCCGGTCACCTTGAGGGTGCCGTCGGGCCGCAGCGTGGACTCCCCGATGCCGGCCTTGGTCCGGCCGCCCTGCGTGAGGTTCGTGGGGGTACGGCCCGGAGCGGTGGCGACGCGTGTCTCCTTGTCAGCCATGGCGATCAGGCCCCCTGTCCGGCGGTCCGGTCCTCGCCGCGGGCGGCCGCCAGCCGGACCGCGTCGAGGATCTTCTCGTAGCCCGTGCAGCGGCACAGGTTGCCCGACAACGCCTCACGGATGTCGGCGTCCGACGGGGAGTCGTTGCGCTCCAGCAGCTCGTCGGCGGCGACCAGCAGGCCCGGGGTGCAGAAACCGCACTGGACCGCGCCGGCGTCGATGAACGCCTGCTGGATCGGCGAGAGCGTCTCCCGCGGGAGGTCGGCGGCCTCGTCGCTCTGCGCATCGGCCGGCCGGGCCTGCCACCGCTGGGCCTCGTCGATGCTCGTACCGCAGGCGCCGGAGGCACAGCCGCCGCCCTCGGCGCGCTGCCTGGCGAAGTCCGCCAGGCCCTCGACGGTCACCACGTCGCGGCCCTCGACCTGCCCTGCCGCGACCAGACAGGAACAGACCGGCACACCGTCCAGACGGACCGTGCAGGAGCCGCATTCGCCCTGCTCACAGGCGTTCTTGGAGCCCGGCAGCCCCATCCGCTCACGGAGGACGTACAGCAGGCTCTCGCCTTCCCAGACGTCGTCGGCCTCCTGCCGGCGGCCGTTGACGGTGAATGTCACGCGCACTGTGCGCTCCTCTCGTTGCCCCGGTAGGACTCCCAGGTCCAGCCGAGGGTGCGGCGCGCCATGATGCCGACCGCGTGCCGGCGGTACTTGGCGCTGCCGCGCACATCGTCGATCGGGTTGCAGGCGCCGGAGGCGAGCTGCGCGAACTGCTTGGCGACGGACGGCGGGAGGGCGCCCGCCGACTCCCAGAAGCCGCCCTCCTCCAGCGCCGCGGCGAGGAAGTCCTCGGCCTCGCGGGCCCGTACGGGCGTGGGCGCGGCGGAGCCGATGCCGGTGCGCACCGTGCGGGTCTCGGGGTGCAGCGCGATGCCGAAGGCACAGACCGCGATCACCATGGCGTTGCGGGTGCCGACCTTGGAGAACTGCTGCGGGCCGTCCGCCTTGGGCAGGTGCACCGACCGGATCAGCTCGTCGGGCTCCATGGCATTGCGCTTGACGCCCACGTAGAAGTCGTCGATCGGGATCATCCGGCGGCCGCGCACGGATTCCACCTCGACCTCACAGCCGGCGGCGAGCAGCGCGGGGTGCGCGTCGCCGGCCGGGGAGGCGGTGCCGAGGTTGCCGCCGACGCCGCCGCGGTTGCGGATCTGCGGGGAGGCCACCGTGTGCGAGGCCAGGGCCAGGCCCGGGAGTTCGGCCCGCAGGTTCTCCATGATCTGGGTGTACGGGACGGAGGCGCCCAGGCGCACGGTCTTCTCGCCGACCTCCCACTCGCTCAGTTCACCGATGCGGTTCAGGTCGAGCAGGTACTCGGGACGGCGGTGGTCGAAGTTGATCTCGACCATCACGTCCGTGCCGCCCGCGATAGGCACAGCTGTAGGGTGCTCGGCCTTGGCGGCGAGCGCCTCCTCCCAGCTGGCGGGGCGAAGGAAGTCCATGGTTGGCCTCTTCTACGAATTCTACGAAATCGGGTCGTTCGCTACTCATGGTGAGGACGCTGCACTGGCATCGCCACGGCGCCGTTCATGTCGTGTTCATCCGGATGGCCTCAGTGAACGCGCCCGGCACCCACCGGGTGCAGTCACCGAAACCATGAAGCGGTTGGCTGGCCAGGCCACCCGTCTTGTAGATTCGAACGAAAGACGAGGCTCCAGAACCTCGCGGCATTCCACCGGCAACAACCAGACAGCAAAGAACGGCGGGCGAGGTCATGCGGCTCCGCGCACTCCTGGACACTCACACCCTGGGCCTTCGCCTGCTCGGGGGCGAGGAAGAGCTGGACCGCACGGTCCGCGGCGTGATGACCACCGACCTGCGCGACCCCAGCCGCTACCTCTCCGGTGGCGAACTGGTGCTGACGGGGCTGGCGTGGCGCCGTGAACCGGAGGACTCCGAGCGGTTCGTCCGCATCCTGGCCACCGCCGGGGTCGCCGGGCTCGCGGCGGGCGAGGCGGAGCTGGGCTCGGTCCCCGACGACCTCGTCCAGGCCTGTCTCCGGCACCGGCTGCCGCTGTTCTCCGTCGTCGAGGACGTCTCGTTCGCCTCCATCACCGAGCATGTCGTCCGCCAGGTCTCCAGCGAACGGGCCGGCGATCTGGCGGCCGTGGTGGACCGCCACCGCCGGCTGATGACGTCGGGGCCCACGGGCGGCGGTCCGGAAGTGGTCCTGGACCTGCTCGGCTCCGACCTGGACCTGCGGGCCTGGGTGCTCTCCCCCACCGGCCGGCAGATCGCGGGCTCGACGCTGGCGGACTCCGGCCCCGAGCTCTCCGGCGAACTGGCCGCCCGGCTCGCGGGCGAGCATCTGGCGGCGGCCCGTACGGGCCGGCGGGGACCGCACCGCGTCACGATCGAGGGGGGCGGCGCGCAGCGCCCCGATGAGGGGCGGGGGCCGGGCGACGGGTCGGGCGGCTCCACCTTCTCCCTCTTCCCGATCCGCCACGAGGGCCGTGATCTGCGCCGGACGCTGCTGAGCGACTGGCTGCTGGCCGTCGAGGCGGACGCCGGCGACTGGCCCGACGAGCGGCTCGACCTGCTGCACGGGGTCACCCAGCTGATCGTCGTGGAACGCGACCGGCGCGATGCGGCCCGTACGGTCCGCCGCCGGCTCGCCCAGGAGGTGCTGGAGCTCGTCCAGACCGGTGCGCCGCCCGCCGAGATCGCGGCCCGGCTGCGGGTGGCGGCCCCGGTGCTGCTGCCCGGACTGGGCGCCGCGCCGCACTGGCAGATCGTGGTGGCCAGGGTCGAGTGGGAGGACGGCGACGTCCCCGGTGGCCCGGTGGCGCAGAGCCTGCTGGAGGAGATGCTGGTCGACCCCGGCACCTTCGGTCCGGAGCCCTCCGACCGCATCGCCGTGGCGCACACCGGCGACGAGGCGGTGGCGCTGGTGCCGCTGCCCGTCCCGGACGAGCCCGATGAGGCCTCGACGACCGGTCTGCACGCCGACGAGCTGCTCTCCGTCGTCCGCGAGCCGCTGGGCCGCGGGCTGGCGGACGACGGGCGGCTGACGGTCGGGGTGAGCGCCGCGGTCCACTCGGCGGAGGGGCTGCGCGGCGCCCTGGAGGAGGCCCGGCACGCCCGCCGGGTCGCCGCGGCCCGCCCGGGCCGGGTCTGCGCCGCCGGACACGAGGAGCTGGCCTCGCACGTCCTGCTGCTGCCCTTCGTGCCCGACGACGTCCGCCGGGCCTTCACCGCCCGCCTCCTGGACCCGCTGCGCGACTACGACCGCAAGCACCGCGCGGAGCTGATCCCCACCCTGGAGGCGTTCTTGGACTGCGACGGCTCCTGGACCCGCTGCGCCAGCCGCCTCCACCTGCACGTCAACACCCTCCGCTACCGGGTCGGCCGCATCGAGCAGCTCACCGGCCGCGATCTGGCCCGCCTGGAGGACAAGCTCGACTTCTTCCTGGCACTGCGGATGAGCTGACGGCGGCGGACGCCACCCGCGCCCCGCGGTCTTCCGCACCCCGTGGTCCCCCGGGCCCCGCCGGTTCGATCCGGCGGGGCCCGACTACTCCATTCGGGGTAACTCGATCGGGCGGCCTCGCGCTCAACATCCTTGAGCCGCAAGGCGGTCGCACAGTGCGGCGATGCGCCCGATCAGGGCCCTGCCGGGCGTCCTGAACCCCCTCCCGGGGATTGTGAATTCATTCACCCACCCCCTTGGCCGCACCACGGAATTCGTGCTGAGATGCGCCCACTGCTTCCAACTTCCAGCTCAATGGCGCGCTCGGGGAGGGCAATGTGGCGGATACCGCCATGTCGGATGCCGCGGATTCCGCGGATCCGGTCAGTTCTGCGGTTCCGGTGTCGATCGCGGTACCAGCACCCGCATCCGCACCGGAGACAGGATCAGTCGGCACGGTCGAGGGGGACGATCCCCTCGACCGTGCCGTTTGGCGGCTGCGCTCGCGCGGCTGCTGGGACGACGCGGCCGCCCTGCTGGAACCGCACTCCGTCCATCACGCACCGTCCGCACTGCGCCGCGCCGCGCTGCTGGTCGAGCGGTGCATGTTCACGGCCGCCGGCTGGGCCGAGGCGGAGGATGCGCTGCGGGCCGCCGAGGCGCTGGCGGCCGACGACGACGAGCGGGGCGGCGCGGCCTGCGAGCGCGGCCATCTCGCGTACGCCGCCACGGTCCTGGGTGTCCGCGACCGGGCCGACGAGGCGCGCTCGGCGCTCGGCCGGGCGGCCGCGCTGCTGGCGCCCACCGCGGCCGGCCGCCCGCTGCTCGACTTCCGCCGCGGGCTGATGGCCGAGCACGTCGCCGACAGCCCGGACGCGGCACGGGCCGCCTACCGCCGCGCCCACGCCGGCGCCACCGCACACGGCGACACCCTGCTGCTCTCCTTCACCTGGCGCCATCTGGCCGGGCTGGCGCTGCGCGACGGCGAACTGGCGGAGGCCCGGCACGGCTTCGCCGAGTCGCTGCGGATCCGCGAGGAGCTGGGCTTCCTGGTCGGCACGGCACCGGCCCTGGTGGCGCTGGCCGACGCCGCCCCGGACACCGACGCGGACCGGCTGCGGGCCGAGGCGGCCCGGCTCTTCCGCCTCATGGGCGGCGTTCCCACCTGGCTCGCCGACCACCTGTCCACCGGCGTCACGGCGACCTAGGACGTGTCCGCAGACATCACGGGCGGCTGCCAATCCACCACCTTCCGTGGCGGGTTGGCTGCCGCTCGTCCGCTACCGCCCGTACCCGCTCAACCGCTCGCCGTCAACCCCCCAACATCAGCCATGCCGGCTTCTTCGACGATTGGCCGGATCCGGACGGTCCGCGCCGTGGATCGGCCGGGGCGCGATGGTTGCCGCCCGGGCCGGCCGTCGACGCGCCGGACGAACCCTGAGGTGGGACTATGGGCCGACGGCCCGGGGAAGGGTGTCTCACGACGCCCCACAGGCCCCGAGAATGGCCGCAAGTCGCACTGTGAGGCGGCAGCGGGGTATGGATGCTGGTCCGGGACCAGCTGGCCCCACCCACTGGCACAGCCTTTCAGGAGGCCACATGACAGCAGGAGTGACCAACACGACCGCTGCAACCGACTGGGGCAAGGCAGATTTCGAGGCGATTTACAACTGCCCGGATCCCCGTAGGTACTTCACCACCCTCCACCCCCTGGAGTACCAGATTCCGCACCACGGCCAAGCGGTGTTCCGCGCCGTGGCCGAGACCCTGCAACGGCACCGCAGCGACCGCCCACCGCTGAACGTCGTCGACCTCTGCTGCTCGTACGGGGTCAACGCCGCCCTGCTCAACCACCAGCTGTCCCTCGACGATCTCTACGGCCGCTACACGGCGAACGGCCGGGCACAGCCGTCCACCGGCCAACTCATCGACGAGGACCGCAAGTTCTACGCCACTCGGCGGCGTGCCGAACCGTTGCGGGTGACCGGCATCGACGCGGCGGACCGCGCGGTCGGCTATGCGCGGGCGGTCGGGCTGCTCGACCACGGCTTCGCGGAGAACCTGGAACTCGAAGAGCCGAGCCCGGAACTGCGCAAGGTGCTGGCCGGCACCGATCTGATCACCGTCACCGGCGGCGTCGGCTACATCTCCGCGCGCACCTTCGGCCGCCTCTTCGACTGCGTCTCCTCGCCGCCCTGGGTCGCCGCGTTCGTCCTGCGCGAGGTGTCCTACCGGCCGATCTCCGCCCTGCTGGCCCGGGCCGGGCTGGTGACGGAGAGACTCACCACCCGTACGTTCCGCCAGCGGCAGTTCGCCGACGGCAACGAGCGGCAGGCGGCGTTCGAGGCCCTGACCGCCCGCGGGCTGTCCACCGCGGACAAGGAAGCCGACGGCTTCTACCACGCCGATCTCTATCTCTCCCGGCCCGCCGCCGATGTCGCGGCGCTGCCACTGGAGGAGCTGCTGCCCGGCTGAGCCGCCGGCTCAGTGCGGGTGGCGGGCCACCGACACATGCTCGCGGGCGATCCGCTCGGCCACCGCGTACTCCTGGGCGACCAGGGCGTCGAGCAGTGCCGTGTGCTCGGAGGCGTCGGCCAGCAGCTCGGCCGTGCGCCTCCGGGGGCCGTCGGCCGGCGGCCACTGGGCGCGGCGGAGCAGATCGCCGGTGACCTCGGTGAGCCGGCGGTTGCCGGTGAGCGACATCAGGGCGTCATGGAAGGAGTAATCGGCCTCGGCGTAGCCGACCCGGTCCCCGCGGGCGGCGGCCGCGACGCCCGCCTCGGCGAGCGGGCGCAGCGCCTCGAAGCGCTCGGGCGGCAGCGCCCGGGCCAGCCGGACCACCGCGGGCACCTCCAGCATCGCCCGGACCTCGGCCAGCTCGGCGAGGTCACGGGAGCTGCGCTCGGCGACCCGGAAGCCGCGGTTGGGCACGACCTCGACGGCACCTTCGCCCGCGAGCTGCTGCATGGCCTCGCGGACCGGGGTCGCGGAGACGCCGTAGCGCTCGGCGAGCCCCGGGGCGGAGTAGACCTCGCCCGGGGTCAGCTCCCCGCCGACCAGCGCATGGCGCAGCGCGGCCAGCACCTGGCCGCGCACGGAGTGCCGCCGGGGCACGGCGGAACCGGCCTGCCCGGGCACCCAGGCCCGGGCGTGCGGGTCCTGTTCCGCTGTGCCCTGTTCCCTCACGGTTCCTCCTGACGTCTCCAGCACCATAGGCGGCGCGCGCCCCAGTTCAAATCCGGAAAGCCGGTCGGGAGGCCGTACGGGCCGCCAGGACTGGCACTCAGCGGGCCCGGGTAAGTCTTTGGATAAGGTAAGGCTTACCTGCTGACGATCGCGATTCGGTGGTCTCCCGCATGACTCGTGCCCCCGCCGCTCCGCCTGCCGTCCACCCCCTCGCCGAGGCCTACGCCCGGCTCTACGCGGCCTTCCCCGGCCTGCGGGTCACCCTGTGGGACACCGCCCCGCCCAGCGGCGACGGCTGGGTCTGCGCGGCCGGGCTCGCGGCCGGCGGCGAGAGCCTGGAAGCCTTCCTCTCCTGGGACGACGCCCAGATCGTGCGGGATTACGGACAGCGCGCCCGGCCGGACGTCGTCGCGAGCTTCGCGCTGCACCGCTACGCCTGGCCCGCCTGCCTGCTGATCACCATCCCCTGGTTCCTGCACCGCCGGGTCCCGCGGCTGCCCGTGCAGGACGTCTCCTTCCAGCGCGAGCTGGGCCGGATGGCGGTGCGGATCAGCGCCTTCAGCTGCCTGCCGGACGATCCGGCAGCCGAGCTGCCCGGCGCCCGGGTGGTACCGGACGAAGAGGCGCTGCGGACGGAGGTGCGGGCGGCGGTGGCCCAGCACCTCGAGCCCGTGCTCCACGGTTTCCGTACCCGGATGCGGCGCGGACCGCGGGCCTTGTGGGGCATGGCGGCCGACGAGATCGTCGAGGGCCTCTGGTACGTCGGGCACCTGCTGGGCGAGGAACAGCGCGCGGTGGCCGCACTGGAGCGGCTGCTGCCGGGCGCCACCGCTCCGTACATGGGAAGCGCGGGCTTCCGCGAGCTGACCGGACCGCGCGGCGAGCCACTGGCGACCCGGGACCGCGCCAGCTGCTGCATGTTCTACACACTGCGCCCCGAGGACACCTGCCTCACCTGCCCCCGCACCCCCGACGAAGCCCGCATCAAACGCCTCACCGCCACCGCCTGACTCCTCGGCGGTCAGCAAAGCGTCAGCATCAGTCGGCACACCGGGCCCGAGGCGACCTGTCGACCGGCGTCTGCGGAGCGTTTCCGTTGGCCACGATGTTCCGGGGTGGGCACCGACGCTGGCCCGTGACGCCTGCCCGGTGGCGCACGTCCGCAGCCTGTCCTGCGCCTCCCTGCCCTCACTCTGATGCGCCGGGCCGGAGGCTTGGTGTGAGTGCCCTTCCGACCGTATGGCGCTCTGCAGCGGGGCTCCCTTCCGAGGTACAGCTGTGCGCTCCCGTGAACACCATTGCGCTGTACTGCGGTCACAGCGCATCAACTGAGGTCAGTCGCAAACCGTGGCCGACATGACACGGTCGATCAGAACCTTGCCGTTCGCGTCCCACATCAGCGCGCTGACCATGGAGCACTGGACATACCTCCCGATGTCGTTTTCGTACTTCACGGGGCCCGCGTACCGGCTGAAGGTACCTTCATCGACCTTGCAGGCTGCACCGGTCT
Organism: Streptomyces caniferus; assembly: GCF_009811555.1. Lineage (GTDB taxonomy): Bacteria > Actinomycetota > Actinomycetes > Streptomycetales > Streptomycetaceae > Streptomyces > Streptomyces caniferus. Next base: position 204,814 of record NZ_BLIN01000007.1, on the reverse strand, counting down.
TGTTGGGGCACAGCTTGAGCTTCATGTGCTTCGCACCGCTGGTGTTGTTGTCGAACACCACGCAGGCACCAGACGACCCCGTGGTGAACTTCGTGTAGGTAAACAGGGTTCCGTACCGTCTCGAGTCCGGAAGCCGCTCGGCGTATTCGAGCTTGTAGCCGCTGCCACAGAGGGTTGCGGTCGCTGTGACGGCATCCGAGTCCGCTTCGGCGATCGCACGAGTCCGGGCGTCTTTGACGCCATTCTCGGACAGCACGACACTGGTGCCGGCGATGCGCCGGTCGCTGGACGGGGAGTCCTGGGCCGTTGCTTGAGGAGCTGCGAGAAGCGTGAGAGCGAGCGCCGCTACCGCGGCAGCGGTGCGTAAGACGTTACGCATGAGAAAGCCACTCCTTCTTCGAGAGAAGACCTTGCCCAAGGAATGCAATCCAGGGTTGCCGGGCACTGCAAAGTTGCACCTGGAAGATGTGCGATGAGCCCGACCGTCCGAGCCGTATGGCGTCGAAGAGGTCCTTGTGGGAGCAATTCCGCGCGCTCCGTGATCAGCTACATCCAACGCTTCGACCGGAAGAGAGTCGGCGCCACTCTGGTGCGGCCTCGACGCGATCCCGGCAACACCAAACAGGGACGCGAGTCATCGCACTCAGGCACAGTAACCCACAGGCATCGGCAGTGGACAGAGGAACCACAGGCTCCATATCTAAAACATGATCCCTGATGAGTAAGTCCATCCATTTCTTGACTCAATTGCTGCGTCATGGCCGAGACATGCAGGCATGCACGCAGTGAGAGCGACGACAATCCAGCCAGTTTGACTGGATCTCACAAACGGAGAGCGCAGTTCAATGGCAAGCCGCTGCGAACAGTTGACTGGCCCGGGACACATGGGATGAGATGCGTCCACTGCTCAGCCGGCAACGGCGCCAGCGTCCACGGCCTTGCACTGCGCCTTGAGGGGAGACCTTCCGGCGAGTGGCCGGCGCCGACGGAACGGCTGTTGCCTTCACAGCCGAATGACTGGGGGAGTCATGTCATACACATTCAGTAGGAGCTCGGGCTTCATGCCGTCATCCACTGTTCAACGCGGGTTGCGCTAATCGGGTCCGCCATACCAACGTGGATCGGCATCCTGCGTGTTGGCGTATGTGGCTCAGACGAGAACACCTAGAGGCACCCGCGTGGCAGGTGCGCCTACCCAGACCAGAAACCGCTTCGTCTGGCCGATGTGCGAGTCCCGCCCTGCATTGAGGTTGGCCCACCAAGCCCGCTTCGAGTGACGCCAGGTTTGCTGTTGTGTACCGTCTCGCTCAGAACTCACGCCTTCTATTTTTGAGTAATTCCGCTTCCCTGATGGGCAATTCCATGGCACCGGGGCATGGTCGCGGCCTCACTCGGCGCACCCACCGTCGGGTGGTCATGCTCATCCGCGGCTGGTCCCCGTGCTCCCACCACCGGCGCCGCGCCGGCGCTCGCTCTGGCCACCAGCTTGGTCGCCGGCCTCTGCCCAGCCTGGCGAGAGCCGCATCCAGCCTGTCGAAGCGCTTCGTCGCTGACGTCAATACCGCCCATCGCCCTACCGGGCTGTGGGGCTAGTCCCCGAGTATCCACGCGAGAGGAACGGCCATGGCAGACGAGCAAGTTCTCAGAGCTCAGAAGTGGGTCAACTCCCACTATGGCAGTGCTGCGGGCTACGTACGCTGCCCCGAGGATGGCCGGACCGGCTGGGGGACCATGACTTCCCTTGTCATGGCGCTCCAGCACGAACTTGGCATCAGCCCGGTTACAGGCTCATTCGGTCCCACCACGTATTCGAAGTTCGCCGCCCTCGGCGACATCGGCTTCGAGTGGGACAAGAACCGCAACCTTGTCTCCGTCCTTGAGTACGGCCTGTGGTGCAAGGGGTACTGGGCCGTAGAGCCCGGGAGCGAAGGCTGGTTCACCGGCGTCACCCGTGATGCCGTCAAAAAGCTTCGCGAGAACATGGGCATCGGCGGCGAAGGCGTCATCAACGCCCCGATCGCCAAAGCTGTCCTCAACATGGACGCCTACGTCGTCGTGGCCGGCGGCACCGACGGGATCCGCTCGATTCAGCAGTGGCTCAACGGCCGCTACTGGACCCGTGACGCCTACAACATCGGCCCCTGCGACGGCGTCTACTCCCGAGATGTCCAGAAGTCACTGATGATCGCCCTCCAGTACGAGTTGGGCATCTCCGCTCCGACCGGCAACTTCGGCCCCGGCACCCAGGAAGGTTTGAAGTCCCACACTCTTGCCCCGGGCGATTCCGGGGTCTTCGTCCAACTCTTTTCTGCCGCATGCGTCTTCAACTCTCCGACCTACGATCCGGAGGGCGACCCGGTCCTCACGACTTGGCGGCCCAAATACGACTCCGGTGGTTCAAGCCTCGCCGAATGGGTCAAGATCTTCCAGAAGTTCAACAGGTTGACTGATAGCGGCAAAGGCGACTATGCGACATGGGCCCAGCTCTTGGTCTCCATGGGAGACCCAGAACGCCCCGCAAACGGATCGGACACACGATACGAGATCACTCGTTCTCGCGCCAAATGGATGCACGACAACGGCTATCAGTTCGTCGGGCGCTACATATATGACCCGCCCGGCTCAACTCTTGACAAAGAAATCAAGCCAGGCGAGCTGGAAACCATCTTCAGCAACGGCCTCAAGGTCTTCCCGATCTACCAGGACAACGCCCGAAAGCTCGGAGATTTCACATACAGCTCCGGTTACCAGCACGGACTGAACGCACACAAACACGCCTCCGAATACGGATTCAACCGGGGCACCACCATCTACTTCGCTGTCGATTACGACGCGACGGGAGAAGAGATCCGGAGCGCCATTGTTCCATATTTCCATGGCGTGCAGGCCGCCCTCGCCAGCCAGGGCAAGAAATACACGCACGGGGTGTACGGATCCCGTAACGTTTGCAGCACCGTCAGCAACGAGACGTTCGCCCGCTTCTCCTTCGTATCCGGCATGTCCTGGGGATTCTCCGGAAATCTCGGCTTCCCCATCCCCAAAAACTGGGCTTTCAACCAGATCAAGGAATTCAAGGTCACCAACGGCTCCGATACGTTCGACCTGGACCGCGATGTGGTGTCCGGGATCGACCCCGGTGTCTCCTCAGTGAACGACACAGGCGGACCGGCGGACGGCTTCATCAACTACGTCCAGCAGCTGTACGATCTGGCCGGCTCATACGGGGCCAGCGGCACTAAGCGCGACCAGCTCGTCATGGAGTACATCCGCCACCTCGAGTACGGCAACAAGAGTCCCGTCAACAAGCTCGGCTGGTGGTACCTCATCGGCTCGTACGACACCGGGTTCGTCGAGTACTGCAATTCCAAGGGCATGAGCATCAGGAAGTCCTTCACCGACCCCTTCACCGGCTATCAACTCGGTTCCGAGCACATGATGGCCACGGCGAACGCACACCTCCTCAGGGATCAGCCGGACAGCAAGAAGGCCGCCAATGGCGGCGATGTCGGGGGCTGGGCCGGCGACCTGATGACGTTCTGGGCCGAGTGGCGCAACTCCGAAGAGCGTTATGCCAATCCGTGGCAGTTCGCCCACGACAAGCTCGCAGTCCCCGGTGTCGCATCGTCCTTCGGCTTCAACGACCTCATAGAGGACGCCGACGGGTACCACCTCGCCCGAGCCGTGCGCGGCAACAAGAACATCGTCGAAGCCTTGAAGGACCACTACAACAGCGGCGGCGGCCTGCGACGCTTCAACAACTACTTCACCCAGAGGTGGGGCAACGCCACAGACTGCAAGACCTCCGCCCACAACGCCCTGACGTCACTGGACAAAACCCTCTCGGCCGCGCAGATCTACCTCATCACCTGGTCCGGAGCAGTCCAGCCGGCGGCCTACCAAAACCTCCCCGGCGGAGAAGAAAAGCTCAGCGGTTTCGAACAGGGATTTGTCGACGCGCTGCTGGCCCGCATGGGTACGGAGAGGCGCAACCTAACCCAGTACCGCGCAAACCATGAAAAATACCTCAAGGCAGCCCGCGCCCGCTCCGCTCGATGACAACGGATAGAACAACGGCATGAAAGAAGCCTCGGCCCTTATCGTCACAGTGATCCTTGCCGCGTGGCTGGTGTGGAACCTGTGGAACCTCGTCCGTATGGCCATCGGGGTGGGAAACGGATCGTGGCGGCGCGCGATGTGGTGGACGCGCTTGTGCTCCGTCTCGCTCTTCGTCGGCCTCGCATCGTGGGCCCGGGGAGTGTTCGGTGGGGGTCTCGACGTCCACGAAGCTTGCCTGTTCGTCCATCATGAGCGCTACGACGAGACGTACCGGGAATCTCATTCCGAGGAGTTCCGGAAGATCTTCCCGCTGCACAACAAGTGCAATGCGCATTACGACCTGGTGCCCACATGGGTCAATCCGACCATCGTGACCTGCACCGTCATTTCATTGGCCGCGATCGCCGTCCTTCTATGGTTCGGCACCACACACCTCACCCGCTTGCCCAGAAAGGGGCACCAGTCATGAACCAGTCCGGTCTGTCAAGGCGCCGGTTCATAGGCGCCGGTTCCGGCGTTGCTGCTGCGACGCTGGTCAACCTCGGTGGAGCCAACTTCGCTTCAGCCGATACCCGCGCATGGAAAGGTCCGGTATCCAAGAACAGATGGCCTGTCCTGGACGAGGCGACCAGCTTCACCATCGAAGGCAGCGGCCAGAAGGTCCCACTCGCCGAGGGGGACGCCGCCACGGTTCTCCTCAACGTGGCCCGCCGGTTCCACTACGAGATCGACTCCCTGCGCGCCGGCGACGTTCACGGCTGGACAAGCGACCGTGAGGTGACTGAGGCGTACGAGTCGAACTACCTGTCCGGCAGCGCGATAGCGATCCGTCCCGTGGGGTACCCGGTCGGTGCGAAAGGAAATTTATATCCGAACGAACTCGTCATCATCCGGGACATCCTCGCTGAACTCGACGGTGTCGTCGCGTGGGGCGGTGACTTCAAGAGACCGAAGGAGTCCCATTTCGAGATCGCGCTCCAGCCCGGCCACCCCCGTTTGAAGGGTGTGGCTCGCAAGATCCGCGAGTGGAACAGCAGCCCTGGCAACGGTGGCGCGGGGACGATCGACGCCTTCGACCCGAAGCGTCGAAGTGCTGCGCACGCGTTCTTTCAAAGGCACGTCTCATAAGAGTTCGCATCGCGTCCGCCTGAGAACCCCTGGACGGGCGGCTTGAAGCGTCGAACCGTCAATCGCTGGTCCCGTCGTGCGCCGGCGAGCGCGACATGCAGTCATCATCAACAACCGGAGGATTACGGGACTGATGGCCGCCGCAACTGCCGAACTCAAGGCCACCGCAGGGTCGTTGTGGCATGGGCGGCACCAGGCCCAGGCGACAGAATGCTCGGGACTGCTACGAGCAGGATGTGCGAGCCCGCTGCCGGGGCGCGGTGACTCGCTACTCGGACTCTGGGTGCATCTGGACCCACTGGCCGGCGATGCGCCTCATCTCCACCCCGTAGTACGGCTGGGGACCGACACTTGGGTGGGAACGGTTGGACTTAGACTTGCGGCGGGTTCCGGACCGGCCCTTCGCGGCAATGTCCGCTTTCTGCGCATCGCGCTCCCGCAACACAGCAATTCTTCGCAGGAGTTCTTCACGGCTCATCGGCTTCTGCTTCTTGGCCCGGACAGGTGGAGCAGTAAAAACGGGCGACTTACTGCGAGTAGGTGGGCGACAGGAGCGGTGCGCCGGCTGCCTGCCGTCGATGGTGACGAGCTTCTTGTGACTCACCGGCTGACCGCACACGACACAGCGCTTGAGGCTGGCAACGTCAGACATGATCCCCCGATCTCGATGCCCTGTTGAGGCAGAACCATAGTGGGATGCCTGCGATTTCGGGCGTGAACGGGGCAACGATCAGGCGGTGCTCGTGGCCGGCTGACCCTCTCCACGCTCCTGGGGATTTCAGGTCTCGTTGCGGTCCGGCGGCGCGAGCGGGTTGTTGCGGTTGTCGGCGTCTCCACAGCATTTGTCCTGGGTGCGATACGTGTTGTTCACACGTCAAGTCGCCGAAGGAATGTGGGACCTGCCTGTCGTCACGAGCGAGCCTGGCGAACCCCATCGCCAAGACCACGATGCGCGAGCTCTACGAGGAGACCGGCGAGTCCGAGAGCCGCGTCAGCACGCACAGGTCCGCCGAGTCGAAACCGACGCCATCCCCGGCGAGTTCACATAGCCACTCTCGACGAGTCCACCCCGGGCACGTCACGCAGACGCGAATCGATGCTCGGCCTCACACCCCGGCCCCCACGCCACCCGTCAGCGTGATCTCATTCGAACTCAACTGCCGCTTTGGGAAAGACAGTTCGATGTCGAGGTGGTTTCCTCGCACCCCTTGGCGTGCTCTTGCCCCGAAACCCTCTGGGCGAGGGCTGGATTCCGCCAGGATGTCGCGCGAAATCGTGTAGCCGACGCAAAGGGACCCCAGTAATGAGAATGACCGACATATCGCTGGATTGGCTGGTTCCCGGCGCCCTGCTGCTCGTCGGTGTGCCGGTGGCCGTGGCGGTGGTGGTACGGGGCAGGCGTGCGGCGGCCCGGTCCGCCGGTGAGGACTCCTGGGAGCGCAGTGAGGAGCGCCGTCGTCGTAAGGAGACCGTCTTCGCGTCGGCCTCCTATCTGCTGCTGTTCTGCTGTGCGGCGGTCGCCGCCGCGCTGTCCTTCCACGGTCTGGTCGGCTTCGGCGTGCAGAACCTCAACCTCTCCGGGGGCTGGGAGTACCTGGTGCCGTTCGGGCTCGATGGCGCGGCGATGTTCTGTTCCGTGCTCGCCGTGCGGGAGGCCAGTCACGGTGACGCGGCGCTGGGCTCCCGGATGCTGGTGTGGACGTTCGCGGGCGCGGCGGCGTGGTTCAACTGGGTGCATGCGCCGCGCGGCCTGGACCACGCGGGCGCACCGCAGTTCTTCGCCGGGATGTCGCTGTCGGCGGCGGTCCTCTTCGACCGGGCGCTCAAGCAGACCCGCCGGGCGGCGCTGCGCGAACAGGGTCTGGTGCCCCGTCCGCTGCCGCAGATCCGGATCGTCCGCTGGCTGCGCGCTCCCCGCGAGACCTTCGCGGCCTGGTCGCTGATGCTGCTGGAGGGCGTACGGACGCTGGACGAGGCGGTGGAGGAGGTGCGCGAGGACCGGCGCGAGAAGGAACAGCTCCGTCTTCGCCGGCGCGAGCAGGGCAAGCTCGACCGGGCGCGTCTCAAGGCCATCAACCGGCAGCACCGCAGCTGGGGCCTGGGGCGTGGTGGCGGGCGACAGCTGGCGGTGACGACGGCGGCGGCGGCGCCCGCGGAGGTGGCCGGCCCGGACCCCGCCATAGCCGGCGACGCCGAGCCGCCGCGCACCGGGGACCTGCCGGTACGCGCCCGTCCCGCGCTCAAGGCCGTATCCGGCGCCGAGGCCGACGGCGTCGATACCGCGGCCGAGGCCGGGCGGACCGTTGATCTCACCGCGGAGGACGACACCCAGACGATCCCCCGTCTGGACTCCCTGGAGGAGAAACTCGCCGAGATCGAACGGCAATTCGGCTGACCCGCGGCGGACCGCGCCAACCGGCACCCTCGCCCATGGGTCAGGCCGGTCCGCCGCCCAGTTCGAACCACACGCTCTTGCCGAGGCTTTCGGTGCGTATCCCCCATGCGTCGGCTAAGGAGCGCACCAGCATCAACCCCCTGCCGGAGGTTCCGTCGGTCGTCGGTGTGCGCGGCTCGGGGCGGCCGGGGACGAAGTCCCTGACCTCCACCCGCAGCCGGTCGCCGACCCTGGCCGTGACGACGGCTCCGCCCTCCGCATGCACCAGCGCGTTGGTGACCAGTTCGCTGGTGAGCAGCGTCGCGACCTCGGCGAGCTCGCCGTCCCCCGGCGTCGCCCAGCGGCTGAGAAGCTGGCGCAGTTCCCTGCGCACCTCGCCGACCGCCTTCAGATCCGCATGCCGCACCTTCCGCTCCAGCACACCCGGCGCTCGCGCGGTGATCCCCCCGTTCCGGCTCCCCTCAGCCGTTTCCTGCCTTCTGTCCCGTTCCTCGCGCCGCACAGGCTGACGCATTTTCTCCCCCGCCCCCAACGAACTTCGGCGCTCTGCCTCGAACAGCCTCACGGTCAGCATGCCCATCGGTTCTGCCGCCATGCTTCCGCCCGCCGGGTCGCCGGTGCACGGCTCGTGCGCCGCGTGCGCCGGGTGCGCCGGGTGGGCCCTGGGGGTGTCTCCCCGCTCAGGCCACGCTCCGCTGATCCGGTCCGATCGGGGAGAGGCCCGCTGAGTGGGTATGTCTGACCCGAGCCTGTCGTGGAAGCCCTGCCGGGACGGCCGGGGCACTCCCCCGGCGACCGCCGGGGCCCCGCCCGCGCCCCGGCGGTGTCGGGGAGTACGAGCGTGAGGAGCCGCTGTGCACGACGACCGACTGCTGGTGGAGGGGCGCCTGGAGCGGGCGCTGGGGCAGTTCATCCGGCCCGCGCAGTACGCGGCGCGGGTGCCGCTGCGGCTCGCCGTCTGGCACGCCGCGGGCGAACCCGTACCTGTGGGCGAGGCGCTGCGGGCCCCGTACGAGCCCTTCGCGGTCGGCGATCCCTGGGGGCCGCCGTGGTCCACGAGCTGGTTCCGGCTGGCCGGCGAGGTGCCGCGGGAGTGGGCGGGGCGGCGGGTGGAGGCCGTCGTCGACCCCGGGTTCAGCGGTGACGGGCCCGGGTTCCAGGCCGAGGGGCTGGTGTACGACGCCGAGGGCGTACCGCTCAAGGGCATCCATCCGCGCAACCGGCACGTCCCCGTCGGCACACCGGCCGTCGGTGGCGAGGAGGTGCGGCTGCTGCTGGAGGCCGCCGCGAATCCGGCGGTGCTGCGGGATTTCCGCCCGACCGACCTCGGTGACGTACGCACCGCTCCCGCCCGCCCGCTCTACCGCTTCGCCTCGGCGGATCTCGCGGTGCTCGACGAGAGCGTCTGGCAGTTGGTCCTGGACATCGAGGTGCTGTCGGAGCTGATGCACGAGCTGCCCGCCAACGGTTCGCGCCGGCACGGGATCCTGCGGGCCCTGGAGGACATGCTGGACGCGCTCGATCTGCACGAGGTCGGCGCCACCGCGGCCGCGGGGCGGGCCGCGCTGGCGGACGTACTGGGCCGGCCGGCCACGGCGAGCGCCCATCGCGTCTCGGCCACCGGGCATGCCCATATCGACTCCGCCTGGCTGTGGCCGCTGCGCGAGACCGTGCGCAAGGCGTCCCGCACCTTCGCCAATGTCACCCAGCTGGCCGAGGAGTACCCGGAGCTGGTGTTCGCCTGCTCGCAGGCGCAGCAGTACGCCTGGGTCAAGGAGCACCAGCCGCATCTCTGGGAGCGCATCAAGGAGGCCGTACGCAAGGGCAATTGGGCGCCGGTCGGCTCGATGTGGGTGGAGTCCGACGCCAATATGCCCGGCGGTGAGGCGCTGGCCCGGCAGCTGGCGTGTGGCAAGAGGTTCTTCCTGGAGGAGCTCGGGGTGGAGACCGAGGAGGTCTGGCTGCCGGACTCGTTCGGCTACACCGCCGCCTTCCCGCAGCTGGCGAGGCTGGCCGGTGCGAAGTGGTTCCTCACCCAGAAGCTGTCGTGGAACCAGACGGACAAGATGCCGCACCACACCTTCTGGTGGGAGGGCATCGACGGCACCCGCGTCTTCACCCACTTCCCGCCGGTCGACACCTACAACTCGCGGCTGGCCGCCGCCGAACTCGCCCACGCCGAACGCAACTTCGCCGACAAGGGCCGCGCCACCCGCTCCCTGGTGCCCTTCGGCTGGGGCGACGGCGGGGGCGGCCCGACCCGCGAGATGCTGGAGCGGGCCCGCCGGCTGCGCTCCCTGGAGGGCTCGCCGCGCGTCACGGTCGAGCCGCCGGCCCGGTTCTTCGAGGCCGCCCACGCGGAGTACGGGGCGGCGGCGCCGGTCTGGTCGGGGGAGCTCTACCTCCAGTTCCACCGCGGCACGTACACCTCGCAGGCGAAGACCAAGCAGGGCAACCGGCGCAGCGAACACCTGCTGCGCGAGGCGGAGTTGTGGGCCGCGACGGCGGCGGTACGGACGGGCGGCGGTTACGCCTACCCGTACGACGCCCTCGACCGCCTCTGGAAGACCGTGCTGCTGCACCAGTTCCACGACATCCTGCCGGGGTCGTCCATCGCCTGGGTCCATCGCGAGGCCCGTGACACCTACGCGGCGGTCGCGGGCGAGCTGACCGGGATCATCGAGGCGGCGCTCGGGGCACTGGAGAGCGGGGCGGCGGCGAAGGCCGGGGTGCCGACGGTGTTCAACGCCTCGCCCTACGACCGGGACGAGGTCGTCGCGCTGCCGGCGGCGCCGTCGGGGACGGGCGAGGCCACCGAGGTCGCGGTGCATGTCCCCGCGCTGGGCTCGGCGGCCGTCCGCCCGGCCGCGGAGGACTCCACCACCCCGCCGCCCCCGGCCGTACGGGCGGACACCTCCACCGACACCGGCACCGGCACCGGCTCCGGGCACACGATCACGCTCGACAACGGGCTGCTGCGGGTGGTCGTCGACGCCGACGGCCTGCTGGCGTCGGTGCGTGATCTGCACGCCGGGCGGGAGGTGCTGGCGCCGGGCGCCCGCGGCAATCTGCTGCAACTGCACCCCGACCACCCCAACCAGTACGACGCCTGGGACCTCGACCGGCACTACCGCAACCGGCACACCGATCTGACCCACGCCGAGTCCGTCGAGCTGGCCGCGGCCGGCCCGCTGTCCGCGACCGTACGGGTGACCAGGGCGTTCGGCGCGTCCCGCATCGTGCAGGAACTGACCCTGCGGGCGGGCTCGCACCGCCTGGACATCCGCACCGACATCGACTGGCACGAGTCGGAGAAGGTCCTCAAGGCCGCCTTCCCGTTGGACGTGCACGCCGAACGGTCCACCTCCGAGGTGCAGTTCGGTCATGTCCACCGGCCCACCCATGCCAACACCAGCTGGGACGCGGCCCGTTTCGAGATCTGTGCCCACCGCTGGCTGCGGGTCGCCGAGCCCGGCTACGGCATCGCCCTGCTCAACGACTCCACCTACGGCCATGACGTCACCCGCACCCCGCACCCCGAGGGCCTGGGCACGACGGTCCGGCTGACCCTGCTGCGCGCACCGCACAGTCCCGACCCCGAGACCGACCAGGGCAGCCACCGCTTCACCTATGCGCTGCGGCCGGGCGCCGGCGTCGGCGAGGCGGTCGCCGAGGGGCTGGCGCTCAATCTGCCCCTGCGGACCGCCGGCGCACCGCCCGTCCCCCCGCTGATCCGCGTCGACCACCCGGCCCTGACCGTCGAATCGGTGAAGCTCGCCGAGGACCGCAGCGGCGATGTGGTGGTGCGGCTGTACGAGTCGCGCGGCGGCCGTGCGAGCGGCACGCTCTCGCCCGGTTTCCCGGTCCGACGGGTGACCGTGACCGACCTGTTGGAGCGCCCGCTGCACGAGGAGGAGGGCGGGCCGACCTCGGACGTGGCGGTGGAGCTGCGTCCGTTCCAGATCCTGACGCTCCGGCTCCGGCCGCAGCACCCGCCCGGGGCCTGAACCCGGGAACCGGGCGGGCAGCGAGGCTCCTGGGCGGGCGGCTCGGCGCAGGGCGCGCACGGGACCGGTGCCGGCCCCAACGGCACCTCCACACTGACCGATTCTCGTCACTTCCGGCGGCGCAGCATGCTGGAATGCACCCCACGCGCTTGTCTCATACGGGGGTTGCACGTGGTGTACGTACGCGATCTGGTACGCGAGGTGGTGGCGGAGCACGCGGCACACGAGTTGCCGCTCGTCGACAGCCTGCGCAGGCGCGACGACGACGAGGTCGTCCGCACGCTCAGCAGGCGGGGGCAGCGGCGGGAACCGCTGGGCTTCGGCTATGCCGAGGTGGCCGCGCTGGTCACCCCCGTGGTCTGGCTGGTCCTCGACCAGGCGGCCCGGCGTGCGGTCGACACGGCCACGGAGAGCATGCTGACGCGGGGCCGGTCGGGAGTGCGCAGACTGCTGCGCCGCGCTCCGGCACCACCGGAGCGTGAGCTGATCGCGCTGGACCCCGCCGAGCTGGCGCTCGTCAGGACGCACATCCTGGAGCGGGCGGCCGAGCGGGGCATCGAGCGCCGGGAGGCCGAGGCCCTGGCGGACGGCGTCGTGGCGAAGCTCGCGACGGCGGCCGAAACCGGCCAGGAGCGGCCCCCCACCCCCGACGCCGCCTCGTGAGGCGCTTCGCCGGGTTCCGGAGCGCGACCGGGACGGGTCCCCGCTTCGCGCTGCTGATGGTCCTCGTGACGGTGACGAGCGCCCCGCTGTTCAACAGTCTGTTCGCGACCGTTCAGGGCCAAAACGATCCCCGGCGCGGTCTGACGGGCATCATCGGCTGTCTGTACGCCGCCGGGTTCGACCCCACCCGCAGCGATACGGACAACCTCCTGGCGGCCACGCGCCGTTCGACGGCCCTGATGAAGTGCTTCGGCGAACAGCCGGTGTCCTACTGGGGCATGGCCGCGACGGCGGCACTGCTCGCCGTCGCGGGGCTGGTGTACTGGTGGCTGCCGAAGGTGCGCGACCGGTGGCGCAGGCTGGTGCCCGTCGAGGCCGTCGACGCCGACGGCTCGCTGGGGGCGGAGCTGGCCGCGCTGTCCGAGCGCACCGGGATCCGCTCGGACGTGCGCTTCCGCGTCGATCCGGCCCGGATGACCTCGGGTGCCGGCGTCTACGGCCGCACCGGGAGTTACACCGTCAGTCTGCACGCGGGCCTGTTGGCCCGGCGCGGCACCGATCCCGAGGGCTTCCGCGCCGTCGTCCTGCACGAACTCGCCCACATCCACCACCGCGACGTCGACTATGCCTACGCCAGTACGGTGCTGTGGCGGGTCTTCGTCCTCTTCGCCCTGCTGCCGGACCTCGCCCTGATCGCCTGGGTCGTCTTCCTCGTCCTGTCCGGCACCAAGTCGCCCTGGTGGCCCGGGGCCGCGCCCGAGTTGCTGTCGTTCGTCATCGCCGGGCTCCTGCTGGCCGGGCTGGTCCATCTGGCCCGCGCCGATCTGCTGCGGCGGCGGGAACACCATGCCGACCTCCAGGCGGTGGCGTGGGGCGCGCACCCCGCCAACTGGGACCGGCCCGACCCGTCGGGCACCGTGGCGCCCCTGCTGCACCGGGCCACCGCGCTGCTGCGGACCCACCCCGGCTGGGCGGAACGCAGGCGGGTCCTCGCCGACGCCGACCGCCTCCTCCGGGTCAGCCCGCTGGAGATGTTCCTGACCGGCGCCTCGGCCTCGCTGCTGTCCGGTTCGCTGGCGGCGCTCCCCTTCCTGCCGTCGGTGCAGGGCACCCTGTGGCTCACGGTCGCGATGGTGGCGCCGGTGCTCTGTATCGCCCTGGGGCGCGCGGTCGTACGGTCCTCGCGCATCGGGGACGGCGGAGCGGCCGGCGCGTCCACCAGGTCCGGTGCGCTCGCGGGTCTCTGGCTCGGCTGTGGTCTGCTGGTGGGCGAGTTCGTGGCCAGCGGGCGCTACCGGGTCGACTGGCTGCCGCCGCAGCCCCAGTATCTGCTGGCGTTCCTCTTCATCGCGGCGGTGCCCGCGGTGTGGTGGTCCCAGACCCTGCGCCTGGCCCTCGGGCTGCCGAAGCGGGGAGCGCGCCGCGCGGTGGCGGGGGTCGGCGCGCTGGTGACCGCGACGGTGCTGTGGGGCGGGCTGTTGTGGTGGCGGCTGGGAGGCGAGCGCATCGCCCTGGGGGCCAGCGATCCGGCCGGGGCATTGGCCAGGTCCTACATCCGGGCGGTTCCGGGCGCCTGGCAGGACTACGGCCAGGACCTGTCGGTGATCTCGTCCGGCATGTCCCTGCTCTCGCCGCTGCACCGGCAGGTTCCGATCGGTGCCGCGACGCTCCTGATGTGGCTCGTCCCGCTGGTCCTGCTGCTGTGGCAGCGGGCGGACGCGGGTCTGCGGGTGCGCCGGACGCTCGTCGCCGGCTGTGCGGGCGGCCTGGTGTCCTGGGCGGGGATGGCCCTGGCACGGTACGTCCAGTACACCGGGCGCCCGGCCACGGTGAAGGAGCGGACCGGGCCCTTCCTCATCGTCCACGAGTGGTGGGTGATCGCGACACTGCTGGCGGCCTGTCTGCTGACGGCCGCCGTCGTAGCGGCCTTCTCCCGGCGGCACTGGCTGCTGCGGGCAGTGATCGCCGCTCAGGTGGTCCAACTGATGTCGTACGGCGCGGTGTTCCTCCTCTCCTCCGCCGACGGCTGTCTGGGGCCGCTGAACACCGTCTTCGACAGCTGCCAGTGGCACCTCAGGAACGGCCTGATCATCACCTGGGCGGCCACCGTCCTCACCCTCACCAACGCCGTCCTCGGCTCGGCCTGCGCGGCCCTGGCCGGCGCGGGCGTGGCACGGGCCGTACGGCGGGTGCGCGGACGGCACGCGGTGCACCTGCCGGCGGTTCCGGAGCCGGAGCGTGAGTCGGCCGCCGGGCCGGCCCGGCGGCGCCCGGTCCTCCTGAAGGCGGGTGCGGTCCTCGCGCTCGGCGTGCCCGCTCTGCTGCTGACCGTCGTGACGCACGCTCAGGTCTCCTTCTCCGCGGTCGTCCCCCGCTTCTCGCCGGACACGGCCGACCCGGACGCCGAGGCACCGGATTCCGCCCCGCCGACGAAGCAGGCGCCCGCGATGCGCGCCTGGCAGACCTGGTCCTGGCTGAACAGCGGCGGGAGTCTGCACACCCAGCGGATCAACGCCGCCCAACTGGCGCTGAACACCGAGTTGCAGAAGGCCGCCGCCCGGAAGCGGGACAAGAACGGAAACGTCCCGGTGGACGAGAAGATCTTCCACCGCGCCTGCGGCACCTTGGGCAAGCGGGTCGAAGAGGCCCAGGACTACTTCCCCGTCCCCAGCCCGGACCTGCAGAAATCATGGTCGGATGCGCTGAGCCGGTTGCACCACGGCGCCCGGAGCTGCCAGGAGGCGATGGCCCCGTCCAAGGGCGCGCCGCACAAGACGGAAGCGGAGCGATCACGACAGTTCTCCGCGTCCCTCGAAGAGCTGGCCGCGGGGCTGCGCCGTTTCGTCGCCGCGCACCAGGACATCCAGAAGGCGGCCACGTCGGGGGCCAAGTAGGGGCCGCTCGTAGACTTCTGCCGCGTACAGCCGGGTGCGGCAGGAGGCGCTGCTCTTCTCGACCGGCTCAGAAAACAGCCTTGTGCCACGGAAGCAGGAGCGGGAATGAAGTACGTCTGGTTGTTCGGGTGGATACGGCACGCCGAGGCGTTCGGGTACAGCCATGGCCCCCTCCCCGGCACCATCGGGACGATCGCCCTCCTCCTCACGGCCCTCGTCCTCGGCTTCGCGCTCCACCGCGTCGACTGGATCCGCCGCCTCCGCTATGCGGCACCGGCCGTGGCGGTCGCCGCCTTCGGCGCGGGGGTCGCCTGGCTCGCGAGCAGTTGAGGCGCCGGCGGCCGTCGTCGACCGGCCGCCGGAGGCCGGCCCGACGGCCGATCTTGCGGTGGCCGACGGCCTGCTCGTCGGTCCTCCGCCGGCCGATCCGACGGCGCGTCGGCCTCCAGCGGCCCACGGGGCGCTGCCGGCCTCGCTAGATCCGGGGCACGTTCCGCAAGTTGGAGCGGGCCATCTGCAGCATCCGGCCGACCCCGCCGTCCAGCACGATCTTGCCGGCCGACAGCGCGAAGCCGGACACCATCTCCGCGCTGATCTTCGGCGGGATCGACAGGGCGTTGGGGTCGGTGACGACATCGACCAGCGCCGGCCCCTTGTGCTTGAAGGCCTCGCGCAGTGCGCCGCGCAGTTGCTTGGGCTTCTCCACCCGGATGCCGTGCGCCCCGGCCGCGCGGGCGATGGCCGCGAAGTCCGGGTTCTTGTTGCTGGTGCCGTACGACGGCAGGCCGGAGACCAGCATCTCCAACTCCACCATGCCCAGCGAGGAGTTGTTGAACAGCACCACCTTCACCGGCAGGTCGTACTGGACCAGGGTGAGGAAGTCGCCCATCAGCATGGAGAACCCGCCGTCGCCCGACATCGAGACGACCTGGCGCCCGCGGTCGATGAACTGGGCGCCGATCGCCTGCGGCAGGGCATTGGCCATCGAGCCGTGGCTGAACGAGCCGATCACCCTCCGACGGCCGTTGGGCGTGAGGTAGCGAGCGGCCCAGACATTGCACATACCGGTGTCGACGGTGAAGACCGCGTCGTCGGCTGCCTCTTCGTCCAGGACCGAGGCGACGTACTCGGGGTGGATCGGGACGTGCTTCTCGACCTTGCGGGTGTAGGCCTTGACCACGCCCTCCAGGGCGTCGGCGTGCTTCTTCAGCATCCGGTCCAGGAACTTGCGGTCCGTCTTCGGCTGCACCTTGGGCATCAGACCGCGCAGCGTCTCGCGGACATCGCCCCAGACGGCCAGGTCGAGTTTCGAGCGGCGGCCCAGGTGTTCGGGCCGGACGTCGACCTGCACGATCTTGACGTCGTCGGGCAGGAACGCCTCGTACGGGAAGTCCGTGCCGAGCAGGATCAGCAGGTCGCACTCATGGGTGGCCTCGTACGCCGCGCCGTAACCGAGCAGTCCGCTCATGCCGACGTCGTAGGGGTTGTCGTACTGGATCCATTCCTTGCCGCGCAGCGCATGGCCGACCGGGGACTTCACCCGCTCGGCGAATTCCATGACCTCGGCGTGTGCGCCGGCCGTGCCGCTGCCGCAGAACAGCGTGACCTTGCCGGCCTCGTTGATCATCCGGGCCAGCTTGTCGATCTCGGTGTCCCCGGGGCGGACGGACGGGCGGGCGGTGACCAGGGCGTGTTCGATCGTGCGCTCGGGGGCCTGCTCGGCGGCGATGTCGCCGGGGAGGGAGACGACGGCGACGCCGCTCTGTCCGATGGCGTGCTGGATCGCGGTCTGCAGCACCCGCGGCATCTGCTTGGTGCTGGAGATCAGTTCGCTGTAGTGGCTGCACTCGGCGAACAGCCGGTCGGGGTGGGTCTCCTGGAAGTAATTGGTGCCGATCTCGCTGGAGGGGATGTGGGAGGCCAGAGCGAGGACCGGGGCCATGGAGCGGTGGGCGTCGTAGAGGCCGTTGATGAGATGCAGGTTGCCGGGGCCGCAGGAGCCGGCGCAGGCCGCGAGCGAGCCGGTGAGCTGCGCTTCCGCCCCGGCAGCGAAGGCGGCGACCTCCTCGTGGCGGACCTGGATCCAGTCGATCGCGGAGTTCCGGCGGATGGCGTCCACCACCGGGTTGAGGCTGTCGCCGACGACCCCGTAGAGCCGCCGCACCCCCGCCCGCACGAGGATGTCCACGAACTGCTCGGCCACGGTCTGCTTCGCCATGTCGCGCTCGCTCCTTCGACGGGTAGGTGGCTGCCCGCTGACGTGGAGGGGCCGCTCTCCCATGAACCCATGTGGTGCCCCGGCGCGCCTCCGCTGTACGGCCCTCCCGTCCGCCGTCGGGTCCGCGCTCCGGGGCCCGTGGGCCGGCGCTACGGCTCCCACATCCCGACGGCCGTACGTACGGTCCGCGCTCCGGATCCCCGTGCGCCCGGCGCTACGACTCCCACACTCCGACGGCCGTACGGTCCTTCGGGTGGCCCTCGGCCCGTAGTTGCGCGGCGGCGAGGAAGTCCACCAGTCCGGGCGGTTCGGGGGCGGACCACCGGTCGGCCAGCCGGGCGGCGACGTCGGGCTCGTCCCGCAGCGGTTCGGCGAGGCCGGCGCTGCACAGCAACAGGGTGTCGCCCGGACGGGCGAAGGCCGTCCGGAAGAGGAACGGCTCGGGCGGCACCGGGCTCTCAGCCGGGTACGGGTCCTGCGGCACGTCCGGTGCGGGACGGGGCAGTCCGCCGGTACCGCCCGCCGCCTCCCTGACGGTGTGGCCCGTCGCCGCGGGCTCCAGGTCCTGCCAGGCGCCGTCGCGCAGCAGGAACAGACCGCCCGCGCCGACGCCGAAGAACACCCGGGTACGGCACTCCGGGTCGGCGGGCACCAGCAGACAGCGCAGCGCGGCCGGATACCGCTCCGGTGGGGCGCCCCGCTCCTGCGCCAGGCCGCGCAGCTTGCCGTAGCTACGGTCGGTGAGCCGCTGCAGCCCGGATTTGAGGGCTCCGCGACGCTCCGTCCTGATGTCCTCCGCCAGTCGGGTGTAACTGCGGCCGACCGCGCCGCCGATCCAGGTGCAGGCGTCCCGTGCGGCGCGATGGCCGCCCTCGGCGGACGGCAGACCGGTGGCGACGGCGACCAGGATCAGGGCGTGCCGGCCAGCGCCGAAGCGGGCGGTGAGCAGCGCATCCCGGCGTACATCACCGCGCCGGCGGGCGGCTGCGCCGCGCTGTGAGGCGGCACGCAGGGTCAGCGCACCGTAGTGGGCACCGTCCAGCGTGGTGTCGGGCACCGGATCGTCGAACACCGCCGGGTCGGCGACGGGCAGTTCACCGGGCTCGGCCCCAGGATCGGACACCCGGTCAGCGACGGGGCCGGCGGTGGCGTGCGGTGGGGTGTCCCGGGGTGCGGGTGGGGCGGGGGTGGCTCGTTGGTTGGCGGGTGGGTGGTTGTTGGGGGGTAGGCGGTCGGCAGAGCGATCCGCTGGGGACGGGCGGGGGGTGGGTGGGTGGTCCGCGGAGGGGCGGTCGGTGGGCGCGGGACGGTCCGCGGCCCCTCGGTCAGCGCCGGGGGACCGGCCGTCCGCGGATCGACGGTCGGCGGACGGACGACCGCCGGACGGGCGATCCGTGGGCGGGCGATCCGCGGCTCGTCGCCCGTCGGACGGGACGTCGGCGGGTGGGCGGCCGGTGGTCGGGCGGCCCGTGGACGGGCGGTCGCCAGAGGTGGCTTGTGTGTCGGGCCCGGTGGAGCGGAGCGGGATCGGTGGGGATGGTTCGGGTGGGGCAGGGGTGGGACGGGCCGGGGGTTTCCTCGGTGGCGGCTCGGCCGTACCGGAGTCCGGGGGCTTCTGCGGTGCCGGGCCGGCCCGCCGCGGCGCTCGCAGCGCCCGCAGCGCCGACTCGACCCGTTCGTCGAGGGTGTCCGGGGTGTCGGACGGCCCGGCATCGACCACCGCGCCGGGTGCCGGGGCGCCCTCTCCCGCGCCCTCGTCGCGGCTGCCGTCGCCGTACAACTCCCGCCACCAGTCGTCCTCGTGGCCCCGCGCGGCTCCCTGCTGATTCATGCGCCGTATTGTCCCTGGACGACCACGGCCGAAACAGGGCGCGAAAGAGCGTCCACCGGGCGGCCGGCCTCCTTCGGGTGACCGGCCGCAGGAGCTCGGCGGACGGCGCAGGCCATGGGCGGACCGGTGCACCGGATTGCCGCGGGCGTCGGCCGGTTCGGCCTTCGGCGTTGTCCGTTTGCCGGGGTGACGCGGGAGGGGCAGGGCTGACGACGGCCCACCTACGGGGCACCCCCGCCCCACCTCCTCGGGCATCTCCGGCCCCATCCACATCCACCGGGCACCTCCGGCTCCGCCCACGGGGCAGCTCCAGCCCCGCCCACCTCGCAGCTCCGGCGCTGTCCCTCGGGCACCTGCGGCCCATCGACGGCACCTCGGTCCGGCAGACGGCAACCCCGGTCCAGCTGATGGGCGCGCCGGTATGGCAGACAAGCACCCCGGCACGGCAGGCGGCTGCCCCGGCTCCGACGGGACCCGGTCCAGCGGCGGGCTCCCCCGGCCCGGTCGGCCGGCAAGCGCTTCCGGGTCGCGTCCGGCACGCTGGGCCCATGAGAGTGTGCAGCCTACGAGCCGTCACGGGGCGTGCGCCCGCCGGGTGTGAGGCCGGCACGTGAACGAGGGCGGCGGGCGAGCCACGGGCCGCCGGCACGCACGGTGCGTGTCGCGCGCAGGCGGGCCGGCCGGGCGATATGAGGCCGGCGCATGAGTGTGGGGCAGTTGGTCGCGGTCGGCCTGGTGATGCTGCTGGGCCTGCTCGGGGTGCTGGTGCCGGGCATCCCCGGCCCGCTGATCGTCTGGGCGGCCGTGCTGTGGTGGACGCTGTCCGAGAAGTCCTCCCTCGCCTGGGTGGTGCTCATGGGCGCCACCGCCGTGCTGCTCCTCAACCAGACGCTCAAGTGGCTGCTGCCGGTCCGCAATCTGCGGGCCGCCGGCGCGCCGTACCGGGCGCTCTTCCTGGCGGGGGTGGCCGGCATCGTCGGGTTCTTCGTGATCCCGGTCATCGGAGGTCCGCTGGGCGCCGTCGGAGGCCTCTACCTGCTGGAGCGGGTCCGGCTCGGCAGCCATGGCGATGCCTGGGCCTCGACCCGTACGGCCATGCGCGCCGTCGGCCTGAGCGTGCTGATCGAGCTGTTCGCCTGTCTGCTGGTCGTCGGTGCGTGGGCGGGGGCGGTGGTCGCGGGCTGAGGTGTCACCCGCCCGGTTTGGCCACGGCACCAGCCAGCCCGTCCGGCCAGGGCGCGCACGGTCGGGTGCATCTCCGGGGACGGGTGCGCCTCCGGGGACGGGTGCATCTCCAGGGGCGGGACCACTTCCGGCGGCAGGACGTGCGGCGAGCGAAATGCACCAGACGCCGCGAGCCCCACCCCCGGGCGGACGCACAGATCGGCCAGCCGCAGCCGGCACTCCAGCCAGCCGCCGTCCGTCCCGCGCGTCGCCGGACACACCAGGCCCGCCGGTGGCCGGCGCCGCCCGGACGGGCCGGCGGGCTCGTCGACCTCGGCGATCCCGCTGCCGTGGGCGAGCCGCAGCGTACGGCGGTAGGTGCGCCCGCCACGGGGCCCGCGTACCTCCTCGACGCCGGGCACCGCCCGCGCCTGGAGGAAGTCGAGGATCTCGGCCGCCGCGTACGGCCCTCGGTAGGCCAGCCGCAGCGGAATCCCGCCGGGCGCCCAGCCACCCTCGGCACCGGCTCCGCCCGGCCCGGCCCCGCCCCCGCTTCCCCCGGTACGGCGAGCCGCGCCGCCATGACCGGTTGCTCCTCCAGACCCCGTGGCGCCCCCGCGACCCATCGCTCCCCCACGGCCAGTCGCTCCCCCGCGACCGGTGGCGCCCCCACGACCGGTGGTCCCCTCACCACCGGCCCCCTCACCACCGACCCCGGCCCCGACCCCACGCCCCGCCGAGCCCCCACGCCCCACAGATCCCCCACGCCCCGCCGCAGCCCGCAGTTCGCTGGGCGTACCGGCGTAGATCTCCCGCATGGTGTCGTTGAACTGCCGGATACTGGCGAAGCCGGCCGCGAAGGCCAGCTCGGTGACCGGCAGCGCCGTGGTCTGCAGCAGGACCCGCGCGGTGTGCGCCCGGCGGGCCCGCGCCAGCGCCACCGGCCCCGCGCCGAGCTCCGCGGTCAGCTGCCGCTGCACCTGACGGGTGCTGTACCCGAGCCGCTGTGCCAGTCCGCCGACCCCCTCCCGGTCGACCACGCCGTCGTCGATGAACCGCATGGCCCGGCCCACCAGGTCGGCGCGCACATTCCACTCGGCCGACCCCGGCACGGCGCCGGCCGGCACCGGCGGCAGGCCCGGAATCCGGCCGACTGCGCGGCGGCGGCCGACGGGAAGAACCGCACGTTCACCCGCTTGGGAGTGACCGCGGGGCAGCCCGGCCGGCAGTAGATGCCGGTCGTCGCCACCGCGAAGAAGAACTCCCCGTCGAACCGCGCGTCCCGGCTGCACACCGCTTCGTACCTGGCCTCGTCGTCCCTCACCCGTCCAGTCCGGGACGCGCGCGACGACCGGTCCGGCGGAAAACGGACATGGCGTGGGGGAGGGGCGGCGGGGGTGGATGACCGGCGAGGGCCGGGGCCACAACCGGTCGGTTCTCCCCCGACCCGCCCCCGACCCCAGCCGGGCCCGACCCCGACCGGGCCAAGCCCGACCCCGCCCCGCTCACCTCACTTCCGCGGCCCCCGCTTCCGCTCCATCATGTGGCGGCCCAGCGCCTGCTTCTGCTTCCAGTCCCGGCGGATCTCGGCGCGCAGCCGGGCGTCCGTCTTCGCCACGATGCGCTGGTTCTCCCGCAGCAGCTTGCGGTAGCTCTCCAGCCGCCGTACGGGCAACTCCCCGTTGTCGACGGCCTCTTGCACCGCACAGCCGGGCTCGGCCTCGTGGGCGCAATCATGGAAGCGGCACTCCTCGGCCAGCGACTCGACATCCGAGAACGTCCGGGCCAGCCCGGTCCCCGCGTCCCACATCCCGACACCGCGCAGCCCCGGCGTATCGATCAGCACCCCGCCGCCGGGGAGCGCCCGCAGATCCCGGGTGGTCGTGGTGTGCCGGCCCTTGCCGTCCCGGTCGCGGATGGCCTGCACCAGCTGGACCTCCTCGCCGAGCAGGGCGTTGGCCAGCGTGGACTTGCCCGCACCGGACACCCCCAGCAGGACGGATGTACCCCCCGCGAGCACGGCGGTGACCACCTCCAGCCCCGCACCGGTCATCGAACTGACCGCCAGTACCTGCACCCCTGGAGCCGCGGACTCCGTATCCGCGACCAGATGCGCCAGCGTGTCCGGCTCCCCGGCCAGATCCGCCTTCGTCAGCACCACCACCGGCTGCGCCCCGCTTTCCCAGGCCAGCGACACGAACCGCTCGATGCGCCCGAGGTCCAGCGCATCGGCCAGCGACACCGCGATCACCGCATGATCGACGTTCGCCGCGAGGATCTGCCCCTCGGAGCGCTTGGAGGAAGCGGACCGCAAGAACGCCGTACGCCGTGGCAGCAATGCTCGTACCACACCGTCGACATGACCGCTGGTCAGGCCGTTCTCCCGGTCGATCACGGCCCAGTCGCCGGTGCACGGCACCCGCATGGGATCGCTCGTGGCCACCAGCGCGGTATCCGCCAGTACGGTCCGGACGCCCCCGCCCTCGGGAACGACGGCATCCACCCGCCCGCGGTCCACGCGGACGATACGGCCGGGCACGATCCCCTGCCCGGCATAGGGGGTGAAACTCTCCGCGAATCCGTCGTCCCAGCCGTAGGCGGTCAGCGGGTGCGCAGCAGAGAAATCGAGGTCGAACAACGGGATGACCCTTCAGGAAGGAGCAGCCCCGGCCACCGCGCAGCGCGCGGGAAGAAGCAAGGTGACGTCGAGTCAGCCGGAGACCACAGGAGTGAGGTTGATGATCTTCTGGATGCGGGCAGCGCCCAGCGCAGCGACAGTCATCAGTACTCACCTCCCGATTCCTCAACAGCCGACGACGGGGGCCTCGGGCCACCGACAAGAACATCGCTGAGCGTAGAGCAGCACCGGGCAGCAGCACCAACCCTTTTTTCGCATCGCCTTGTCCGGCCTTGGCTCTCCAGCCGCATCGCGGCCGTCCGCTGGGCAGAGGGAGTCGCCCTCTTCTAAGGTCATCGCATGAACGATCGCGTGGGCGGAGCGCCGGATCCGTCAGGTCGGACGCTGCGTCGTCTCGTGGGCGACACGGTCTGGACGGAGATGCTCGAGCAGTCCTTCGGGCGCCGGCACCCCGTCGGCGACACGTTGCTGCGGCAGGGTGAGCCCGGCACTCATGTGCTGGCGCTGCGCAGCGGGGTCGCCAAGGTGATCCGGCGCGAGCGGAGCGGAGAGCTCACGCTGCTGGCGTTTCGCGGTCCCGGTGAACTGTTGGGCGAGGTGGCAGTGCTGGACGACGACGTGCGTTCGGCGAGCGTCCAGGCGATCTCGCAGTGCTCGGTCGCCGTCCTGAGCAAAACGGAATTCCTGCGGTTCGCCACCGACCATGACCTGTTTCCGGTGCTCGTGCGATACGCCCTCGGCAGGCTGCGGGAGTCGGACCGCGCCCGCGGCGGCGGTGATTCCCTCGCCCGCCTGGCGGCATCCTTGGTGAACCTGGCCGATATTTCCGGGCATTCCGCCCTCTCGCCGGGGCGGCGCCTGGAGCTTGCCCTGACGCGGGACGAGCTCGCGCAGCATCTGCGAGTTTCGCGCAACACGGTCACGGCATGCCTGTCCGAACTCGAATCCCTCCACGTTCACACGGGCCGTAAGCGCATCTTCATCGACGATCTGCCCGCTCTGCGGCAGGCCACCGCGGGTCTCCCCGGCTGAGCCCGCAGACCCGGTAACGAAGAACACCGCACACACCGTGATGCCCGTCACTGCTCCTGTGCACTGAGCGAGCACACGGCCACACGTATCCCCGCGAAGCTCGGATGCACAACGCCCGCAGGGAAAGCCGAGGAGTCCCGATGTCGCAGTTCCGCCAGCCGCTGCCCGAAGCCACTGCCATGCCCCACACCCGGAGCCGTCACCTCCCTCCCTATCGGGGGATCGTGGCGGTCGACGCCAAGGACTTCACCGGTCATCCCGCCATCGAGCACGGCGCGATCAGCCAGGCCATCCCTCAGCTCCTCCAGCGGGCGTTCGAGCGCGCCGGCATCGCGGAAGTCTGGGAGGACCAGAGGTTCCCCGCGTCCACGGGCGACGGGTACGTCTTCGGCTTCGATCCGGCGTGGATGCCCTTCGTGATCCACCCATGGCTCCACACGCTCCAGGACGTGCTCACCGAGTTCACCGTGCACTCCACGGGAGCGGTGCGCCTCCGGCTCCGGGTGAGCCTCCACATCGGGCCACTGCCCGACTCAGGAGGTGAGTTCGACGGCAACGGCACACCGCGCAACGACACCCACCGGCTGCTCGACTCCCGTCCGGTCAAGGCCATGCTGGCGGCGTCCAACGAGAACATCACCCATGTCGCCGCCATCCTCTCCGACCGCTGCTACCAGGACACGGTGGCGAGCGGGTACACGGGGCGGCACCCCGATCACTTCATCGAGGTGCCGGCGACCGTCGAGGGCAAGCGCTTCGACCAGCGGGCCTGGCTGTACGTGCCTGCTCCCTCGGGCAATCTCTACGACCGCCGCATCCTGGGCGACCGGGTGGTCGAGGACCAGAAGACTCGCCGCGAGGACGGCGGTGACCGGCGAACTGCCCAGCACGGGGCGGGACATCAGTCGGTGTCGTACCGGGCCGACAAGGGGAATCTGAACACCGGCACCGTGCACGGCGGTCAGAGCGTCAGCAACATCGACGGCGGCGGCGACTACGTCGGGGGGAACAAGGCGGGTACGGTCCACGGCAACCAGGGGGACACCGTCCAGGGCGACAAGAGCGAAGGCCGCCGGTGAACCCCGAGGAGCGCTCGCCCGATGCGGCAGAGCCCGACGGTGAGCCCCGTCAGGAGGAGCCCCAGGGCCCGGCGACGCCCGTGGAAGAGACCGATGGCGACTACGAGGACGCCGACGACTTCGACGATGGCTTCGCCGGCCCGGCCCACCGGCTGTCCAGGGGACGGCGTTATCTCATCTACGCGCCCGGCGGAAACATCAACGCCGGTTCCGTGCACGGCGATCAGCGCGTGGAGAACACCGGTGGGGCGGCCGGCCCCGGCGGTCGGCCGGTGGAGGCGCACGAGGGCCCCCTCTCCGCCCTGGAGATCCTGGACGCCCGGGCGGGATTCGCGGAACCCGACTGGTTTCCCGCCGCGCTGGCCGAACTCGACACCGGTGTGCTGTTCGTCGTCGGAGAGCCCGGTACCGGGCGCCGCACCGCGGCATTGAACCTGCTGTGCCGTCACACCGGGGGCAGCTTGGACCTGCGAGCCCTCGACAGCGACGTGGATCTGTCTTCCTGGCGCCCCACCCATGCCGGGGCCCGCGGGTATCTCGTGTACGGACTGCTGCCCAAGCACCCCCTTGGGCCCGCGGTGATCGCCAACCTGCGCCGTCTGTTGAGCGATGCCGGCGCACGCATGGTGATCGTGCTGCCCGACGATCCGGAGCTTGTGCGCGGCCTGTCGCGTGACCTCCGTGTCTCCCCTGTGCGGTGCGAGCCCCCGTCGCCCCGCGCCGTCTTCCACGCTCGTTTCGAGGCCGCCGTACCGAGTCCCGCAGAGCGTGACCGGCTGCTTGCGCGGCTGGAGTCCGGTCTGCTGGACGAGTTGCTGACTCCCGAACTGGTTCCGGCGCAGGTCGCCGAGCTGGTCGCCGCGGTGAGCGGAGCGGGCGATACCGGACCGGACATCACCGGCCTGCGTGACCGTCTGAGTTTCCTCGCGGAGGAGGAGGCGCCAGAGCTGATCAAGAAACTCCGCAACGACCCCGACGGACTCGCCTTCCTCCTGGCGACCTGTGTCTTCGAGGGGCTGGACCACCGGATCGTCCGGGAGCAGGCGGAACGGCTCCTCGTCCTGGCGAACGGGCGTCTGGACGCAGTGCTCCCGGAGCGCGGTGACATCGACGGCGGTCCCGTCCCGTCAGCTCGCCGGGACGGTCCGCGGCCCAACCCGCAGTTCGTCTTCCGGCGGTCATTGGACGACCTGTTGCCGATGGTGCGCGCGCGGTGTGCGCCCAAGGAGCTCCGGACGGGCTCCGGCTACACCTACGCGGTGGAGCCGGTGCGGTTCACCCGGCACCGGCAGGGGGAAACCGTGCTGCGCCATGTGTGGCGGCAATACGGCCAGTTGCCGGGACTGCTGACGGACTGGATGGACAACATCCCGGGAAACCAGCGCGATTTGGCCGAGCCAGTGGGCCGGGTCATGGGCATGGCCGCCGGCTGGGGCGGCGGTCGCCGGGCCCTGCTGCACATCCGCAGGCTGGCCGACTCCGAGCATGCGACCAGCCGCACGATCGCCGCGTACGCACTGGGTATGGCGGCAGAGGACCCGATTCTGGCGAGCGAGGTCAAGCACCACCTCACCGAGTGGAGCAGTCGCACCAATTGGCGGCGCCGTTCCACGGTCGCGTATGCCTGCGGGACGCAGTTCGGGGCTTCCCGGCCGAATGTGGCGATGCGGCTGCTGCGGCGTACGTACCGGGGACGTGAGGGTGACGAGTACGTCGTCGCCGCGGCCGTCCGCCGTGCCGTCTGCGAACTCTTCGCAGCGGGAAGCCAGCCGACGGTCTTCCGCCACCTCGCCGGATGGGCCGATGGCGAAGGGCCTGAAGCGGACCTGTCGCTCTGGGTCTTCCCACACCTGCTGTGGGAACCCTCCTGGTTCCAGGAACAGCTGCTCTCCGCAGGCGAATGCGCTGAAAAGGTCGTCGCTCTCGTCCGCCAGGCGCTCAACGACGACGACCTGTTCGATGCCACGCGCGACTCCCTGATCAGCTGGTGCCGCATGGCCGCCTGGGACGAACAGCCGCGTACGGCCGTGGAGACACTGCTCACCGCACTGGCTCAGGAGATGCGCCATGGTGTCCTGCGTCTCTTCGTCGACATGGACCGGGACGACACACCCGAACTCGCCGGACGCGACCTCGCACGCCACGCACTGAATGCCTGGCGCAAGGGCGAGCCACCGCGGTCCGGCCCCACATCCGTGCTCGGAGGACCTGATGCACACCGACAGTGACACGCCCGTCTACAGCCCTGCCTCGCACGCCCCTTGGCGGGAGATCCTGCGACAGCGCTGGTCGGGCCGGCGGGACCGCGCCCTGGTGCTGCGGGACCGGGTCGGGTACTACCACCTGGCCGGGGCCCGGCACCGGCACATCCCGCCGCCCGGATCAGCGGACTTCGAGACCGTCGGGGCGGCAAAGGGCGTGGGCCCCTTCCGCACGAGGCTGCGCGGGTACGACAGCGCGTTCCTCGTCCGGCTCGACGAACATCCGGCAACACGGGCCGTCGCGCTGCCGACTCACTACGGGACCGAGTCGGTGGACGTACAAGTGCTGTGGTGGGTTCACGATCCGGTCCAGGTCGTGCGGTCACGCACCACGCACGGCTGGCTCGCCGTGCGCAAGGACCTCGACCGGCGGCTACGGCACCTCAAGGAGGAGTACGGCACCGACCGAAGCGGACTCGGCGCGCCCGAGATGATGCAGGATCTTTCCGCGCCGCACGAAGTGCCGGACTGCGGCCTGGCCTACCGCGCCACGGACATCGCCGCGCGGGAGGACGACGGCGAACTGCGCCTGGGAGAGCCCGGTGATGCCGGCCTGCCCTATTCCTGGACCGACAAGAGCCGCGAGGAGTACGCGTTCTGCACCCGGGCCGTGCAGGACGGTCCGGTGGCACTCGCGGCGCTCTGGCTGGTCCGGCACCCGGATCAGGTCAGCCAGGTGCTCGACTGGACCGTGAACCACTCCAGCCTGATCCGCGGGGAGACCCACTGGCAGGACGAGGTGGCCGGCCTGCTGGGCAAGCTGACGGAGCAGGAGCGGCAGGAACTCTCCGAGATGTTGCGCGACCGGCTCGTCGCGCTGGGGCGGCAGGTGCCCGGTCAACAGCGCCCGGGGACGGAGGAGCGAAGTGTCCGCTCTCACGCCAATGGCTGGGCGCGAGGCACGGCACACGGGCAGCCGGTGTGAGGGGGGCGGCCGCGGAGCGGAGGCCGGCACGGGAAGCTCGGCGGAGCGTCGCTTCCAGGTTCCCGCGCCCGTCTCCGCCCCCTCGCCATCGGCTCCTGCACGCGACAGCGCGCCGCCGTCAGCTGACTGCCGGTTCTCCGCCTGGGCCCGCCCCGCAGGCCGTGGCGGCGATGGAGCGCTTCTTGGCCGCCAACGGGGTGGAACTCACACGGGCGGACACCAAGGCCGCCGTGCTCCTGGCCTTCACAGGAGCTGTCCTCGGCGTCTTCATCTCGGTGACCAGGAGCGCCACGGCCGGACAGGCCCCCCACGACGGGAGTGTGCACCTGCTGTGGTGGACCGCCGTCATCACCGCGCTGCTGGCCATCGTCTGCTTTGTGTGCGCCACCGTCCCGCGCCGCCGCGGAGGGCGCCGCCAGGGCCCGGCCGTTCCCGGCTACTTCGAGCACATCACACCGGAACTGGCCGACGCACGGCTGAGTCGTGCCTTCGAACGGGTCGGGCAGGATCCGACCGGCCCCTTGATGGCCTCTCTGGCCAGGACCAGCGAGATCATTCGCGCCAAATACCGCTGGATCGAAACGGGGACCGTTCTGCTGCTCGTCGCGCTCCCGCAGTTCGCCGTCGTCCTGCGGCCGGCATGAGACGCCGTACGAGGTATCCGACGGGTGGCACGGTCATGTCCAAGCCTGCCGGTCCAAGGCCCGCACCGTCCCGGCGTCCCGGGCCGCCCTTGACCGACGACAAGGCGACCGCCTGCGCCGTCCCTTGTTCCCTCGGGACCCTCAGGAGGGCAGGGTGTGCCCCGGAATGTTTCGCGTGCTGTTGGAGAAAGAGGTGTGGCTGGTTCGGAGGCGGAAGTGGCTCAGTTCTGCGTCGTGTCGACTTGGCCGTCGCCGTCTTCTTGCGGGTTTTCGATCTTTTCTTTCCTGCTCGCGCGGGGGTCGACCTTCCCGGTGTTCGCATCGACGTAGACGGGCTCGAGCACCGCGCTTTTGTCGTCGGTCTCAAAGCCGGTCAGCCATTGAGCGCGCCATCTTCCGGCGCGCTGGACGGCCAGCAGTTCGCTGTCGGCGATGCGCACTTTGTGGCCCTTGGGCTGTTGCAGGGCCTTGAGCGCCGTGCGCTGGGCCGTCTTCTTGTCGACGGTCAGCGCCGGCAGGTCATGAGGGTCTTCCTCAGTACGGACCAGGAGTTGAGAAACCCTGCCGGCGGTGTTGACCTGAACGTCCAGACGCATGGGCATCAAGACGCCGTCACTGTTGCGCCGCCGCCAGCTGATGATCCAGCCAAGCTCGGCCCGGTCCCCTACGGGGTATACGTGTGGCTCGGAGCCGCGCAGCTCGCGTGGGTAGTGCTCTTGGGCATAGCGGCGTGCGATGGGGAGTGCGTCCTTCTCGCTGCCGGGCTTTCGGGTGACGCCTGGGATGGGGTAGCTGGACGGGGTGGTCTTGCTGGAGCTTTCGAGGCTGACGTTGAGTTGTGCGCCGTCTGGCCAGGTGAGCTCGGCGAAGCCCTCGTTGAGGGCGATGAGCAGGGTGTCGGGACTGTCGTCGACGCCTGCTTGCAGCTGTACGTTGCTGATCTTGTAGCGGTCGCCGAAGGCTTGGCGGATGGCTCGGTGAGCTGCTGCCTTTTCCTTGTCTCCGGTGAATTGGAGGCTGGTGGCGTCGACGGCGACTGGGGTGATCCAGGTGGCTGCGGCAATGCCTGCTGCGACGAGGATGGTGGCGGAGGTGATGGCGGTGGCCCGGGCGTGGCGGCGGGGCGGGATGGCGGGGCGTTTGGCCAGCCGCAAGGCACCCCAGGCGATTGCGGTGCCGGCGAGAGCGCCCAGGGCGTTCATTTGCAAGTCGCTGCTGTCGCACCCTCGGCTGACGCCGGGGACCAGGGTTTGCAGGAGCTCGGTGCACAAGGAGAGCAGGATGCTGCCCGCGATGACCGGCAAAAGCGTGCGCAGAGCCATCAGTCCGAAGAAGCCGATGGGCGCGAAGAGCAAGAGGTTGAGCAGTCCTTGCTGGGTGGCGAACGGCTCAGCGTAGTTGCGGTTGATCACGCAGACACGGCTGGCTTCGGCTGCGGCCGCCCCGCTCGGCAGGAACAGGGTGAGAGCGACTCCCGCCGTAACGGCCGCACCGAGCGCGGCGTGGGACCACGGCCGTCTGCCGGCCCGGTGTGCGAGCCAGAAGCACAGGGCGGCGACAAGTACGACGGCTAACGCCGCTGTGACGATGAAGCCGGTCTGGTCTTTGAATATCGCGGAGAACACGAACGCAGTGTCCTAACCCTGGAGAGCTGACAGAAGGTGGTCCGTGCCCGCCCTGCCCCGCGGCGGCCGGGCACGGACAGACGGTCAGCTGCAGTCGGCCAGGGGCGTCTGGAACGTCTGCTGGCCTCGCACCTGGAGAAGACCCACGGTGCTTGAGCAGTAGGAAACGCCGCTCCAGCTACCTGTCTTGGTCGTCCCGCTGGACTGACTGAACCAGCCGCTCCAGGAAGTCGATCCCGCTCGGTTGAAACCGACGCGGGCCGTGATGCCGGAGCCGCCGGTCTTCTTGTACCAGGTGGACGCTCTGTTGTTGGTGTACTTCCGGTGGTACAGCTCACCGCTGCTCAGCGATGAGCAGGTGTAGTTGCGGCTGGCCCGTCATCGGGGCAGCTCACCATGACCGACTTCTTGGCCGTTCCCGTGGAGGCTTCGGCGTGGGCAAGCGGCATGGAGCCGATCGCTGCCAGCGTCATCCCGGTCACCACGGTCGCCCGCATGAGTTTGCTGGTCTTCATGACTGTTGCCTCCCTCGACAACCACAGCCCTGCTGTGGATGGACAGTTCAGTCGGGGGAAACGCCGCAGCGCGGCAATGTTGACCTAGAGCAGCTTGCGTGGCACCTCCGCCGGAGGGGGATCCGAGATGCACGCCATGACAGATCACCGCAAATAGTTGAATGCGCACTGACGAATCGTGCTACAAAGCCAGAAATGCGGGTCCGCCGCTCGTGTACGGCGGGACCGACGGCCAGACAGGCGGCGGCCACCGTTTCGGCGGTTGCGACTACCGACGACGGCGAAAGAGCGCACACACCAGCGGAACCAACTCCCGCAGGACCTCCGGAACGGCCTGGGGCGTAACTGCAAAGGATATGCAATAAGCGCGATAAGAGGCACCGGCGTCATGAGAGGCGGTCGGGTCTCATGCCCCCGTGGTGCCGTCGATGCTCTCCCTGAGCAGGTCCGCATGGCCGTTGTGGCGGGCGTATTCCTCGATCATGTGGACGAGGATCCAGCGCAGCGAGACCTGCCCGCCGAGGTATTCGGCCTCCCGTCCCGAGAGCTTGCCGGTGTCGTCCAGCGAAGCGTCCGCGGTCACCTCGCGGCTCCGTGCGACTTCCGCGCGCCAAAGGGCCAGCACCTCGTCGACCCCCCGGTCCGGTGCGAGCGTGAACCCGTCCGCGTCCCCCGCCTCGCTCAGCGGCGGCATGTCCTGACCGGCGAACACCCGCTGGAA
This sequence comes from Streptomyces caniferus, assembly GCF_009811555.1. Taxonomy (GTDB): domain Bacteria; phylum Actinomycetota; class Actinomycetes; order Streptomycetales; family Streptomycetaceae; genus Streptomyces; species Streptomyces caniferus. The sequence goes on along the minus strand of NZ_BLIN01000007.1, from coordinate 173,018 downwards.
CCAGTTGCGTTCGACCACGGCCATGTGCTGGACGAGACCCAGTAGCGACATGGACGAGGGTGTCACCGAGGCCAGGCGGAGCTGACCGTCGTCCAGCCCAGCGCACTTGAGCGCGAGGGTGTCACGGTGAAAGTCCAACCAGCTTTCCAGCATGGCGCGTTCGTCGGCTTGCGGGGGCGGGATGAGCCGCCCGTCCGGTGTTGTCCCCATGCAGTTCACCCTTTCACAGGCCGTCGGAGGGCGGCGCAGGTAATACGGCCCGGGCACCCGGCAGCGGAGGGCCGTGCCGGGGCGGCAGGGACAGCGACGAGGAAGGTGCCGGGCCCGTACGCCCGGCTGGAGCCGGCGGCACGAAGGAGGCGGCCGGGCATGACTCGTCGGCGTGCGGGCGGGCCGCCCCTCGGCACCCGGGCCCGACACAGCCGAGCGCCCCGGGACGGAGCACAATGCTAAACATGGGTCATGACGGAATTTTTCGGGCGAGAAGGTGACGATTCCCCGACGTCATCACGCTCCCCGGGACCACACCTCCGCTCGCTGCTGCAGGTCCCCAGCGTTGCGGGCCAGGTGTTCGTGCTGCAGCTCGCCCTCGCGGTGCTGCTGGTGGTCGCGGCCGTCGTGGCTCTCGTCCTCCAGGCGGAGGGCGCGAGCATGCAGGAGGCCCGTCAGCGTTCCCTGGTCGGGGCCGCCGCCTTCGCCCATGCGCCCGGCACCCTCGGCGCCATGAAATCCCGCGACTCCACCGCGCTGCTGCAGCCCCGGGCGGAGGCGGCGCGCAAGGCCTCCGGTGTCGACTACATCGTCGCGTTCAGCCCCACGGGAATCCGCTGGACCCACCCCGACACCCGTCTGATCGGCAAGCATGTCGTCGGCGGCGCCTACCAGCCGTCGTTCCGCGACAAGCCCCACACCTCCACCTTCACCTCGGCCGTCGGTCCCGCGGTGAACACGACGGTCCCGGTCCTCGACCGGAACGGCTCGGCTGCCGGGTTCGTGTCCGCCGGGATCCGCGTCCAGCAGGCCGGCGAGCGGGTGGTGCACCAGCTGCCCCTGGTGCTCGGCGCCGCCGCCGCGGGACTGCTGGTGGTCACCGGCGGGACGGCGTGGGTGAGCCGTCGGCTGCGGCGGCAGACGCACGGGCTGCAGCCCGCCGAGCTGCGGCGGATGTACGAGCACCACGACGCGGTGCTGCACGCCGTACGGGAGGGCGTACTGATCATCGGCAGCGACGGGCGGCTGCTGCTCGCCAACGACGAGGCCCGGCGGCTGCTCGCCCTGCCCCCGGACGCGGAGCGGCGCCCGCTCGCGGACCTGGGGCTGGAGCCGCGGCTGAGCGCGCTGTTGGCCTCGGGGCGGAAGGCGACCGACACGGTGCTGCCGGCGGGCGACCGGCTGATCGCGGTGAACGTGCGGCCGACCGCTCCCTACGGCGGGCCCGCCGGGACCGTGGTGACGCTGCGGGACACCACCGACCTGCGGGTACTGGCCGGGCGGGCGGGTGTGGCCCAGGAGCGGCTGAAGCTGATCTACGACGCCGGGCTGCGGATCGGCACCACGCTGGAGGTGGGGCGTACCGCGGAGGAACTGGCCGAGGTCGCGGTCCCCCGGTTCGCCGATGTGGCCACCGTCGAGCTGCTGGAGCCGGTGCTGCGGGGCGATGAACCGGCGGCGGGGGCGGGCACCGGTCTGCGGCGGATGGCGGTCAGCGGGATCCCCGACGCCGCGGCGACCTACCGGACGGGCGAGGTGCTCAGGTTTGCGCCGGGCACGCCGATGGCGACGGCACTGGAGAGCGGCCGTCCGGTCCTGGTGGACGATCTGCGCAGGTCGGAGGCGTGGCGCCGACCTGACCCCGAGGGCACTCAGCGGGTGCTGGACGCCGGTATCCGATCGCTGATCGCCGTACCGCTGCAGGCCCGGGGCGTGGTGCTGGGGCTGGCCAACTTCTGGCGGGCCGGGGACCCCGGCGGCTTCGAGGAGGAGGATCTGGCCTTCGCGGAGGAGTTGGCCGCGCGCGCCGCGGTCGCGATCGACAACGCCCGCCGCTACACCCGTGAGCACACCACGGCCGTCACCCTGCAGCGCAGTCTGCTGCCGCAGACCCTGCCCGAACAGTCCGCGCTGGAGGTGGCCCACCGCTATCTCCCCGCGCACGCCGGGGTCGGCGGCGACTGGTTCGACGTCATCTCGCTGCCCGGTGCCCGGGTCGCGCTGGTGGTCGGCGACGTCGTCGGACACGGTCTGCACGCCGCCGCCACCATGGGCCGGCTGCGCACCGCGGTCCACAACTTCTCCGCCCTGGACCTGCCGCCCGACGAACTGCTCAACCATCTGGACGAACTCGTCACCCATATCGATACGGACGAGGCGGGGGCCGCGGACGCCGGAACCGGCGCGGAGGGCGAGGGCGAGGGGACCTGGCCGGGCGGCACGGACGGCGACGGCGAGGGGGCACCGACCCACATGGGGCGCACCGGCATCACCGGCGCGACCTGCCTGTACGCCATCTACGACCCGGTCGGCGGCCGGGCCACCCTGGCCCGGGCGGGCCACCCGGGTCCGGCCGTGATCGCCCCCGACGGCACCGTGTCCTTCCCCGAGGTGCCCGTCTCGCCGCCGCTGGGCCTGGGCGGCAGCGAGCCGGTGGAGACCACGGAACTCACCCTGAGCGAGGGCTCCCGGCTGGTGCTGTACACGGACGGGCTGATCGAGGGCCACGACCGCGATCTCGGCAGGGGCCTGGAACTGCTGCGTTCGGCACTGACCACCGCGGCGGACCGGGCTCCGGAGCAGATCTGCACGGCGGTCCTCGACACGCTGCTGCCCGAACACCCCAGTGACGACATCGCCCTGTTGGTGGCCCGTACCCAGTTGCTGGACCCCGGCCGGGTCGCCGAATGGGAGGTGCCCTCCGACCCCGCTGCCGTCGCCCGCATCCGCGCGGCATGCCTGGCCACGCTGGAGTCCTGGGGACTGGAGGTGCTCGCGTTCACCACCGAGCTGATCCTCAGCGAGCTGATCACCAACGCCATCCGCTACGGGGCCCAGCCGATCCGGGTCCGGCTGCTGTACGACCGCGCGCTGATCTGCGAGGTCTCCGACGGCACCAGCGCCTCCCCGCATCTGCGCCGGGCGGCCACCACGGACGAGGGCGGCCGCGGCCTCTTCCTCGTCGCCCAGTTCGCCCAGCGCTGGGGCACCCGTTACACCGCGAACGGCAAGGTCATCTGGACCGAGCAGGCCCTCGACGGCGGGCGCCCGGAACCCGGCCCGGACGCGGCCGACGACATCCTCGACCAGTGGGACGACGTACCTGCGCTGTGACGGGACGACGTACCTGCGCTGTGACGGGGCGAGGTACCGGCGGCGTGACGGGGCGACGCACCGGCAGCACGTCGGATGCACCCCCGTTGCCCCCTGGCTAAGCTCGGTGAAGGGGCCGAAGAACTGATCGTGGAGGCTCCCCGTGGTGCAGCTGCCCGAAGCACGTGATCTGGCTCCTCGTCTGGCAACCGGCGCGTTCATCCTCAATTCCGGGCTGACGAAGCTGCGGGCCGACCAGGCCACCGCGGAGGCCGTGCACGGCATGGCCTGTGTCGCATATCCGTTCCTGGACAGGATTCCCGCCGAGCGGTTCACCCGGCTGCTGGCATGCTCGGAACTCGCGGTCGGCGGTGCGCTGCTGGCGCCGTTCGTCCCGACCCGGCTGGCCGGCCTGGCGCTGACCGGGTTCTCCGGCGGGCTGTTCGGGCTGTATCTGCGCGTCCCGGGGATGCGGCAGGAGGGAAGTCTGCGGCCGACCCAGGACGGCATCCCGATGGCCAAGGACACCTGGATGCTGGGCATCGGGCTCGGATTCCTGGGCGCGGCCGGACGGCGGCGGAGGGCCGCGGCGGCCCGGTACCGGCACTCGGTGCACTGCCGACGGCGCCACCGGGGACGGTGCCGGTACTGAGCGCCGCAAGGGCCTCGTACCGGCCGTAAAAGGCACCGGTCAGCGGGCCAGGTGCCGGCGGACCGCCCGGACCGCGGCGGCGCAGCCCGCGCCCGTGATCCCGGCGAGGAGGAGGACCAGCAGGCCCGTCCGGTCCTGCGGCTGAAAGGCCAGTTCGGAGCGCTGGTGGAGCACGAAGCCGTCGTAGAACAGCCAGGACACCAGAGCCACGACCGGCACCACCGCCGGCCGCGCCGGCACGGACACCGCAGACGTCAGCAGGGCGAAGACCGCGAGCGCGACCGCGGCATGCGCGCTCTCACCGGTCAGCATCAGGGCGGCCACCAGCAGCGCCGCTGCCACGGCGCCGAGCGGCAGTGCGAGGTCACGGGCGAGGGCGGGGCCGGGCGGCGTCCGACGGCCCGGACGCGTACGGGGCAGCGTCACTCGCGGGAGGCGCGGGGCGCGCGGGAGGTGGGGGGCGTAGGGGAGGTACGTGTGGTGTGAGGGCGCCGGGCGGTGAAGGGTGGCCACGGGGAACACCTCCTGCTGCGGTCCCTGCGGCGGACCGGACGGTCCGGTGGGGCCGCGGAGGACCCTTGCCGCCAGCCTGCGGCTCCGGGGGCGGTGCGGGAGCTGGGAGACGCAGTCCTTGACGCCCTCCGTACGGGCGGCGGGCGCTTTCTGACACGTTCTTGACGGCCGGCGTGGACCGCCGATGTCGTCCCGCGCGGGGTGGGGCGAGGCGCCACCGAGGTGGTGATGCATACTCGCTCCTCGTTGACCGAACCGACGACCGATGATCGGCAGGAACTCCCCGCATGACCACTGTCCAGGCGGATCCCACGCCGTCCCCCACCACCGCCTCCCGACGGTGGCGCGCCTGGCTCCTGGACGGGCTGAGCAGCCAGGCCGCCCGCCACCCCGGGCCGCACGGCACCCCGCCGGCCGAGCACAAGGGCCACTCCTGGTGGCGCGTCATGTGCCTCACCGGCGTCGACTACTTCTCCACGCTGGGCTACCAGCCGGGCATCGCCGCGCTGGCCGCCGGGCTGCTCTCGCCGTTCGCCACGCTCGTGCTGATCGCGCTGACGCTGCTCGGCGCGCTGCCCGTGTACCGCAGGGTCGCCAAGGAGAGCCCGAACGGTGAGGGCTCGATCGCCATGCTGGAGCGCCTGCTGCCGTGGTGGGCGGGGAAGCTGCTGGTCCTGGTGCTGCTGGGGTTCGCCGCCACGGACTTCATCATCACCATGACGCTGTCGGCCGCCGACGCCTCGGCGCATGTCGTGGAGAACCCGTTCACCCCTCCCCTGCTGCACGGCGCGAACCTGTGGATCACCCTGGTGCTGCTGGCCGCCCTGGGAGCGGTGTTCCTCAAGGGCTTCCGTGAGGCGATCGGCATCGCCGTCGGCCTGGTCGGGACCTATCTGGTGCTGAACATCGTGGTCCTGGCCACCGCGGCCGGCCATGTGGTGTCGCACCCGGTGGTGGTCGGCAACTGGTGGGACGCGATGACCGCCCAGCACTCCTCGCCGGTGGCGATCGTCGGTGTGGCGCTGCTGGTCTTCCCCAAGCTGGCGCTGGGCATGTCCGGCTTCGAGACGGGCGTGGCGGTGATGCCGCAGGTACGGGGCGCCGCCACCGACACCGACGCGCGCCCGGCCGGCCGGATCCGGGGCACCCGCCGGCTGCTGACCACCGCGGCGCTGGTGATGAGCGGCTTCCTGCTGCTGTCGAGCCTGGCCACGACGCTGCTCATCCCGCAGAAGGAGTTCGAGACCGGCGGGTCGGCCAACGGGCGTGCGCTCGCCTACCTCGCGCACCAGTACCTGGGTGAGGCCTTCGGCACCGTCTACGACCTCTCCACCATCGCCATCCTCTGGTTCGCCGGGGCCTCGGCGATGGCGGGGCTGCTCAACCTCGTACCGCGCTATCTGCCGCGTTACGGCATGGCTCCGGAGTGGGCCCGTGCGGTGCGTCCGCTGGTGCTGATCTTCCTGGCCACCGCCTTCGGCATCACCTTCTTCTTCAACGCCAGCGTCGACGAGCAGAGCGGTGCGTATGCGACCGGTGTGCTGGTGCTGATGCTCTCGGCGTCCTTCGCCTCCACCGTCGCCGCCCGCCACCGGCGGCTGCGGGCGGCCACCCTCGGCTTCGGCGCGATCACGCTCGTCTTCGGCTACACCCTGGTCACCAACGTCATCGAGCGGCCGGACGGCCTCAAGATCGCGCTGCTGTTCATCCTCGGCATCCTGCTGACCTCGTTCGCCTCGCGTGTCCACCGCGCCTTCGAACTGCGCGCCGTACACGTCGACTTCGACGAGACGGCGGAGCGGCTGATCGGCGCCGCGATGGCGGCCGGACCGCTGCGGGTCATCGCCAACGAGCCCGACGAGCGGGATGCGGCGGAGTACCGGGAGAAGGAGTACAGCCAGCGCGAGGAGACCCACATACCCGACGGCCGGCCGGTGCTGTTCCTCGAAGTGACCGTCAGGGACTCCTCGGACTTCACCGCGGATCTGCACGTCCGGGGCGAGGAGCGGTACGGGGCGCAGATCCTGCGGGTGGAGGGCGCCGGCGTGGCGAACACCATCGCCGCCGTGCTGATGCAGCTGCGCGAACACACCGGCCAGGTTCCGCACGCCTACTTCAACTGGACCGAGGGCCATCCGTTCAGCCATCTGCTGCGGTTCCTGGTCTTCGGTGACGGCGAGGTCGCCCCGGTCGCCCGCGAGGTCCTGCGCCGCGCCGAGCCCGACCCGGCCCTGCGCCCGCGGGTCCACGTCGGCTGAAGCACGAGGGCGGACCGCCTCCGGTTCCGCGGCCCGGAGAAGGGAGCCCCTCGGCCCGGAGGGCGGCCACGGCCACCCGCGCCCGGCTCCCCCGACCGGCTGTGACAGGCTGCCCGCAGATGCCCGGCCGGTCAGGTCGCCGGGCCGAGGAGAGCGGAACCAGCGCCCATGAACACGTCGGACACCTCGGGCCGGGACGCCGTCACCCCTGCCGTACACCGCGCCGCCGTCGCGGCGGAGACCGCGAGGCTCGTGGCGGCACTGGACGGCGCCGAGCTGTCGCTGCCGGTCCCCGGCTGCCCCGACTGGACGCTCCTCGACCTGGTCCGGCACACCGGGAGTGTGCAGCGGTGGTTCTCCCTCCTGCTGCGTCAGCGCATCCAGGAGCCGCCGCGCAGCCGCGACGTGGAGCTGGAGCTGCCCGCGGACGACACCGGCTGGGCCGACTGGCTGACGGCGGCTGCGGAGAAGGCCGCCGACGCGTTCGCCGAGACGGACCCGGATGCCCCCATGTGGGCCTGGGGTGCCGATCACCATGCCCGGTTCTGGATGCGGCGGATGCTGTTCGAGACCCTGGTGCACCGCACCGACGCGGAACGCGCCGTGGGTGCCCGCACGGAGATCGACCGCGTCCTCGCGGCCGACGGCGTGGACGAGTTCCTGGTCAATCTGCCGTTCGCGACCTCCTTCGCCCCCGGCGTCGCGCACCTTCGCGGCAACGGTGAGACCCTGCGCTTCCGCTGCACGGACACGGCCGGCGACTGGCTGGTCCGCCTGCGGCCCGACGGCTTCGGGGTGGAGCCCGGCGCCGGGGACGCGGCAGCCGGGCCGGCCGACGCCGTCGTGCAGGGCGCCGCCGCGGACCTGCTGCTCCTCGTCTACGGGCGCCCGGCCCGCGACGGGGACTCCGTCGAGAAGACGGGCGACGAGGAACTGCTGGCGCGCTGGTTCACCCACTCCGCGTTCTGAGGCGGCGCACAGCGCGCCATGGCGGCGGGGGGCTCAGGTGTCACACCGGTCCGTTACCCCGCTCCGTTACCCCGGTCCGCTGCCACGACATGTTCGCCGTCTCTGTCATCGGACCGTGGCGAGGCCGTTGATCAGGCGGCCGAGCTCGGTCGGCGCCTGGAGGTGGGCCATGTGCCCCTGCCCGGGAAGCACATGGACCTCGGCACGGGTGACGCGCTGCCGGACGTCGTCGAACGACGTTCCGTAGGGGGCCGTTCCGTGGTTGCACTGGCCGACGATCAGGTCGACACGGTCCGCCCGGCGTGCCATCTCGTCCGGTGGCGGCGCCGCGTTGAGCGCGGCGAGCTCGGCGTGCGCCGGCCTGCTCAAAAGCTGCAGGGCCGCCCATGCTCGACGGTCGGCCCGCAGGGTTTCGGCCTGCGCCGCGTCGAGGCCGGCGATCCGCCGGTTCACGATCTCGACGGTGGCCGCCCAGTCCGCCCTGTCTTCGGCGGCCTTCAGATCCGGCAGCACGTGACTGCCGAACGGCCGCATCACCGGCTCGTAGGCGATCACCTGGCGCAGTGCGCGGTCATTGGCGGCAAGCAACGCGATCAAGCCGCCGTAGCTCCAGCCGAACAGTGCCTGCGTACTGGCGCATTCGTCGAGGATCAGGCCGAGATCCTCGACTTCCGTTCGCAGCGAGTAGGCGCCGGTCAACGGCCCCGACGGGGTACGGCCCCGGCGGTTGACGACCGCCACCGACGGCCAGGCGTCGACGGCGGCCGCGACGTGACGCCACGCGTGCGCGTCGCTCATCGCGCCCGGGACGACGACGAGGCCCGGAGCCTCCGGCTCCCCGTACACATCGACCGTGACCCAACTGCCCCCGCCGACGGGCACCTTCTTCTGAATCGTTTGCTCCATAAATTGATTATGGAGCAAACGCTCTACAATGCAACGGTGTCCCGACAAACCCGTGGCCGACCACGAGCCTTCGACCGCGACCGCGCGATCCTCGACGCCGCCCGCCTCTTCTGGCGACGCGGCTACTCCGGGACGTCGACCCGCGACCTCACCGCGGCCCTCGGACTCTCGACCTCCAGCCTCTACGCCGCCTTCGGCAGCAAGGCCGGGCTGTTCGAGGAAGCGGTGCGGACCTACGCCGAGCGCTACCGGGAGATCTACCGGCGGGCCGTCGCCGAGAAGGGTCTCCGGACCGTCATCGACCACCTCCTCATCGACTCGGTCGACGAGTTCACCCGGCCACGTGACGTACATCCGGGCTGCCTTCTCAGCAGTGCCGCGATGACCGACAGCACGAGCACGCTCGACACCAGCGCCCACTACGCCGAACTGCAGGGCTGGAACGAACGGGCCCTCCTCGCACGCATCGAGCGAGCGGTCCAGGACGGGGAACTCGTCGCCGGGACCGACGCAGCGGCCCTGACCGGACTCGTCCAGTCCGTCGTGCACGGCATGTCCGTGCAAGCCAACCTCGGCGCGACCCGCGAGAACCTGTTGGCGACGGCGCAGCTCGCCCACGAGCTGATCTGCCGACAACTCATCGCGCCCACACCCTGACTTGGCGCCTGGCTACGGGGCTACGCTTCCCTGCCCGTGCGGGCCGCCCGTGAGATAGCGGGTGACCATGGCGACGAGCTCGTTCTCCAGGCGGGCGGGCTCAAGAGGGTCGGGCGCGGCAATGAGTTGGTGGACGAGCAGTTCGACCGTGGAGACGACGAGCCGGGCGGCGACATACACATCGTCGACCCGGCTCTCCGGATGGTCCTCGATCAGCTCGCGGACATAGGCGGTCCGCGCCTGGTGGTACCGGGACACCTTCTCCAGCAACTCCGGGGAACGGGGCGCCTGTTCGATCATGACGCGGAGGAGCTGCGGGTCGTCCAGGTGGTTGTCGATCGAGAGGCGCACATAACCACGGACGACTTCTTCGAGGAGGCGGGGCGTCCCCTCGTCCTGTTGGCGCGCGGTGGCGGCCATTCCCGCGTCCAGGTGCCGGGTCAGCAGCTCCACCAGGATCGCGTCCTTGTTCGGGTAGTACTGGTACAGCGAGCCGATGGAGATCTGTGCCCGCTCGGCGATCCGGTTGGTGGTCCCGGCGGCATGGCCGTACTCCGCGAAAACGTGAGCAGCGGCCGCGAGAATCCGCTGCCGGGTGAGCTCGGCCCGGGCCTGACGGGGCTGTTTACGTGGCTGGAGTCCACCTCGTCCCGACGCCATGGCACCTCCTTGACAGCGCGGCGAATGCGAGTAGCGCGAGACCTGACTAATTGCTCACAATAGTGCCATGACCTGCGGCGGAGCGGACGTCGCACTCTTCTGCACGGTCGCCTGCCCGTCCTCCCCCTCCGGAAGGAGCCCCCGCGTGACGCAGACCAGCACACGCCCCCGGCGGGTCTCGCCCGCCGATGTCCGTGCCCGGCTCGGCGAACCCGAGGAGAGGATCAGAGCCAAGATCCTCGGCTGTATAGACGAGCACTTCCACCGCTTCATCGCCCACTCCCCCTTCCTGACGATGGCCACGGCGGACGCGGCGGGCCGCGCCGACTGCTCGCCCCGTGGCGACTATCCGGGGTTCGTGAAAGTCCTGGACGCGCACACGCTCGCCATCCCCGACCGGCCCGGCAACAAGCTCGCCGACTCCTTCCGCAACCTCGCCGAGAACGACGGGATAGGGCTGGCCTTCCTGATCCCCGGGCTGCCCGAGATTCTTCGCGTCAACGGCCGCGCCTACCCCACCGACGAGCCCGACGTGCTCGCCCGGATGCGGACCGAGGCGCGCGAGCCGGAGCTCGCGCTCGTGGTGGACGTCGCCGAGGCGTACTTCCACTGCGGGCGCGCGCTCCTCCGCTCCCGGCTGTGGGACCCCGCCAGCCAGGCCCTCGCCGACGAGATCCCGTCGCCCGGCGAGGTGACCGCGGCCCAGTTCGGCCTCGACACCGCCCCGGCCGACATCGACGCCGCCCTCGAAGAGGTCTACCGCAAGCTCTACTGACCGCAACGACCGGGCCTGCCCCAGGACTTCCCCTAGGACTATCCATGCAGCAAACCGTCGTCGACCGCATCGAACCCATCGCCGAAGACACCGTCACCCTCCGCCTGCGCGGCACCACAGGGCCGCTCGCACCCTGGGAGCCCGGAGCCCACATCGACCTGGCACTGCCGAACTGGCTCACCCGGCAGTACTCGCTGTGCGGAGACCCGGCCGACCGGGAGTCCTACCGCATCGCCGTACGCCACGAGCGCCTCAGCAGGGGCGGCTCGGAATACGTCCACCGTTTCCTGCGCCGGGGCCGCACCCTGGAGGTGTCCCTCCCCCGCAACCACTTCCCGCTCGTTCCCGCGCCCGCCTACCTCTTCCTCGCGGGCGGCATCGGGATCACCGCCGTCCTGCCGATGCTGCGCGCGGCGGCCGGGTCGGGCGTCCCGGCCTCCCTCGTGTACGTGGGGCGCTCGGCCGCGACCATGCCGTTCGCCGGCGAGCTGCGGGCCGCGTACGGAGAGCAAGTCCGGATCGTCGCCACCGCGGAGCAGGGCAGGCCGGACCTCGCGGCCCTGGCAGCGGGGATGGCTCCCGGCACGCTGGTCTACTGCTGCGGCCCCGCCTCGATGCTGGCCGCGGCGGAGGCCGCGTTCCCGGCCGAACGGCTGCGCGTGGAACGGTTCCGCCCGGCGCCCAAGACGTTCGGCCCCGACACGGAGTTCGAGGCGGTGTGCGCGCGGTCGGCGCGTACGGTCCGGGTGCCGGCCGACAAGACGCTGCTCGACGCCCTGGCACACGCCGGGCACCCCCTCCCGTCGGGATGCCGCGAAGGCCTCTGCGGAAGCTGCGAACTCACCGTCCTCGACGGCCGACCCGAGCACCGCGACGACATCGGCGCCCCGAAGGGCCGGATGTACGCCTGTGTCTCCCGCTCCCTGACCCCGCGCCTCGTCCTGGACCTCTGACGCGCATGCGGTCGAGAACGGGAATCATCCGTGGGCGTCGCCCGATTGTCCTGGGGCGAGGAGCACGGCCCACGGTGACCCTAAGAACGGGCGACGTCGTTGCGGTGAAGGCCCGCCCGTCGGGTACGGGCGGGCCGGTGCGCCACTGCTACTCCTGGAGCTTCTCCCGGATCGCCACCAGGGCGGCCGACACGTGCTCCTCGGTGGTCGCCTTGTCGAGGCCGAGCCCGCTGAGCACGCCTTCCCCGTTCTCCTCCTCCAGCAGCGCCAGCAACAGATGCTCCGTACCTACGTAGTTGTGGCCCAGTCGCAGCGCCTCACGGAAGGTGAGCTCAAGGGCCTTCTTCGCGTGGGCGTCGAAGGGCACGAGGGCGGGCATGGGCTCACCGGAGGGCTCCGGCAACACCACGGCCTCCTTGACCGTGTCCAGGGATACGCCCTGGGCCACGAGCACCCGTGCGGCCAGCCCCTGCGGGTCGTCGAGCAGGCCGAGCACGAGATGCCCCGTGCCGATCTGCGGGTGACCGCCCTCGCGGGCCTTGTTCTGGGACGCGACGACGACGCTCCTGGCCCGGGGGGTGAACCTGCCGAAGTCCTGGCTCGTGTCGGGCGCCGGCTCGTCCTTCGTCACGAACCGCTTCTGGGCGGCCTGTCGTGTGACGCCCATGGACTTGCCGATCTCGGTCCACGAGGCACCGGAGCGGCGGGCCTGGTCGACGAAGTGGCCGATGAGATGGTCGGCCACTTCGCCGAGATGGTCGGCGGCGACGACGGCGCTCTGGAGCTGGTCGAGGGCGTCGCCGTGCACCTTCTTGATGGCCTCGATGAGGTCGTCGAGGCGGACGGGATTGTTCATCTGAGTCGGTTCCACCATGAGGCAACCCTAGGTTGACAGTCGGAGGAGCGTCAACCCGCGGTTGACGCCTGAATGGGGCCCGGATTGCGCCAGAGCGCCACATCGCGGCCATGGCGGTCCGGCACCGCACTCCGGAGCCTGGTAATACCTCCAGCTGTGACGCCGACCGCGCCGCCCCGCCTTCATCCGTAACGCTCTGATCACGTCCCGCGGTCCGGGCGGCCCAGGGGATCACTACCGCCCGGTAAGGGGCGAGGCTTCGGCTATACCCAGTAAGCGAGTTGATGCGTGAAATCGGACAGATAGCGCACATCTCCCGCGCATCCGCCTCCGCGGCCCCTGAACGCCTTCGACTCCAAGGGGAACTGGAGATTCGTACCTATCGACCATCTGTTAATCTGCCCGCTCCTGGATGTTCCTCCATGTCCGCTCCCCCCAGGCACCCCTCGTTCGCCGGGTGCAGCGAGGTGTCCCGTACGTGTACAGCACTCCCTTTTCCCCCGCAGAGGCCAGATCCGCGCGGGCCCGGGTGGGCCTGAGCACGGCTCAGGTCGCCCAGTCCATGACGGCGTGCGGCGCGCCGGTCCGTCCCGAACTGATCGAGGCCTGGGAGTACGGCACCCAGGCACCGTCCGAGTCGCAGCTGTTCGTCCTGGCCGATGTGCTGTGGTGCCCGCCGACCGTGCTGATGGGCGTCGAGCCCCGGACCCTGGCCGAGCACCGGATGGCCCGCCAGTTGAGCGTGGAGCGGCTGGCGCAGCTGATCGGCATGGACCCGGCCGTGTACTGGGCGGCCGAGTCGGCGCAGCAGTGGAACGGCGACTACCGGCAGACCAAGGCGCTGGTGGAGGCGCTGGGGCTGTCGCTGCGCAAGCTGATCGGGGTGATGGGCCACAACGACGAGCTGGCCGGGCATCTGCGGTCGGCCATCGACGGGCGCTGGAAGGGGCATGTGGGGCGGATCAGCGAGATCACCACGCTGAACAAGACCCGGGTGAGCGATGCCCTGCGCACGATGCACGGGGAGTTCGCGGAGTTCTCCGAGCGCTACATGGGGCATGTGGTGGCACGGAACGACGACTCCCGGCTGAAGGAGGTCGCCGCCGAGCGCTCGGCGTATCTGCGCCGGCTGGTCGACCACTTCTGGGACCTGATCGGGGATGCGGGCGAGGCACCGCCGTTCAACTCCGTGGCGACCCACTGACGGGAGCGGGCGAGGGACCGACGGAAGCGGGCGGGGAGGGAACCTGGATCAGGTTCCCTCCCCGCCCGCTGCTCGTTGAGGCTCAGTGTCCGGAGGCGCCCCAGGGCGGGCCCTGCGGGCTCTGCGGCCCCTGCGGCCCGGACGGGCCCGGCGGGGTGTGCGGGCCCTGCTGGCCGTAGAGGCCCTGCTGCGTGTGCGGGCCCTGAGGCTCGTAGAAGCCCTGCTGTGCGGGCGCGCCCTGCGGGGCGAACGGGGCCGCCGGACCGTGCGCGCCGGCCGGCTCGTGCGCGGCCGGCGGGCCCTGCGCCTCGGCCGGCTCGTCGTCCTCGATCTCGTCCCAGTCGATCTCCATCGTGCTGCGGCGGGTGAAGACGTTGAAGAAGAGGTTCAGCAGGACGGCGGTCAGGCTGCCCAGGGTGATGCCGCTGTCGAGGACGGCGCGGACGTCCTCCGGCATCCGGTCGAAGAACGGCGCGACGGCGTTGGGCAGCAGCGCCGCGGCGAGGCTGACCGCCAGGATCAGGGCGTTGCGCTCCTCGCGCAGATCCACCTTGCCCAGGATCTGGATGCCGACCGCGGCGACCATGCCGAACATCGCGATCGCGGCGCCGCCGAGCACCGGGTGCGGAATCGCCGCCACCACGCTGCCGGCCTTCGGCAGCAGCCCCAGCACGATCATGAAGCCGCCGGCCGCGACCACCACGTACCGGCTCATGATCTTCGACATCCGCACCAGGCCGATGTTCTCGGCGAAGGCCACGTACGGGAAGGAGTTGAACAGGCCGCCGAGAACGGTCGCGACGCCGTCCGCGCGCAGGGCGTTGGCGACGGTGGCGTTGTCGACCTTCTTCCGGGTGATCTCCCCGATGGCGTAGACGTCTCCGGTGGTCTCCACCATGGTGATCAGCATGACGACGACCATGGCGATGATCGGGAACAGCTCGAACTTCGGCATGCCGTAGTGGAACGGCGTGCTGACACCGAACCAGTCGGCGTTGTTCACCGGACCGAAGTCCACGTCGCCGAGGAGCCAGGCGACCGCGGTGCCGGCGACCAGGCCGAGCAGCACGGCGAGGCTGCTCAGGAACGGCTTCCCCAGCCGGACCACGAGCAGGATGAAGAGCAGGGTGCCCAGCGCGTATCCGAGGTTCTTGAGATCGCCGTATCCGGGGTGCCCGATCAACTTCGCACCGCCGGCCGCGTCCTGGAGGCCCTGCGGGATGAGGGTGAGGCCGATGATGGTGAGGACGGTACCGATGACGACCGGCGGGAAGTACTTCACCAGCTTGCTGAAGAACGGTGCGAACAGGAAGGTCGCTATGCCCGCGGTGATCACCGCGCCGTAGACGACGAGCAGTCCGGCGGTCCCGCCGCCCGCCCCCATGCCGATCGCGATCATCGGCGAGACGGCAGTGAAGGTGACCCCCTGCACCAGCGGCAGCCTGGCACCGATCTTCCAGACGCCGAGGGCTTGGATGATCGAGGCGACACCGCAGGTCAGCAGGTCCGCGTTGATCAGATAGACGAGCTCCTCATGGGAGAGACCCAGGGCGTTCCCGAGGACGATCGGGACGATCACCGCTCCCGCATAGAAGGCGAGAACGTGCTGGAAACCGTAGAGGGTGAGCTTGCCGACGGGGAGCACCTCGTCGACGGGGTGGGTCTGCCGGCCGGAGACCTGCTGGGGGTTTTGTCGGGAGACTCGTGCCATCTCTGCCTTGCCTTCGCGAGGTAGGTGAATAAGAAGGAACCGGCACCGTCGCGTTCGGATGACGGACGGGCCGGCTGGGTCTTACAAAGCCGACGTTGAGCGGTGTTGCCGACACCACGTAGCCCTGCGCTGCACTTGCGTCCTGGTTCGGTAGGACTTCCTTCGACCAGCGCGGTAAATTCCGGCATTTCCATGGAATTTACATGTGGACTAATCGGAGCGTTCACCTTAGTTGACCTGCACCGTTTCTCGCGAGTAACCGGTCGCATTCGCTCGCATAAAAGCGGATCATGGCCCGAAATCCCATTTTGGGAAGGGGTTTGCCCACCTCGGCGACGAGAGCGCCGACGGGCCTGGTGGACGCGGCCGGGGCTCATCACCTGGGTGCTGCCGTCGGACTCGATGACGAGTTCCGGCGCGGTGGGCACATCCGGTCGCTCAGCCATATCCGAATTCACGGCGGAGGCCCGGGCACCCGCCTACCGGCACCTGCACACCCACCTGCGCACTCACACGCAGCGGGAGGCGACGGGAGACGACGGCTAGATGCCGACGTGGGGGTAGTTCTCGACGTACGCCTCGCCCGTCGCGCCGCGGTAGGTGCAGTTCCGCTCGGTCAGGTCGACGGTGCAGTCGACGACGCCCGCCGCCCAGAGTGCTTGTGTGAACTCGTGGTAGGCGCTTTTGCCCGCCTGGTCGGTACGGAGAGCGGCGACGACGGCCTCGGGGTCGAACGGGGCGACGTCCGTCATCCCGTCGCAGAGCGGCGCGGCCTGGTCGATGACGGGGCCGGTGCCGGTCAGGAACAGGTTGGTGGCCGAGCTCACCGTGTGGTGGTACCGGGTGACGCCGGCCTGGCGGAGGGCCTCGGCGAGGTAGGGGAAGCCGCCCGTCTCGGGGCGGAGGGAGGCGCCGCGCTCAAGAGCGGCGGCAACGGTGTCGGTGGTGGTGCTCATGAGTTCCTCCGGGAGCGAGGGGGTTCCGGCCCGGGCCGGGCCACGGTCACCATGACAACGGACTGCCAAGATGACAACATGATGCCAATGTCCCAGGTCGTCAGTGAGGAGAACGGGAACATGGCCGACGAGATGGCTCTGCTGGTGGCGGATGTGTTCGAGGCCGCGGGGGCCCTGCGCCGTACGGGCGAGGCCTTCGCCGCGGCCGAGGGACAGACCCAGGCCCGCTGGCAGTTGATGAGCGCGGTGTCGGAGGAGGCGCTCACGGTGTCGCAGGCGGCCCGTCGTCTCGGCACCGCCCGGCAGGGGGTCCAGCGCGTGGCCAACGGCCTGACCGGTGCGCGCCTGGCGGAGTTCGTGCCCAACCCGGACCACCGCACGTCCCCGCTGCTGGCCCTGACCTCCGAAGGGCGCACCACACTGCGCAGGATCACGGCGCGCGCCGAGGCGGCCCACAGGGTCATCACGGCGAAGCTCCCCGAGGGCGATCTCGCCGCCGCCCGCACCCTCCTGCAACGCCTCACCGAGGAGGTACGGGACTACGCAGCCGGTCAGAAGGGCGAGAGAGCGAAGGACGGGGAGGAGTCGGAGTGAATGCCGGGCCGGCGCACCCGGCACCGGCCTCCGCTACGGCTCCTGCACCTCGCCCGGGTGGCGTACGCGTCGCGCCGGCAGGCTGCCGAGGAAGCCGGTGACCAGCCCCCAGGCCAGGCCGACGCCCACCAGCCGGAGGAGTTGCGGCTCCAGGGTGATCTGGCCGCCGAGGTCGCCGAGGCCCATCAGGGAGAGCCCGTAGCGGGCGGAGATGCGGGTGAGCAGGCCGACGGCGAGCAGGGTGAGGGCCAGCGCCACGGCCATCTCGACGGCGTGCCGCCAGGCCGGCCGCCGGGCCGGGGAGCGGACCGCCGCGGTGAAGGCCGCGACCAGCAGCACCACGGCCGCCACCGCCACCAGGAGCCAGGCCCGGCCGTCGTGCTCGGTCAGCGAGCCGAGGTCGAGGGTCCGCTTCCCGTGCGTGCGGAGGATCTGGTCGAGGAGGTGCGGCAGGGGCAGTCCGATGGCCTTGTCGACATGCCCCACCCAGGCTCCGCCGGTGCCGATGCCCAGCGCCATCCAGGCGAGGTTCGGCAGGCCGAGGAACAGGGCGGCGAAGGTCTCGGCCGGGTGGTCCTTGGTGAGGAGTTCGACGATGCCGATCACCAGCCCGATCACGACGTAGCAGAGCAGCGTCAGCAGCATCGCGAAGGCGGGCGGCCGGACGGAGTCCTGGAAGCGCAGCAGCCGGGGGGAGAGCGGGGCCCGGCGCGAGACCAGGAAGGCCAGCACGAGCAGCGCCAGGATCCACAGCAGCCCCGCCCCGAGCGTCGCGGGCACATCGGCGCGGAAACCGACGGTGGGGGTGGCGCCCAGCTCGGCGCCGAGCTGATCGGCGAGGTCGTTGCCCACGGAGACCCGGAAGCTGTGCCGGGCGGCGAACGTGAGCAGCAGCAGAAGCACCAGCCAGCACACCGCCGTTCGGGCGATCCGGGCGACCAGCTCCGAGGTGGCGGCCACCGCGCGGTGGCGCAGCGGCAGCAGGAAGAGGGTGGCGGTGACCAGCGCTCCGGCGAGCGTGACCGACAGCGGTACGACGTCCAGGGTGGCACCGGCCTGCGCGAGGCCGCCGATGTCGCCGGAGAGACCGACCGTGCCACCGGCCGCGACCAGCACGGTGGCCGCGACCACGGAGGGGAACGCCCCGCCGGGCAGGTCCGCCGCGCCCGCCGCCCACAAGCCGAGCGCGGCCACCACGATCATGGTGACGATGCCCGCCACCGCCGCACCGAGCGCTTCGGCCCAGGCCCGGACGGCGGGCGGTACGCCGCGGCGGCGGACCGGACCCGGCGAACCGGCCGGCGCGGGGCCTCGCATCTGGCTCACGCTCTCTCCTGCCGGTCACGGGACCGCGTACCAACGATCCGTCTGGAAGGACACTTTGAAGGACACCTTGGCCGACATGCGCTCCCCTGCACGGAGCCGGCACGGGGACCGCACCACGCCGATTCCGAGACGTCTCCGGCATGCGCGGCATGCACGCACCACCGTAAGCACCGGCGCGCCGCCCCGCTTGCGGACGCCGTCTCCCCCGGGCGCGAAAGGGCCTCAGCCTTGACGAGAGCGGGCAAAATTCGCGTCGCCGGATGGCCCA
The DNA here is from genome assembly GCF_009811555.1 of Streptomyces caniferus. GTDB lineage: Bacteria > Actinomycetota > Actinomycetes > Streptomycetales > Streptomycetaceae > Streptomyces > Streptomyces caniferus. The sequence continues at coordinate 154,457 of NZ_BLIN01000007.1, read as the reverse complement.
TACGCGTCGGACGAGGTGCCCGTGACGTCTCCACCGCCGCCCGACAGCCGCTCGACGGGGGCCGTCGGGCCCGCTCTCCGGCTCGCCCTCCGAGCCTCGCACGACCCCGTGCTGCCCGTCCCTCGCGGCGCCCCTCGCGCGCTCCGCCGCCGGTCCGATATCGAAATGTGTCCTATTGATCGGGCACTCCGGACAACCCGCGGAGCACACAGACCCTCTGGCTATGCGGCGGGTGCATGAGAAGCCCTTGACGGTTGCCTCCTCACAGGGCCGTGCGCCGCCACCGTCAGCTGTTCTGTTTTGGAGGGACCCCGTGTACGCCGGATCACGCCGCCACCCCGCCCGGTTGATACCCGCTCTGATAGCGGCGGGCACGCTGTTGTGCGCATGCGGCCCGGGTGCCGACGGGTCGAAGGCGGACCAGCCCGCCGCGAAGGTGACCGTCACCCCGGCCGCCGGCACCACCTCGGCCAAGCTCGGCTCGCAGATATCCGTACGGGCCGACGGTGGCAAGCTCACCTCGGTCGACGTCGAGGACGACAAGGGCGGTACGGTCACCGGGAAGCTCACCGGTGACGGTGTGTCATGGAAGTCGGACGGCAAGGTCAAGCCGCAGACCACCTACACCGTGCGGACCAAGACGAAGTCGACGCAGGGCGCGGAGTCCACGGCCACCTCGAAATTCACCACGGAGCGGGCCGGCAAGGTCAACAAGCTCACCAACACCCCCGGCGGCGGCCAGACCGTGGGCACCGGAATGCCGATATCGATCCTCTTCGACCGCCCCGTGGCGAAGGACCGGCGCGCGGAGATCGAGAAGGCGCTGAAGGTCACCACCCAGCCGAACGTCACGGGCGCGTGGGGCTGGGTCAAGGACTACTCCGGCAAGGACCGGATCGACTGGCGCCCCAAGGACTACTGGCCCTCCGGCACCAAGGTCTCCGTCAAGGGCGCGCTGTCCGGGATCAACTCCGGTGACGACGGCGGCTGGTTCGCCCGGGACTACAACTTCGGCTTCCGCATCGGCGCCGACCACAAGGCCGTCATCGATGTGCCCTCGCACACGCTGACCATGTACGAGAACGGCAAGAGCGTCGGCACCATCACCGGCTCCGCGGGCTCCCCGCAGGACCCGACCCGCGGCGGGGTGCACACCGTACGCAGCAAGAACGCGGCCGAGACCATGGACTCCGCCACCATCGGCCACGGCAGCGAGTGGATGCTGGACTCCAAGTGGGTCACCCACCTCACCGCGTCCGGGACCTTCCTGCACTCCGCCCCGTGGAACAAGTCGCTCGGCGTGGTCAACAACAGCCACGGCTGCTTCGGCATGTCCACCTCGGACGCCAAGAAAATCTACGACTTCCTGCCGATCGGCTCCACGGTCGAGGTGAAGGGCACCTCCAACACCAACAAGACCGACGTCGGCAACGGCCTGGAGGTCTGGCAGGAGAGCTGGCAGCAGTGGCAGCAGCGCAGCGCGCTGCAGCACTGATCCCGGGCGGCCCGGCCGGTCATCTGAGGTCCCTGCGGGGGCCACGGGTGCGGGTGAGCAGCAGGAAGACGGTGGCCAGGACGGCGACGGCCTGGGCCAGGGCCGCGAGCCGTTTGTCGGCGCTCCAGTCCGGTTCGTACATGTCGGGCAGCGGTCCCGGTGCGCCGCTGTCCACGTAGGTGTACAGGAGCAGCAGCGCGAGGCCGCCCGTGGCGACGAGCCAGGCGAAGGTGTCGGCGGCCGGGCGGCGCCAGACCAGCACCAGCAGGGCGGCGAGCGCGGCCAGTGCGGCCTCGATCCGGAAGAGCATGCCCTGGCTGATGGTCGCCGTGACCTCGTCGTACCGGCCGGCGAGCCGGGCGTGGACGTAGGCGTCCAGGGCCAGACCGGCCGCCGCCAGCAGCCGTGCGACACCGCGGGCGATCCGGCCGGACCGCCCGCGCCGCGGTACGGAGGTGTCTGGTGCCACGGCTCCTCCAAGCCTCTCGGTGCGCGGCGGTGGCCGGGTCAGCGGACGGTGAGCGTGGCCTTCATGTACGGGTGGATGGTGCAGGTGTAGGTGTAGCGGCCGGCCCGTCCTGGCGCCCTGAAGGTGGTGGTCCGGCCCGGCTTGATGCCGCCGGTGTCGAAGAGCTTGGTGCCGGTGGCCGTCACGGTGTGCGTGGTGGAGTCCTCGTTGACGACGGTGACCGTGCTGCCGGGCCGTACGGACAGGTCGGCAGGCCGGAACGTGAAGTCCTTGATGGTGAGGTGCGTGCCGGCCGGTACGGCGGTGCCGGTCCGTGCGGTGGGGGTCCGGGACCGTGACGGGGCGGCCCCGCCGCCGGGGTTCGAGCAGTCGCCGACGCCCGCGGCGAACAGGGCGACGGTGGCCGCGGCGACAGCCGTCCTGGCGATCTTCTTCATCGGGCGTCCGTCTCCTTCGGTCCGGCCGGTCCGGCCCCGTCGGGGCCATACACAGCTCAATAGACCGCAGACGCCGCCGCCCGGCCATCCGGGCGGCGGCGTTCGGCGTAGCGGGCGGGCGGGCGACAGGGTCGACGGCCGGCTGGGGCCGGGGCCGTTCCGTACGCGGCGGGGCCGTGCCGGTCAGCGGATGTCGGTCGCCGTACGGCGGTAGGTGGAGCGCCGGTCCTCGATCCGGTCCCAGCGGTCGCCGTAGACGGTCTCGGTGATGCCCGGCTCCCGCAGGAAGTCGTGCGGGAAGCCCAGGGGGACCGCGCTGCACCGGTCGAGCCGCTCCTGTGCGTCGGCGTCCAGCGTGACGTCCACCGCGCCGAGGTTGTCGAGGAGCTGGCTCTCCTTGGTGGCGGCGATGATCGGGATGATGTTGCCGGGCCGGCCGCGCAGCCATGCCAGCGCCACCTGCGCCGGGCTCCAGCCGCCCTGCTCGGCGATCTCCAGCACCGCGGTGACGGTCTCCTCCGCGTTGTGGTCGCGCTGGTTCTCCTCGCCCACGATGTCGCTCCGGCCCCGCTCACCGCGGCGGTACTTGCCGGTGAGCCGGCCGGCCGCGAGCGGCGCCCAGGCCAGCACGGCGAGGTCGAAGGCGCGGGCCTGCGGGAGCAGTTCGCGCTCCGGTGTCCGCTCCAGCAGGTTGTAGCGCAGTTGCGAGCCCGCGAACGCGGTCCAGCCGCGCAGCTCGGCGAGGGTGTTGGCCTGGGCGATCTCCCAGGCCGGCCAGTCGGACACCCCGATGTAGAGCACCTTGCCCGAGCGCACCACGTCGTCGAGCGCGCGCATCACCTCCTCCACGGGCGTGAAGTTGTCCCGTGCGTGCACCCACAGCACGTCGAGGTGGTCGGTGCGCAGCCGGTCCAGGCTCTCCTCCACCGACCGGACCAGGTTCTTGCGGTGGTTGCCCGCCGCGTTCACCTCGCCCTTGCGGGTCGCGCAGGTGTACTTCGTCGCCAGGACGAAGCTGTCCCGGCGGCCTTCGAGCAGTTCGCCCAGAATCCGCTCCGAGGCGCCGTCGGTGTAGTTGTTGGCGGTGTCGACGAAGTTGCCGCCCGCGTCCGCGTAGGCGTCCAGGATCCGGCCGCTGGTGTCCTTGTCCGCGCCCCAGCCCCAGTCGTCGCCGATGGTCATGGCGCCCAGGCTCAGCTCGCTCACCCGCAGGCCGGTCCTGCCGAACAGTGTGTAGCGCACGTGGTTCCCTTCGTTCAGCGCAGCTCTCCGGTGGTGCGCTCACGCTAGGAGCTGGAGCGCACTCCAGCACAAGGCGCGGCCCGGCGGCGGTGTCCGGATCCGGGCCCGCCGGGGGGGCACGAGCGGGGCGGGGCGTTGACGCCATGGCCTAGGGTGGCCGCAGCAACTGGTTCGCCCTGTCCGCCAGGCAGGCGCGTCGCAAGAGGGAACCCGGTGGGAATCCGGGACTGCCCCGCAGCGGTGAGTGGGAACGACCGCCGTCATACGCACTGGGCCCGGCCGGGTCTGGGAAGCGACGGCCAGTAGATGTCCGCCCTTGGCGGATGTGCCCACGAGTCCGAAGACCTGCCAGTGCCCCCGTGCGACCGGTGCGCGGGGAGATCTCGGTGACCTCGAGGGCGGGTCGGCGGACATCGGACGGGTACCTCCGGCTCGTATGCGCCGGGATCCGTCCGGTTTGCCGTTCCTTCGCGCCCTCGACCCGTCCCGGGGTCCATGGAGACATACTCGCGAAGGAGAGTTCCGTGACCAGCACGTCCGCAGCCGCGGCAGCGCGCGCCACCGTGCACGGCTACCCCCGTCAGGGGCCGAACCGTGAACTGAAGAAGGCCATCGAGGGCTACTGGAAAGGCCGGGTCGACGCCGACGCCCTCCGCGCCACCGCCGCCGAACTGCGCCGCGCCCGGTGGCAACAGCTCGCCGAGGCCGGTGTCCACGAGGTGCCGACCGGCGACTTCTCGTACTACGACCACGTCCTGGACACCAGCGTGATGGTCGGCGCGATCCCCGCCCGGCACCGCGAGGCGATGGCCGCCGACCGTTCCCCAAGCTCTCGGCTTCTCCCCCACTCTCAACTTCGTTCGAGCGGGGGGACCCCCATGCGCAGGGGATGCCCCCTTGACGGGTACTTCGCGATGGCCCGCGGCACCCAGGACGTGGCGCCGCTGGAGATGACCAAGTGGTTCGACACCAACTACCACTATCTGGTGCCGGAGTTGGGGCCCGACACGGTCTTCGCCGCGGACTCCGCCCAGCAGGTCGCCGAGCTGACGGAGGCGCTCGGTCTCGGTCTGGCGGCCCGTCCGGTCCTCGTCGGACCGGTCACCTATCTGCTGCTCGCCAAGCCGGCGCCCGGTGTCGCGGCCGGTTTCGATCCGCTGACGCTGCTCGACCGGCTGCTGCCCGTCTACGCCGAGGTGCTCGGCGACCTCAGGGCGGCCGGTGCCGACTGGGTGCAGCTGGACGAGCCGGCCCTGGTGCAGGACCGCTCCCCCGCCGTCCTGAACGCCGCGGCCCGCGCCTACCGCGACCTCGGCGCGCTCCCCGACCGCCCCCGGCTGCTGGTCGCCTCGTACTTCGACCGGCTGGGCGAGGCGCTGCCGGTGCTGGCCAAGACCCCCGTCGAAGGCCTGGCGCTGGACTTCACCGGCGCCGCGGCGGGCAATCTCGAGGACCTGGCGGCGGTCGGCGGCCTGCCCGGCAAGCGGCTGGTCGCCGGTGTCGTCGACGGCCGGAACGTATGGATCAACCCCCTCGAGAAGTCGCTGGCCACCCTGGGGACGCTCCTCGGCCTGGCCGGCCGGGTCGATGTGTCGTCCTCCTGCTCGCTGCTGCACGTCCCGCTGGACGCCGCCGTCGAGCGCGACATCGACCCGCAGATCGCCCGCTGGCTGGCCTTCGCCCGGCAGAAGACCGCGGAGATCGTGACGCTGGCGCGCGGTCTGGCGCAGGGCACCGGCGCCATCGCGGCCGAACTCGCCGCCAACCGTGCGGACCTGGCGTCCCGGGCCGGGTCGGCGCTCACCCATGATCCGGCGGTGCGCGCCCGCGCCGCGGCCGTCACCGACGCCGACGGCCGCCGTTCGCAGCCGTACGCCGAGCGGGCCGCCGCCCAGCGCGCGCACCTCGGGCTGCCGCTGCTGCCGACCACCACCATCGGCTCGTTCCCGCAGACCGCCGAACTGCGCACCGCCCGTGCCGATCTGCGGGCCGGGCGGATCGGCACCGCCGGGTACGAGGAGCGCATCGCGGCCGAGATCCGGGAGGTCCTGGCCTTCCAGGAGAAGGCCGGTATCGATGTGCTGGTGCACGGCGAGCCGGAACGCAACGACATGGTCCAGTACTTCGCCGAGCGGCTCACCGGCTACCTCGCCACCCAGCACGGCTGGGTCCAGTCGTACGGCACCCGCTATGTCCGCCCGCCGGTCCTGGCCGGGGACATCTCCCGCCCCGAGCCGATGACGGTCCGCTGGACGACGTACGCCCAGTCGCTCACCGACCGGCCGGTCAAGGGCATGCTCACCGGTCCGGTCACCATGCTCGCCTGGTCCTTCGTCCGCGACGACCAGCCGCTGGGCGAGACCGCGCGCCAGGTGGCGCTCGCCCTGCGCGACGAGGTGAACGACCTGGAGACGGCCGGGAGTTCGGTGATCCAGGTCGACGAACCCGCGCTGCGCGAGACGCTGCCGCTGCGGACCGCGGCGCGGGCGGAGTACCTGGCCTGGGCCACCGAGGCGTTCCGCCTCACGACCGCCGGGGTCCGTCCGGACACCCAGATCCACACCCATATGTGCTACGCGGAGTTCGGCGACATCCTGCAGGCCATCGATGACCTCGACGCCGATGTCATCAGCCTGGAAGCGGCCCGCTCCCGTATGCAGGCGGCGGCGGAGCTGGCCACGGTCGGCTATCCGCGCGAGGTGGGGCCCGGTGTCTACGACATCCACTCGCCGCGCGTACCGGGTGTGGACGAGGCAACGGCCCTGCTGCGCAAGGGACTCGACGCCATTCCGGCCGAGCGGCTGTGGGTCAACCCCGACTGCGGCCTGAAGACCCGCGGCTGGCCCGAGGTGCGGGCCGCCCTGGAGAACCTGGTCGCCGCGGCCCGCGAGGTCCGCGAGAGCCTGCCCGGCGCGGCTTCCTGACGGCGGCGGGCCGGGGCCGGCGCCCGTGGGGGGTGCCGGCCCCGGCCCGTTGGCTCACCGGAGCCGCGAACAGCAGCGCTGGACGACCAGCGCGACGGCGGGCCGGCCGGCGCCCATGAGGTAGGTCCGGGAGGGGCCGGGGTGGTGGGTCACGGCAGGTCGCGGCGCATCAGGTCGGCGTAGGTCTCGCGGCGTACGACGGGGCGGGAGCGGCCGTCGCGGCAGAAGACGACCGGCGGACGGCGGGCCGCGTTGTAGTTGTTGGCGAGAGAGTAGGTGTACGCGCCGGTGGCCGGGACGGCGATCAGATCGCCCGGCCGCGGGTCCGGCAGGAACACGCCCGCGCTGAGCACATCGCCGGATTCACAGTGCCGGCCGACGACCCGGCACCGTTCGCCGGGCGCCCCTTCCCCGGGAACGCGCACCCGGGTGGCCACCGTCGCCTCGAACCGCTGCCCGTACAGCGGGACTTCGAGGTTGTCCCCCATCCCGCCGTCCACGGCGACGAAGGTCTCACCGCCGGACCGCTTGACCGTCACCACGCGGTAGAGCGAGACGCCGGCCTCGGCGACCAGCGACCGGCCGGGCTCGATGATGACCCGGGCGCCGGCCGGCAGCAGTGCGTCGGCCGCGGCGGTCAGCGCGTCGAGATACGCCTCGATCGCGGGTGGCCGGTCGTCGTAGGTGTAGCGCGCCCCCAGCCCGCCGCCGAGGTCGTAGACGGGGAAGCGGCCGAGCTCCGCCACCGCGGCCACGGCCCGGACGAAGGGCTCGGTGTCGAGGATCTGCGAGCCGATGTGCACATGCAGTCCGTCCAGCCGCAGCCGGGAGCAGGCGCGCAGCCGGGCGATCGCCTCGCGCGCCTCGGGCAGCAGCATGCCGAACTTCGATCCGCGCTGGCCGGTGGCGACCGCCGCATGGGTGTCCGGGCGGATGTCGGGGGTGACCCGGACCAGGACGGCCTGCTCGCGGCGGCCGGCTCCGGGGGTCTCGGCCATGAGGTGTTCCAGCCGGTCGATGTCGTCGAAGTTGTCGATGACGATCAGGCCCGCACCGGCCTCCACGGCCGCCCGGAGGTAGCTCTCCGTCTTGGCGTTGCCGTGCACGACGACCTTGGCCGGGTCGGTGCCCGCGGCGAGGGCGAGCGCGAGTTCGCCGCCGCTGGCGACGTCGACGCCGAGGCCCTCCTCGGCGAGCAGCCGGTAGACGGCGGTGCACGGGAAGGCCTTGGAGGCGAAGGCCACCATCGAGTCCGGCCGGCGCGCGGCCAGCCCGTCGGCGTAGCGGCCGGCCCGGTCCCGCAGCGCGCCCTCGTCGACGAGCAGCGCGGGGGTGCCATGGCGCGCCGCCAGCTCCGTCACATGGCATCCGCCGATGCGCAGCCCGCCGTCCGGCGCGGTCGTGGTGCCGGACGGGAACAGCCCGAGCAGGGCGTCGGACGACGGGGGGACGGACGCTGCGGCGGCGGTCCGGAGGGCCATGGAGTGCTCCTTGCTGGGGCGGGCCGGGGGTACGCGGCGCACGGTGCGCCCGTCGGGCCCCGGCCCCGGATCGGCTCCACACCATGCTGGGGCCCCTCGCCTTCCCCGTCGTTGGCGCGATCGCCTAGGGTCCGACCGTGGACCTCACGGATTCGCCGAACCCGCCCGGCCTCGGCGGCACCAGCGAGGAGCTGTTCGCGCTGGCCAATGCCGTGGCCGCGGTGATCGGCGGCTCGGTGGCCATCGAGGACCTCGACCACCGGGTGCTGGCGTATTCGTCGGTGCCGGGCCAGCGGATCGACGACCTGCGCCGCCGCGGCATCCTGGACCGGCGGGTGCCCGACGAGCCCGAGCAGCAGCGCCAGTACCGCGAGGTGCTGGGCGCGCCCGGCGTCGTACGGCTGCCCGTGCTGGCCCCCGACGAGCTGCCGCGCGCCGCGGCCGCCGTTCGCGCGGGCGATCTGCCGCTGGGCACCATCTGGGCGATCGAGGGGGAGCACCTGCTCGACGCGGCCGGTGACCGGGCGCTGCTGGACGGTGCCCGGCTCGCCGCGCTGCACATGCTGCGCCGCCGCAGCTCGGCCGAACTGGAGCTGCGGGCCCGCGAGGACACCCTGCGGGCGGCGCTGCGGGGCGACGGCAGCGCCCAGGAGACCCGCTTCCGGCTCGGTCTGCCGGAGCGCTCGCCGCTGACGCTCCTCGGCTGTGCGCCCGCCGCCGCCGGCCCCGACCGGACGGGGCCGGCGGCCGTCCGGCTGGGTGCCGCGGCCGCCCGGCACTGGGCCGCGGTGCACGGCGAGGCGGCCGTGGCCACCGTCGGCCGCACGGTCTACACCCCTGCTGCCCCGCGCCGGACCGGCCGAGGCCCGCCGGCTGTCCGAGCAGGCCGTGGCCGCGCTCGGCCGCACCCTGGAGACACCGCTGCGCTGCGCCGTCAGCCGCCCCGCCGACGACCCCGCCGAACTGCCCGCGCTGCGTGCGGAGGTGGACGACATCCTCCGCGTGACGACCGAGGATGCCCGCGCTCCCGGCGTCGCGGCGCTCGGCGACGTACACGCCCGGGTCCTGCTGCTGCACTGCGCCGACGCGCTGGAGCGCCGTCCCCGGCTGCGCCACCCCGGCATCGAGGCCATGCGGGAGCACGACCGGGCCCGCCACACGGATTACGCCGCGTCGGTCCTGGCCTGGCTGGACGCGGTCGGCAATGTCGGCGAGGCCGCGCGGCGGCTGACCGTCCACCCCAACACCCTCAAGTACCGCCTGCGCCGCGCCCGTGAGCTGTTCGGGATCGACCTCGACCAGCCGGACGTGCGGCTCTCGTGCTGGCTGCAGCTACGGCTGACCGACTGACGGCAGGTGGCCGCCGGTGGGTCGGCGGACCCCGCCCGCGGCCGGCCCGGGACATGCGACGGGGCACCCGCCGGACGGACGGGTGCCCCGTGCTGGATGCGGCGAGCCGGACGTGCGTCGTCCGCCGGCTCAGCCCGTGATGATCGCCGGGTCGCTCACGCCCGTCTCACCGTTCTCCACATGGCCGGCGAACCGGCGCAGGAAGGACTTGTCCGTGTCGGAGGTGACCGACAGGTCGTACCAGCGCTTGCTGGCGCGCAGGTCGAGCGGCTTCTTGACGGTGGCACCCGCGCGGACGGGGTAGGTCTCGCTCGCCCCGCCGTAGGCGTTGGTGACCGTGAGGTGGCAGTCGGTGCTGCCGTGGTTGGTCAGGGTGAGGACGAGGCGGCCGGCGGTCGCGTCATGACGGGCGGTCACCTCGGGACCGGCCTTCTTGCCGTCGCCCTTGAAGGAGCGCAGGAAGCCGTTCGGGCCGTAGACCGACAGGTCGTACACGTCCTTGGAGTAGGAGGTGTTCCAGGTGTCGGCTATCTTCTTGCCGGCCTCCGTGGTGTACGTCCACGGGCCGTCGGTGCGGTTGCCCCCGGTGACGGTGAAGCAGGCGCCGGCCTTGTCGCCACCGCTGAAGGTGAGGGTGTAGCGCCCGGTGGAGGGGGTGCCGGCCCCGTCGACGAACGGCGCGTACGGCAGCGGGCGGGACGGCCGGGAGCCCGGCTCCTGCTTGGGCAGGACGGGGTTGGCCGGCGGCTTCGGCACATAGCTGTCGTGCCGCTCGTTGTCCGGCGGCTGGAAGCCGTCGGTGGCCGGGAGCGCGGCCGGCTTGGTGTTCTCCAGTCCGAAGTCGAAGGCCGACGTCAGGTCGCCGCAGATGGCACGCCGCCACGGCGAGATGTTGGGCTCGTGCACCCCGAAGCGGCGCTCCAGGAACCGGATGATGGAGGTGTGGTCGAACACCTCGGAGCAGACGTAACCGCCGGTGCTCCAGGGCGAGACGACGAGCATCGGGACGCGCTGGCCGAGGCCGTAGGGGCCGGCGGAGTAGGTGGCGTTGCCGCCGAAGCTGTCGAGCTTGCTGTCGACGGTCGACTTGCCCTGGTCGGCGGAGGCCGGCGGGAACGGCGGGAGGACGTGGTCGAAGTAGCCGTCGTTCTCGTCGTACGTGATGAGCAGGGCGGTCTTGCTCCACACCTCGGGGTTGGAGGTGAGCGCGTCCAGCACCTGGGAGACGTACCAGGCACCGTAGTTCGCGGGCCAGTTGGGGTGCTCGGAGAAGGCCTCGGGGGCGGCGACCCAGGAGACCTGCGGGAGCTTGTCGGCCTTCACATCGGCCTTGAGCCGGTCGAAGTAGCCGTCGCCCTGCTTGGCGTTGGTGCCGGTGCGGGCCTTGTCGTAGAGCGGGTCGCCGGGCTTGGCGTCGCGGTACTGGTTGAAGAAGAGCAGCGAGTTGTCGCCGTAGTTGCCGCGGTAGGCGTCCTCGATCCAGCCCCACTTGCCGTTCGCGTCCAGGCCGTCACCGATGTCCTGGTAGATCTTCCAGGAGACCCCGGCCTTCTGCAGCCGCTCCGGGTACGTCGTCCAGCTGTATCCCGCCTCCTCGTTGCCCAGGACCGGGCCGCCGCCCGAGCCGTCGTTGCCGACGTGGCCCGAGAACATGTAGTAGCGGTTGGGGTCGGTGGCTCCGATGATCGAGCAGTGGTACGAGTCGCAGATGGTGAACGCATCGGCGAGCGCGTAGTGGAACGGGATGTCCTTGCGGGTCAGATGGGCCATCGTCCCGGTGCCCTTGGCCGGGATCCAGCTGTCGTACTTGCCGTCGTTCCAGGCCTTGTGGCCGCCCGCCCAGTCGTGGTTCAGCCCCTCGATGAACTGCATGCCGAGGTTCTCGGCGTCCGGGTGGTAGGGCAGGACGTCCTGGGAGCCGTCGGGCTGGTGCCAGACGGACTTCCCGTTCTCCAGGATGAGCGGGCGCGGGTCGCCGAAGCCGCGTACGCCCTTCATCGAGCCGAAGTAGTGGTCGAAGGAACGATTCTCCTGCATCAGGACGACGACATGCTCGATGTCGTCGATGGAGCCGGAGCGTCGCTTGGCGGGGATGGCCGCGGCACGGGCGATGCTGCCCGACAGGGCCGAGACACCCGCGGTGGCACCGGCGATCTGGAGGAAACGCCGCCGATTCAGTTCAGGCATGGCTTGGGGGACCTCGATGTCGTGTGTGGGGGTATGTGCGAAACAGGGAGCGATGTCGTGCGGTGGTGCAAGGTCGTGAGGAGACCGTCAGCAGAGTGTTCCAAGAGGAACGAGGCCCGGGGAAGGGGGGGTGTCCCAGGTGTGACACATCGCGGTACGCGCGACGAACTCCCGGGCCGGGGAGCCGCACAGCAGCGGGCAGGGAATTTTTCGTATAAGGGGCATCTGATGGCGCAGAGCGGAAATCAGCGCGCGGGCGGCAGGGGCAGGGCGCGGCCGAAGGGGAGCATCGCTACGGGCAACGCCCGGCAGGCGGAGGCGTGGGACGGTGAGGAGGGGAAGTACTGGGCCGAGGAGCGGGAACGCTACGAGGCGCGATACCGGCACCTCACCCCCCATCTCATGGCCGCGGCCGGTTTACGGGCCGGCAGCCGGGTGCTGGACGTCGGATGCGGCAACGGCGGTACCAGCCTGGCGGCGGCACGGGTCGCCACGGACGGATCGGTGCTCGGCGTCGACCTGTCGGGACAACAGCTGAGCACGGCCCGGCAGCGCGCCACCGCGGCGGGCCTGCGACAGGTGACGTTCGAGCAGGCGGACGCGCAGGTCCACCGTTTCGGGAGGGGCGCCTTCGATGTCGCGCTCAGCCGCTTCGGCGTGATGTTCTTCGCTGCCCCGGAGGCAGCCTTCGGCAATATCGCACACGCCCTTCGCCCGGGCGGCCGGCTGGCGTTCCTGTGCTGGCGGCGGCTGAGGGAGAACGCGTATCTGACCGTGCCGGCCGGCGCCATCGCCCCGTATGCGCAGCCGCCGGACCTCGATGCGCCGGGCACCCCGGGCTCGTTCTCGCTCGCCGACGCCGACCGGATCAGGAAGCTGCTGGACGGCGCCGGTTTCGACGAGATCTCCGTCGGCCCCGTCGACGAGCCGATGTGGATGGGGGCCGATCCGGACGACGCGACGGCCCATCAGCTCGGCATTCCGGACTGGCGTGCGGTGCTGGCCGGGGCGAGCGGGGAAGCGCGGGGCGCGGCGCGCGCCGCGCTCCGTCGCGCGATGGCCGAGCACCATGGCCCGGGCGGTGTCTCGCTCGGCTGCGCGGCGTGGCTGGTGACCGGGCGACGCCGGTGAGTCGATCACCTTCCGTGCAGCGAGGCGTGGCAGGGCGGGCGGCCACGCCTCGTGCCTTCATTGACGGCGCATCAGGCGAAGGACACCTCTGATGCGGCCGGCGCGGCCCCGGCGGTGACCTCCGCGGCGGCTTCCGGCACCGGCTCGACGAGCGGCTCGACCGGTACCGCGGGAGGCACCACCGGCTGGCCCTTCGCGTCGGGCACGCTGCGCAGCGGAGTGCGACTCGTCAGCCGGGAGCTGCGGGTCGCCTCGACCCGGCGGGTGAACCAGATGACCTTGCCGTCCGGGGTGCCGCAGGTGCCCCAACTGTCGCTGAGCGCCGCCACGGTGGAGAGTCCGCCGCAGGCGGCGGAGCGCAGTTTCGGCAGTCGCGGGCCCCCGTCGGCGACGGACGCGGTGAGGTGACGGCCGCTCCAGCGGAGTTCGACGACGCACCGGGCGTCCGGGCCGATATGGCGATGGACGTTGGTCAGGAGTTCCGCCACTCCCCGGCACACGGGCGGGATATGCAGTTCGAGATCCCAGTACCGCAGGTGCGCGGCAAGGATCCGCCGGATCTGCGGCACCCGCTCCGCCGAAGCATGCAGTTCGACCGTGTAGTGCCGGTCGCCGGGAAGTGTCATGTCGTGGCTCCTCACCGCGAGGCTCACGCCCTTCACCTCGTTGGACCAACGAACCCCGAAACACGAAGAGTGAGCATTTATCACGTATGGGTCATTTTTCATGGTGACCCGGGGAGGCGGGTTCCGCAACAGATCTTGGACCCCCAAAGCCCCCGGCCGCCGGGCGGTCCGGGGCCGGGGCCGGGCGCTGCTCCGCGCCGTTGACGTGCGGGAACGACTGCGGGGCGTGGCCCGCTAGCGGGACTCCAGCCGGAGCTCGACTTCCTTCTCCTGGTCGCCGGCGGCCGTGCCGAGGAGGTGCACCGTGAACGCGGATTCCAGGCCCTTGCAGAGCTGGTCGACGGCCCAGTAGCCGCCTTGGAGGCTGACCATGACCGGGGCGCTGAGCCGGCGGGGCTCGGCCGCGGACTTCAGGTCGCTCACGTCGAAGGTCGAGGTCCACACGGTCGAGCCCGCCCCGGCGACCTCTTCGGGTACGTCGTCCGGGGCCCGGTCGGAGCTGAAGGAGGTGCGCAGCGCGCTGAAGACGGCATGCGCGTCCTGCGTCGCGCAGCTCTCCAGCTCCACCACCACCTCGGCCGATACGTGCTGCGTGTCTGCCGGTTTCGCGCTGTTCACTGTGGGACCTTCCTCTGCGGCCGTCCTCCGGGAGCCGAACGCTTCCAGGCTCGCCCGGCGGACCGGTGTGTGCGACCGGAGGCCGCGGGACGCAGGTACACGGGCACCGCCCCCGCGCCCGGGAGCCGGTCGCCCGCCGGGTGCGGCCCTCAGACCGGTTGGGTGAGGTTGACCGCGTTGCCGTCCGGATCCTGGACATGGGCGACCCGCATGCCCCAGGGCATGTCGTTGGCGGGGCCGCGCACCGTGCCGCCGAGCGGCTCGACCCGGTCCAGCAGCGCGTCGACGTCCGCGACGGCGAAGCTCAGCAGGATCCGGGTCGGGGTGCCGGTCGCGACGCCCGGGTCGGCCACGAGGCCCAGCTCCGAGCCGTCGAGCCGCAGCCCGACGAAGAAGACCGGGCCCTCCTCGGGCACCCGGGTGAACTCCTCGGCGCCCAGCAATCCGGTGTAGAAGGCCTGCAGACGGTCGAGGTCGGGGGTGACGATCACCGGCTGGACGGCGGCAGGGGCCGGGCGCGGGGTGGCAGACATGGTGTCCTCCGGGTTGCGTGGTCTTCGGGTTCGGTGGGACAGACCGCGTCCGGGGGCCGGATTCATCGCTCGGTACGGGATCCGGCCCGGGAACCGGTCCCGCAACCGGGTCGGGCGGCGGTGAAGGTGACCTCGGCGGCACGCGCGACGATCTCGACATCGTCGCCCAGGGCCCACTCCGCCGCACGGGAGGCCAGGGCGGCCGGCACGCTCTCGCCGATGCCGGGCGCCGCCGGCACGTCGTAGGTGGCGTGTGCGTCGTGCGGCAGGACGACCCGGAAGTCGCGGGCCAGGGCGGTGCGGGCGGTGGCGCTCACGCACATCTCGGAGAGCACCCCGCAGAGCGTCAGCGCCTCGACGCCCGCGTCGGTGAGCAGGGCGCCGAGCGGGGTGCCGTCGAAGCCGTCGTCCCCGGTCTTGCGGACCACGGTCTCGCGGGGCCCGGGCGCCACGGGGAGGTGGAGCCGCCAGCCGGGCGTATGCGGCTCGTCGACGGTTCCGGGAGCGCCGTCGTTCTGCAGATGGACGACGAGGGCCCCCGCGGCACGGGCCCGGGCGAGCAGGGCACGGCTCCGGTCGAGCACCCGCGCCGCGTCGGGCACCGCCTCGCCGCCCGCGACGAAGGCCGACTGGAGATCGACGAGCAGCAGGGCCTCGACGGGGCGGACCGGTCCTGCCGGGGCCCCGGGCGCACTCCCGGTCCCGGGGCCAGGGCCGGGGGCGGTACCGGCATCGGAGGCCGTCTCGATCTCGGTCCCGGTCTCCGTCTGGGCGGTTCCGGCGGTCGCGGGCTCGGTCGCAGTCATGATGACCATGGTGCGGTCCGGGCGGGCCGGTGATCACCGGCAGGGGGCGGAATCCGGACACGCGCCGCTGCGCCGTCCGGACCCACATCGTTGCCATGGGCATCGGCCTGGACGGATCATCCGGTACGGGACGCCGTACGCGCGTACGCGCGTACGGGAGCACGGACAGCACGGGAGCACGGCAGTACGGGGACCACCGGACACGGACGACGCGAGGAGAGCCACTCATGGGACCAGCCATCGTCGACGGCCGCTGCGCACCGGGCTTCACCGGCGTACGGGAGGCGTTCGAGCGGAACTTCAGCGAGCACGGCGACATCGGCGCGGCGGTCACGGTGACCGTGGAGGGCGAGGCGGTGGTCGACCTGTGGGGCGGCCGCGCGGACGCCGCCGGGACCCGCGCCTGGGAGCGCGACACCCTCGTCAATGTCTACTCGACGTCCAAGGGGATGACCGCCCTGTGCGCCCATCTCCTCGTGGACCGGGGCGAGTTGGACCTCGATGCGCCGGTGGTGCGCTACTGGCCCGAGTTCGGGCAGGCCGGGAAGCAGGACATACCCGTGCGCTGGCTGCTCAGCCACCGCGCCGGTCTGATCGCGCCCCGTGAGCCGCTCCCCGCGGGGTACGCCTACGACTGGGACGCCGTGTGCGCCACCCTCGCGGCGACCCCGCCGTGGTGGGAGCCGGGCACCGCGCAGGGCTACCACGCGGTGACGTTCGGATACCTGGTGGGCGAGGTCGTACGGCGGGTCACCGGACAGTCCCTCGGCGCGTTCCTGCGCAGTGAGATCACCGGGCCGCTGGACGCGGGGGTGTTCATCGGCACCCCCGCCGAGGAGCACGCCCGCTGTGCGGACATGGTCGGGCAGCTGGACGCGGCACGGCTCGCCGAGCAGTTCCCCGGCGCGCCCACGCCGCCGTTCCGCGCGCTGTCCGACCATCCGCTGGCCGTGGTGATGCTGGCGCTGACGTCCATCCCCACCGGCGATGTCAACAGCGCCGCCTACCGGTCGGCCGAGATCCCGGCGGGCAACGCCCACGCCAGCGCCCATGGGCTGGCGACCGTGTACGGCGCGCTGGCGGGCGGCAAGCTCGTCGGTCCCGGCACCCTGGAGGCGATGCGCCGGTCGCAGAGCCGGCCGGGCGAGCGTGATCTGACGATCGATGCGCTCGCCCCGGCGGGCCGCGAACACCGCTGGGGCCTGGGCTACATGCTCAACCACGAGGGCCAGGCGGGGCCCAATCCCGGGGCGTTCGGGCACGGTGGCGCGGGCGGCTCCTACGCCTTCGCCGATCCGGAGAACCGGCTGTCCTACGCGTACACCATGAACAAGTACGGCGGTGGCACGACGGGCGACGACCCGCGCAACCGCGGCCTGGTCCGGGCGGTCTACCGGGCACTGGAGGAGACCCGGAGGTGAGGGGCGGCTCCTTGGGCGGCGCTCACCAGAGGGCGGCTCAGGGAGCGGCAGCCTCGGGCGGCGGGGCCGGCCGTGGGGCCACGGGCGGCTCGCCCGCCGCGTCGGTGAGGGCGCGCAACGAGTCGATGAGCCCGGCACGCTGGGCGGCCGGAAGCCGGGCCACGATCTCGGCGATCTCCGTGTGCCGGCCGGCCAGCACCCGCTCGACGAGACGGCGGCCCTCCTCCGTCAGGGTCAGTACGACCTCGCGGCGGTTGCCGGGGTTGGTCTGCCGGGTGACGCTGCCCGCCGCCTCCAGCCGGTCGACCATCCGCATCGCGGTGGACGGGTTGACGCCCAGCGCCCCGGCCAGTGCGGCGAGTTTGACCGGGCCCCGGCCGTCCAGCACCACCAGGGCCCGCAGCTGGGGCAGGGTGAGCGAGGGCGCTGTCCGGCCGAGCGCGCGGGCGGAGATCCCGACCAGCAGCCGGGAGGCGGTCAGCACCGCGGCGATGACCTCCTCGACATCATGATCGAGATCCTCGCCGGGCGCGGCCGACCCGGCCTGCCGCGGTGCGCGCTGCGCGTCGTGCCCCATGGCGCCTTTATACCGGCTGCGGCATCGTGCCTGGTGGCGGGCCCTTCCCAAGGTCATCGCGGGGACGGGGATCCGGGCCCGCGAACCCCCTTGCCGAGCGCAATAATGGGAGGTGCGGCATGCATCCGGCCCGGCGCGAGCGCGGCGGGCCCGAGAGGGCGTGATGACCATGGAACGGGACACCGAGACGGTTCACGAGGCCTATTCATTCGTCTGTCTGCACTGTGGACACGGCTGGGAGGAGGAGTACGAGATCCGGCACACCACGGATCTGGCCGGCCACCGGCGCGCCGACTACTTCGCCCGCGGTGCCCGGGTCCGCTCGCCGCTGACCCTCACCGACTGCCCGTCGTGCAACCTCGGCCCGATCCGCATCCTGCGCCCCGGCCGGGTCAACTCGACCCGACCCTACCTGGCCTGACTCGCACCCCCTCCTGAAACACCGTCACCATCCGGTGTACAAAAGGTGGTTGACCAGGAGGGCCAGTGCGGCCTGGGCGGCCAGCCAAGCGCGGTGCCGGTGGGCGGGCAGCAGGGCGCAGGCCGCCGGCAGCCAGACGGCGAACGGCAGCCAGATGCGTTCGGTCTCCGCCTTGCTCATCCCGGAGAGGTCGGCGACCAGCACGGCGAGCAGTACGGCCGTGACGAGGACGACCAGCCGGCCGGAGGGGGCACGCAGCGGCCCGGTGGACGGGCGGAGCCCGCGCAGGGCGGCGGGGGCCGCCGCGAGCGTGCGGCGCAGCGCGGCCACCGTCGCCGGGCCGGTGATCAGGACGGTGCAGGCGAGGTTGCCCCACACCCAGTAGGCGTACGGGCGCACCGCCGCGGCGCCCTGGTAGTAGCGCTCGACCAGGAGCCGGTACCCCTCCCACCAGCTGAATCCGGCGAGGGTGAACACGGCGGCGACGGCCAGTGCCCCGGCCGCCAGGAGGGGCAGCGGGCGCACGGTGCGGGTGAGCAGCAGGATCGCCGCGGCGATCAGCGCGATCAGGGTGAGGCCGTAGGAGAGGTAACAGGTCAGACCGAAGAGGAGGCCGGAGGCCAAGGCGGCGGCGGCCCGCATGGGGGCGCCTCCCGGCGATCGCCGGGGGAGGGCGCGGCCGGTGGCGGCGAGGGCGAGCGGCGCCAGGGACCAGGCGGCGACGGCCGCGAAGTAGCCGTCCGCCGAGGTGCCCATCCAGACGGCGGCCGGGGTCAGTACGAGGAACGGGGCGGCCCGGCGGGCGGTGGCCTCGTCGGTGAGGGCGCGCAGCCCGATGAGGACCGCGGCCACGGCGGAGGTGCCGGCCGTGATGCACCAGAGGCCGGCCCAGCCGCCACCGCCCAGACCGATGCGGTCCAGGCCGACGAAGGTGAGGACGGCGGCCGGTGGATGCCCGGCGACGTGGGCGGGCCAGTGGTCCGGCGCGTTGTTGAGGATGTGATGGGTGAAGTCGCGCAGCGCCGGCCCGAGGTCGTCGAAGCGGCGGATGACGGTGAGGTACTCGTACGCGGTGGTGAGCCGGTTCGCGATACCGGTCCGCCAGCCGTCTACCAGCGCCAGCGACCCCGTCCAGGCCAGGGCGGCGGCCCAGCCCGTGAGGACGAGGCGGCGCCAGGGCAACCGGGCCGCGAGGGACGGCCCGTGGACGGTCACCACGACGGCGACCGCGAGCGCGGCGGGGGTGCCGGGGCCCAGGTGCGGGAACCACGAGGCGTACAGCGGAGGCCAGTTGACGTGCAGGCTGCCGTCGGCGCGCTCGATGGCGGTGCCGACCAGCGCGGCGACCGTGACGAGGAGGGCGCCGCCCGCGACGGCCGCCAGATCGAGGCGGCCCGCGGTGCGTTCTTCGGTGCGTTCTGCGGCACGTTCTGCGGCACGTTCTGCGGCACGTTCTGCGGGGGCCGGAGGGGAGGCCGGGCGGGAGGCTTCTCGGGAGGTCGCACGGGAGGTCACAGCGGCACGCTAGGCGTCGGCCGGCCGCAACGGCCGTTCGACGGCAGCGGCGTCACCGTTCCGTCAGATTTCCCCGGGGCCCGGCCGGCGAAGGGTGCGCCGGCCCCCGACGTCAGAGTTTCGTCATGCGTCACGGCCCCCTCGGCGCACCGGTCGCGGCATACCGTCGAAGCCGGGCCCCTCCGGTCCGGCCGCCGAACTGGCCCCGGCGGTCGGGCCTTCGCTGCGTCGATCGCCAAGGACACACCATGAGTGCCCCTCCCCCTCGCCCCTCCTCCCCTTCTCCGCTCCCTTCCGCCTCCCCTCCCCCTTCTTCGGCATCGCCGTCCCCCTGGCGCAGCCCGCTGCGCGGTCCGCGGCTGACCGCGCTGCTCGGCATCGTCCTGCTGGCCGGGATCACGCTGCTGTTCGTCACCGGTCTGCTGTCGTACGCCGCGTACAACCCGGATCTGGCCGGCGGTGTCAACGACAAGACGCCCGACAAGGGCCTGCTGGGCTTCTACCTCTTCAGCTGGCCGACCGGCCCCACCTGGCTCTACCGGCTCACCCAGGGACTGCACGTCACCGTCGGGATCGCGCTGGTGCCCGTCCTGCTGGCGAAGTTGTGGTCGGTGATCCCGAAGCTCTTCACCCTGCCGCCGGCCCGGTCCCCCGGCCATGCGCTGGAGCGGCTCTCGCTGCTGTTGCTGGTCGGCGGAGCGCTCTTCGAGTTCGTCACCGGCATCCTCAACGTCCAGCTGGAGTACGTCTTCCCCGGGTCGTTCTATCCGCTGCACTTCTACGGCGCGTGGGTGTTCATGGGGGCGTTCGCCGTGCATGTGGTGCTGCGACTGCCGCGGACCGTACGGGCGTTGCGCGAGCGCACCGACCCGGATGCGGCGGCCGATGACACCGGGCTGGTGGCGGCCCGGCCGGACCGGCCGACCATGACCCGGCGGGGAGCGCTGGGGCTGGTCGGCGCCGGTTCGCTGCTGCTGTTCACGACGACCGCCGGGCAGAGCCTCGGCGGCTGGTGGCGGCGGACGGCCCTGCTGGCGCCGCACGGTGGCCGGGAGCCGGACAGCGGCCCGAACGGCTTCCAGATCAACAAGACCGCCGCGGCCGTCGGCATCCGGACCCGGGAGACGGGGGAGGACTGGCGGTTGACGGTCGAGGGCGGCGGCCGGCGGGTGCGGATCGGCCGCGCCGAGCTGCTGGCGCTGCCCCAGCACACAGCGGCGCTGCCGATCGCCTGTGTCGAGGGCTGGTCGACGGGCGACCAGCAGTGGAGCGGGGTGCGGCTGCGGGACCTCGCCGCGCTGGTGGGGCTCGGTGACCGGCCGCCCGGTGTGCTGGTCGAGTCGCTCCAGTTGCACGGCGCGTTCCGCCGGGCCGCGCTGCGCGACAACCAGGTGCGCGATCCGCGGTCGCTGCTCGCGCTGCGGGTGGGCGGCGCCGAACTCTCCCCCGACCATGGCTATCCGGCGCGGATCATCGTCCCGGCGGCTCCCGGGGTGCTCCAGACCAAGTGGGTCGCGCGACTGACGTTCGGGGAGTGGTGACGGTGCGCAGGAGGCAACCGGCGGTGCCGGATCGGGCGGCGCGGACCAGGCGACCTGCCGTGCGCGGAGGGGCGGCCCGGAGGGACCGGCCATCCTTGCGCAGACGTGTGGTGCGGGCGTTCGGAGCAGTACGCCTCCCCCGCCGCTACGGCGAGGGACCACTGCATCTGCTGCTGATGCTCGCCTCGTTCGCCCTCACCGGCTACGCGGGGGTGCGGCTGCTGGCCGGCGGGCAGTGGCCGCTGGTGCTCGCCTGGTTCGCCGGGGCGGCGCTGCTGCACGATCTGGTGCTGCTGCCGCTGTACGCGCTCGCCGACCGTGCGCTGGTCCGCGCCGCGGCGGCGACCGGCCGGCGGGCCCGGACCGCGTACGTCCGGGTGCCCGCCGCGCTGTCCGGGCTGCTGCTGCTGGTGTGGTTCCCGCTGATCGCCGGTTCGGCGGGCGGTGCGTCGGCGGCGCACTACGAGGCCACGACGCGGCTGCCCGGCGGGGTCTTCCTGACCCGCTGGCTGCTGGTCACCGCCGGGCTGTGCGCACTGTCCGCCCTGTGGCTGCTGGGGCGCACGGTTCAGCTGCGGATGTGCGGGACACCCCGGCGGCGCAGCGAGACGAAGCAGCGGGTGGCGCCGGGCGCCTGATCGGGCCGGCCCGTGACGGTCCACTGCTCGACGGGGGTCCAGTCGGCGGCCGCCGCGTAGCGCAGCAGCGCGGCGGCGCCGACCCGGGCCCAGGGGAACGGCTCGCCCGGTGCGCCCGCGGCACCGGACGCGGGGTGGTACCCCCGCTCGACCCGGACCTGGACCTGTTCGTCGACGTCCGCCGGGGTGGTCTCCACGATCAGCAGACCGTGCCGGACGACCAGTTCCGCGGTGCGGGTGAGCAGGGCGTACGGGTCGCCGCCGATGCCGATGTTGCCGTCGAGGAGCAGCGCGGTACCCCAACTGCCCTCCCCCGGAAGGGAGTCGAAGACCGAGCGGTGCAGCGCGGAGCCGCCGGTCGCCGCGGTGCGGGCCACCGCGGCCGAGCTGACGTCGATACCGAGCGCCCGCCGGCCCTGTGCGGCGAGCGCGGCGACCAGCCGGCCGGGACCGCAGCCGATGTCGAGCACGGCGCCCTCGCAGCGGCGCAGCGCCGACAGATCGGCGGCGTCCGCTCCGGCGCACCAGCGCTCGACCTCCAGCGGCAGCAGCCAGCCGTCGCTGCGCCGCAGGAAGAGCGGGCCGCGGCCGCTGCGGAGCGCATCGGCGTACGGGTCCGCGCCCCAGGTGACGGTGTCGTGCCGGTCGGTCCGTGCCGTGGGCGGCGTGGCGGTGCTCATCGGCCGGTGACCGGGGTCAGGCGGGCGAGGGTGGCGGCGAACCGTCCGGCGGGGGCCGCGGCCGCGACCCGCTCCGCATCGTCGGCGGTGTCGACGTCCCGCAAGGGCGGCAGGTCCCGCACCCGGAGCCCGGCCGCGGTCAGCCGCGCGCGCTGGACGGCGCCGGTGCGGCCGGTGGACATGGGGACGCCGCGCAGCAGCCGGGGGTCGGGGTCGGCCAAACCGAGCGCCCAGAAGCCGCCGTCCTCGGCCGCACCGAACCAGGCGTCGCAGTCGTCCCAGGCACCGGCGTCCAGTGCGGGGGCGAGGAGTCGAGGAGTGATCTGCGGGGTGTCCATTCCGATGAGGAGGGTCGGGCCCGCGCTGCCGGCGAAGGCCGCGGCGAGCCGCTCGTCGAGGCCGCCTGTGCACTGCGGCCGGACGTCGAAGCCGTCCGGCAGCCAGGCGCCCGGCCGGCCGTCGAGGACGACCACCCGCCGCCGCGCGGGCATCGCCCGTACGGCCCGGAGGGTGTCGTACAGCGCGGCCTCGGCCAACTGGGCGGCCTCGTCGGGGGTGAAGGGCGGGGTGAGGCGGGTCTTGACCCGGCCGGGCACCGGTTCCTTGGCGATGACCAGGACGGTCGTCGGCCCCGGACATGCCGGCCGGTCTGCGGGCTCGGTCATCGGGCGGTCTCCTCCGTACGGGACGCCTGCGGCGGCTGGTTCAGGACGTCGCGCATGTCGCGCACCGCGTGCCAGGTGCCGCGCCAGGTGCCGGTGACCTTGGACCGGCCGGTGCGCGGCCGGTAGGGCACATCGCGTTCCTCGACCCGCCAGCCCGCGTCGGCGGCCCGGACGACCATCTGCAGGGGGTAGCCGCTGCGGCGGTCGGTGAGGCCGAGGCCGAGCAGCGCGGTGCGCCGGGCGGCGCGCAGCGGGCCGAGGTCGTGCAGTCGCAGTCCGGTACGGCGGCGCAGCATCCGGGCGAGGGCGAGGTTGCCGAGCCGGGCGTGCGGCGGCCAGGCGCCGCGCCCTTGGGGACGGCGGCGGCCCAGCACCAGATCGCTGTCGCCGTCGTGGACGGCGCGGACGAACGGGGTGAGCAGCGCGGGGTCGAGGGAGGCGTCGCAGTCGCAGAAGCAGACGATGTCGGCGTCGGCGGCCAGCAGTCCGGCATGGCAGGCGGCGCCGAACCCGCGGCGCGGTTCGTGCACCACGGTGGCGCCCAGGCCGCGGGCGATCCCGGCGGAGCCGTCGGTGGAGCCGTTGTCGACGACGATCGCCCGCCAGCCGGCCGGGATCCGCGCCAGCACCCAGGGCAGGGCGGCGGCCTCGTCGAGGCAGGGCAGGACGACATCCACCGAGGCGGGTCGGGGAGCGGGAGGAGGAGAGTGGGTCACGCCGTCACCTATGCATCAGAAGCGGAGGAGGGAGAGGAGGGAAGGGGTGTTCAGGTTTGCGTGGGGGCGCGGGGGCGGGAGGGGCGGCGTTGCCGTGGGTCACCCCGTCGGCGCCGCCCGCATCCCCTCCCGGGCGAACTCCCGCATGCCTTCCTCGAATCCGGTCGCCGCCCGCCAGCCGAGCTCGTCGGCGATCCGCTGCGAGGAGGCGGTGATGTGCCGTACGTCGCCGAGCCGGTACTCCCCCGTGACCACGGGCGCCGGTCCGCCGCACGCCTCGGCCAGGGTCCGCGCCATCTCGCCGACGGTGTGCGGCACTCCGCTGCCGGTGTTGTACGCGGTCAGGGTGCCGGCGGGCCGGTCCGGCAGGGCGTGCAGGGCGACCGCATTGGCCGTGGCGACGTCGCGCACATGGACGAAGTCCCGCCGCTGGCCGCCGTCTTCGTAGACCGTCGGGGCCTGACCGCGGGCCAGCGCCGAGCGGAAGAACGAGGCCACCCCTGCGTACGGGGTGTCACGCGGCATCCCGGGCCCGTAGACGTTGTGGTAGCGCAGCGCGACGGCCCGGCCGCCGGTGGCGCGGGCCCAGGAGGCGGCCAGATGTTCCTGGGTGAGCTTGGTGGCCGCGTAGACGTTGCGCGGATCGGTGGGCGCGTCCTCGCCGACCAGCCCCGGCAACAGCGCGGCGCCGCAGTGCGGGCAGCGTGGCTCGAATTGTCCGGCGTCCAGTTCGGCCACCGCCCGCGGACCGGGCCGCACCACCCCGTGACGGGGGCAGGCGTAACGGCCCTCCCCGTAGACCACCATCGACCCGGCGAGCACCAGCTCGCGCACCCCGGCCTCGGCCATCGCGGCCAG
This sequence comes from Streptomyces caniferus, assembly GCF_009811555.1. Taxonomy (GTDB): domain Bacteria; phylum Actinomycetota; class Actinomycetes; order Streptomycetales; family Streptomycetaceae; genus Streptomyces; species Streptomyces caniferus. The sequence continues at coordinate 130,126 of NZ_BLIN01000007.1, read as the reverse complement.
CAGCACCGCGGTGCCCAGGTCGTTGCAGCCGACGTAGTCGGGCGCGTCCGCGAAGTCCTTGCCGAGGCCCACCATCGCCGCCTGGTGGCAGACCGCCCGCACGCCCCGCAGGGCCTCGTCGACCGCCGCGCGGTCCCGTACGTCGGCGACGATGCGCCGCTCCCCCGGGCGCGGCGGCGGGGGCTCGGGGTGTGCCGAGGGCAGCAGGGCGTCGAGCACGACAGGCTCGTGCCCGCGCGCCGTGAGCGCCTCGACGACCTGCGATCCGATGAATCCGGCGCCGCCGGTGACCAGTACACGCATGCCGGTCACGCTAAGCGGGACAGGGCGTTCCGACGCGCGCACGAGCCGTCGTGTCATGGGTCCGTAAGATCCGCGGCCCCTCCGCACGGCCGCTGCCCGGCCCCCCGGGCCACTGCGATTCGGTAACAGGGCGCATTCGAGGTATTTCGGTACGGCATATGTTGCATATGCTCAGGTCGGGGGTCGGGGGGCCGCTTTCGGACACTCCGACGGCCGACGGCCTCCGTGCCCGACCTTGCCCGCTCACTTCACCTGACACCGTCGGAGAACACCTTGGCCGTGGACAACGGGGAGCAGCGCACCGGCTCCCGGGTGCTGCCCGCGCTTCCCTATGCGGTGATGGCCGTGGTCACCACGGTCGACCTCACCGCGGGCCCGGAGGTCGGGTTCCTGCCGCTGGTGTCGCTGGGACCGGCGTTCGCCGGGCTGGTCGGCGGCTGGCGGCGGACCGCCGTGGTCGGGCTGACGGCCTTTGTGCTCTGCCTCGGCCTGGGGGTCTACAACGGCCTGTTCGAGAGCCGGCGCGGGCTGACCGCGCTGCTGTCGGTGGCCGGGGTGACCGCGGCCGGGGTGGTCGCCGCGGTGATGCGGCAGCGACGCGAGGCGGAGCTGGCCAGCGTCCGCTCCATCGCCGAGGTCGCCCAGCGGGTCCTGCTGCGCCCGGTGCCGCGCGGCGCCGGGCCGCTGCGGATCGCGGTCTCGTACACCTCGGCGGTGGCCGAGGCCCGGATAGGCGGCGATCTGTACGAGGTGGTGACCTCGCCCGCCGGGGTGCGGATCATCGTCGGCGATGTGCAGGGCAAGGGCCTGGAGGCCGTGGAGAGCGCGGCGGTGGTGCTCGGCGCCTTCCGGGAGGCGGCGCACGACGAACCGGACCTGCCGGCCGTCGGCGAGCGGGTCGAGCGGGCGCTGAACCGCCATCTGTCCGGCGAACGGTTCGTCACGGCGGTGCTCGCCGAGATCGGTGACGGCCCGCACGCCACGCTGCTGAACTTCGGTCACCCGGCGCCGCTGGTCGTCCGCCCCACCGGCTCGGTGGCCTTCGCCGCACCGCCGGACCGCGCCCTGCCGCTCGGCCTCAGCCTGCACGACGCCGGGGCGCCGGCCCCCTACGAGGTGCCGTTCGCACCCGGCGATCAGCTCCTCTTCTACACCGACGGCGTCACCGAGGCCCGCGATGCGGCGGACCGCTTCTACCCCCTCGACGAACGCGCCGCGCTGCTCAAGGACCCCGACCCGGAGACCGCGCTGCGCGCCGTGCGCGAGGACCTGGTCGAGCATGTCGAGGGGCCGCTGCACGACGATGCGGCGATGCTGCTGGTCCGCTACCGCGGGGCCTGCTGAACCGGGGCCGGGTCAGGAGCCTCCGCGGTCCGGCTCACCGTCGTCGCCGCCGCGCTCGTCTCCGTCCGCCGCGGACCCGTTCGCGCGCTCGGCACCCGCCTCACCGCTTCCCGTCTCCTCGGCACCCGCCTCACCACGTCCCGACTTCGCCTCCGCCTTGGCGGCCGCCCGCCGCGCGACCTCCTCGCGGGCCGCGGCCGTGGCGACCGACGGCCACACCCGGTCGAGTGAGGCGTTCATCGCGGCGCCGACCAGGACCGCGAAGGCGGACACCCCGATCCACAGCAGCACCGCGACCGGCGCGGCCAACGAGCCGTAGATGGTGGGCCCCTCGACCGTCGAGGTGAGGTAGAGCCGAAGCAGGAAGCTGCCGAGCACCCACATGCCCAGCGCCACCACCGCGCCGGGAATGTCCTCCGGCCAGGGCGAACGGACGGGTACGGACGCGTGGTAGAGCGTCGTCAGGAAGGCGACCGACAGGAGCAGGACGACCGGCCAGTACAGCGCCCGGATGATGTGCTCACTCGCCGGCAGCCAGCCCACGACGGTATCGGGTCCGGCGACCATCAGCGGGAGCGCGACGGCGCCGACGACCAGCGCGGCGAGGTACAGCACGAACGCCAGCAGCCGGGTCTTGATGATGCCCCGCCGGCCGTCGAGCCCGTACATGATGGTGATGGTGTCGACGAAGACGTTCATCGCCCGGGACCCGGACCACAGGGCGATGGCGAAGCCGAGGGAGATGACGTCCGGGCGCCGGCCGGTGAACACGTCGTCGAGCAGCGGCCGGGCGATCTCGTTCACGCCCTTGTTCGACAGGACGGTGCCGGCGGCGCCGAGGATGTGCCGGCGGACGTTGTCGAGGGTGTCGTGCCCGATCCAGTCGTTCGTGTAGCCGAGCACGCCCAGGAGCCCGAGGATCAGCGGCGGCAACGACAGCAGGCTCCAGAAGGCGGCCTCGGCGGCCAGGCCGGTGACGCGGTACTTCATGCAGGAGTTGACCGTGTCCTTGAGCAGGAGCCAGGCCAGCCGGCGCTTGGAGACGTTGCGATAGAGGGCACGGGCCTTGGTCAGACGGCCCGCGGGCCGCTCGGTTGGTTCGTTTGCCGGCTGCACCTCCTTACCGTATCTGGCATGGCAGCCACCACTCACACGGTCACGAACCAGCCTCCGCCGCTGGTCGGATACGACGTCTTCACCGGCGATGCGGCCCTGACCGAGGGCGTCGCCCGGTATGTCGCCGACGTCCGGCTCGACGAGGTACGCGAAGAGCTCAGCACACTGGGGCAGGCGGCCGGCTCCGCGCACGCCCGGCAGTGGGGCGAACAGGCGAACGCGCATCCCCCGGTCCTGCGCACCCACGACCGCTACGGCCACCGGATCGACGAGGTGGAGTTCCACCCGGCGTGGCACCGGCTGCTCGGCCATGCCGTCACGGCCGGCCTGACCGGCGCATGGTCCCGGCCGGACGGCCATGTCCGCCGCACCGCCGGCTTCCTCGTGTGGACCCAGGCCGAGGCGGGTCACGGCTGCCCGGTGTCGATGACCCATGCCGCGGTGCCCACGCTGCGCGCCGAACCCGAGCTGGCGGCCGAGTGGGAGCCGCTGCTGACCTCGCGGGTGTACGAGCAGGAGCTGCGCCCGGTCGCCCAGAAGGGCGGCGCACTGGCCGGGATGGCCATGACGGAGAAGCAGGGCGGCAGCGACCTGCGGGCCCTCACGACCCGCGCCGAGCCGCTCGCCGCACCCGGCGAGTACGTACTGACGGGTCACAAATGGTTCTGTTCGGCGCCGATGTCGGACGCCTTCCTGGTGCTGGCCCGCGCGCCGGGAGGCCTCACCTGCTTCCTGCTGCCGCGGGTCCTGCCGGACGGCAGCCGTAACGCCTTCCGCATCCAGCGGCTCAAGGACAAGCTCGGCAACCGCTCGAACGCCTCGGCCGAGGTCGAGTTCGACGGGGAGAGCTGGGCGCGCCGGGTCGGCGAGGAGGGGCGCGGGGTGGCGACCCTCATCGAGATGGTCGCGGCGACCCGGCTGGACTGTGTCACCGCGTCGGCGGCGGTGATGCGGCAGGCGGTGGCGCAGGCGGTGCACCACAGCGCGCACCGGGAGGCCTTCGGGGACCGGCTGATCGACAAGCCGCTGATGCGCAATGTGCTGGCCGATCTGGCGCTGGAGTCGGAGGCGGCGACCACGCTCGCGCTGCGGCTGGCGGCGGCATACGACAGCGGCACCGAGCAGGACCGGCACTTCCTGCGGCTGGCGGTGCCGGCGGCGAAGTACTGGGTGACCAAGCGCTGCACACCGATGGTGACCGAGGCGCTGGAGTGCCTGGGCGGCAACGGCTATGTGGAGGAGTCGGGGCTGCCGCGGCTGCTGCGCGAGGCGCCGCTCAACTCGATCTGGGAGGGCTCCGGCAACGTCCAGGCGCTGGACGTCCTGCGGGCCCTGCGGCGCGAACCCGAGGCGCTGAACGCGTTCCTGACCGAGATCGGGACGGCACGGGGCGCGGACCACCGGCTGGACCGTGCCATCAGGGGGATGCTCACCGAACTCGCCGATCTGGAGGGCATCGAGGCGCGGGCCCGGCGGCTGACGGAGCGGATGGCGCTGGTCCTCCAGGGTGCGCTGCTGGTGCGCCATGCGCCGCCCGAGGTCGCGGACGCGTTCTGCGCCGCCCGGCTCGGCGGTGACGGGGGCGCGGCGTTCGGGACGCTGCCGCACACGCTGGATCTCGCGTCCGTGGTGGCGCGGGCGCGGCCGGTGGCCGACGACTGAGCGCGGCACCGGCCCGACGCGGCGGCGGCTCCCCGTCGCCTCCGGGCCGTCGCCTCATGAGGCGGCGGGGACAGGGGGTTACCGCCGCCACGTCGGTCGGGGAGCGGTGCCGCGCCGACTCGGCACCGCTCCCGGTACAAGGGTGTCCCGGGCCTCCCGAAAGGTCCCCGGTGCGTCCGCGCGCGGGGCAGCGGCCACCTCCCGCACCGCGCCGACGTCACGTAGGGCGGCCGATGGAGTCCCGGCGACATCCGGCGGGCTCCCGACGGGTGACCGGTGAACCCGCGGTGGCGAGACACCATCGGCCGCTCCGGCCAGACTCCCCGCAACGCGTCGTGAGCGACAACGGTTGCAGTGCGTTGCAGCGCCCGGAGGCGGACCGGGACAATGGGCCCTTCCAGGACGGCCGGTGAGCGCACGAGAGGCACGACCCGAGGGACGGCACGACCCGAGGACAGGGCACTACGGAGAACAGCGTGAGCGACAGAGCGATCGACGGCGCCGTCCGGTCGGCCCAGGACAACCGCGCCACCGCACACCGCCTCGCCACGGTCCACGAGGCGGCGCTCGCGGGCGGGATGGCGCCCGGCGAGGCGTCCGACGCGCCGCGTGCGGTGATCGGTGAATCGTGGCGCCGGGTGCTGGTCTCGGGCGTCGACCCGGAGCGGGACCGGCCGCAATACCCGCTTCCCGTCGCGGAGTTGGAGCACCGTCGGCAGGTGTCCCAGCTGGCGACGGTGCTGCCGGTGTTCACCGAGGGGCTGCTGCCGTCCGCCGATGCCGCGCAGCAGATCATGGTCGTCACCGATGCCGAGGGCCGGGTGCTGTGGCGCGAGGGCAGCGCACCGGTCCGGCGGATGGCCGACCGGCTGGGCTTCGACAAGGGCGCCGACTGGACGGAGGGCGTCGTCGGCACCAACGCCATCGGCACCGCGCTGGTGGCCCGCCGGCCGGTGCTGGTGCACTCCGCGGAGCATTTCGTCCGCAGCCACCACGCATGGACGTGTGCCGCGGCGCCGCTCCACGACCCGCGCGACGGGCGCCTGTTGGGCACGGTGGACATCAGCGGTCCGGCGCCCTCCTTCCACCCCACGACGCTCTCCCTGGTCTCCTCCGTCGCCCGGCTCGCCGAGGGCGAGCTGCGCACCCGCCACCATCTGTCCCTGGAACGGCTGCGGTCGAGCGCGGCACCGGTGCTGGCACGGATCGGCGGGCGGGCACTGGCCGTCGACCCCAGCGGCTGGGTCGTGGGGGTGACGGGCATGACGCCGCCGGACCGGGTGGCACTGCCCAAGACGCCCGAGGCCGGGCCGCTGTGGCTGCCGCGGTACGGCATGTGCGCCCTGGAGCCGCTGCCGGGCGGCTGGCTGGTCCGTGTCGGGCGGCAGGAGCGGGAGATGGGGCCGAGCCGGGTGGTGCTGGACGTCAGCGGCCGGGACGGTTCGACGGTCACCGTCAGCGGGGCGGCCGGCAGCTGGTCCCACGAGCTGACCCCGCGTCATGCGGAGCTGCTGTTCGTCCTCGCCGCGCATCCGCAGGGCCGCAGCGCCGCCGAACTCGCCCGCGACCTCTTCGGCGACGACAGCCGTACGGTCACGGTGCGGGCCGAACTGTCCCGGCTGCGCCGCCATCTCGCGAGCGTCCTGGCACACCGGCCGTACCGGTTCGCGGACGGGGTGGAAGTGGAGCTCCTGCTGCCACCACGGCCCGCCCATCTGCTCCCGCAGTCACTGGCCCCGGCGGTGGCGGCGGCGCGGCAGGGGTGACGGGGCCGGGGTGACGGGTCCAGGGAGTCCGGCGCCTCACGGAGCTTTGCAGCCAGGGCGATTGACGATGCATCAGGGACGCCGCGCGCCCGCGGACGAGGAGGGCCGGGACCTGGGCCGGGGTGCACACCGCGAGAAAACCCGATGCGGACCTGCGTGCCCGCGTCGTAAGGTGACCGCACTCTGACCCCAGCTCTCCAGAAGGACGTCGCAGAACGGGAGCAGCCCGCGCGCAGCGAACGCGCGGAGCCGAATGAGTGGGCGACACGACAATCCGCGATCACTCATGCCCGCACGTTCTTCCGGAGGACCCTCCATGTCCGTAGGCCTCGGCCTTCCCATCGGCGATCCCGCACAGCTGCTGAGCTGGGCCCGGCGCGCCGAAGCCACCCCCTTCACCACCCTCGCCCTGCTCGACCGGCTCGTGTTCGACAACCCCGAGCCGCTGATCACGCTCGCCACACTGGCCGGCGCGACCTCCCGGATCCGGCTGCAGACCGAGGTGCTGCTCGCCCCGCTGCACCGTACGACGCTGCTCGCCAAGCAGGCCGCGACGCTCGATCTGCTCTCCGGCTCCCGCTTCACCCTGGGCATCGGCATCGGCGGACGCGACGACGACTACCTGGCCGCCGGTGTCGACCTCCGCACCCGCGGCCGGCGCCTCGACCGGCAGCTGGCCACCCTGCGCCGCCTCTGGTCCGGTGCGCCGCTCTCCGCGGACGTCGGCCCGATCGGCCCGGCTCCCGCCCGGCCCGGTGGGCCCGAGGTGCTGTTCGGCGGTTTCGTGCCCGCCGTGGTGGAGCGCGTGGCCCGCTGGGGCGACGGGTTTCTCGGCGCCGCACTCCCGGCCCCGCAGATGGACGGCATGTTCCGTGCGGTGGAGACGGCCTGGTCCCGGGCCGGCCGTACGGGCCGGCCGCGGCTGCTGGCCCAGGTCAATGTCGCCCTCGGCCCGGAGCCGACACTCGACCGGGCCCGCGAGGAACTGCGCGCGTACTACCGGCCGAGCGACTACACCGACCATGTCGTGAAGGGCCTGCTCACCACCGCGGCACAGATCCGTGCGGCGGTGGCCGCCTACCGCGCGATGGGCGCGGACGAGGTGATGCTCTACTGCTGGTCCCCCGACCCCGACCAGGTCGAGCGCCTGGCCGAGGCGGTGTTCCCGGTGCCGTAGGGGGGGTACCCGGCCGGATGCCGCCTGGTCGTGAGCGGGCGGGCGGCGTCCGGCCGGGGGCCCGTGGCAAGCGGACCGGCAGGGGCGCGGCGTGCGGAGGGGAAGCGGCCGGGCGGGCGCCCCGGGCCGGCCGTCCGGCGCCCGGTGGCACGCCGGGACGGTGCGGGGCGCGGCGCGGCGATCCGGCAGTACGGCGATCCGGGGCGGCGCTTCGGCGCGATCATTCGGCGTCCGCCACCCGTTCGATCGCCTGCTGTCGCCCCCGCCCGGTCGCGCGCCTAGCGTGCCGACAGCGGACCGTGCGCCCCGGCGCCCCGGAAACGCGGTCACGGGAGGTGAGCGATGAGCCCGACGGACCCGCCGGAGGCGACGGCCGGGGAGCCTGCGGCCGCACGCCGGCCCCGGTGGGGCGTACTGGCGCTGGCCGGGCTCATCGGCCTCGGCATGGTGCGCCAAGGACTGTCCGGTGAGGCGGACGGGCCGCCGCAGCCGGAGGCCGGCACCGCACTCTTCCCCGGCGATCTCCCGCCCGACGGGCCCGCGCCGCCGCCGCTGCCCCGCTCCGCCCCCTCCCGGGTGGCGATCGCCTCGCTCGATGTGTCGGCCCCGCTGATGCCGCTGGGCCTGGGCAAGGACGGCTGGATCGAGGCCCCGCCGGCCGACGAACCCCGGCTGGCCGGCTGGTACGAGGGCGCACCGACCCCGGGCGAGAACGGCACCGCCGTCATCGTCGGGCACGTCGACAGTCTCAGCGGGCCCGCGGTCTTCTACGGGCTGGGCGCCCTGGAGAAGGGCAGGACGATCCGGGTGACCCGCCGGGACGGCCGGACCGCGGTCTTCGAGGTCTACGGCATCCAGGTCTTCGACAAGCGGAAGTTCCCGGCCAAGAAGGTCTACGGCGCCACCGGCCGCCCCGAGCTGCGCGTCCTGACCTGCGGCGGCGCCTACGAGCCGGGCTCCGGCTACGCGAGCAACGTGGTGGTCTTCGCCCGGATGACCAGGGCCGGAGCCGATGAGACCGGGCACCGCTGATCCCTCACACTGTGAGCCGATGTCTCACCATGCGGACGGTCACCTCAGAGCAGCCCCTGAGCACCCCCTCGCCCCTCCCCTTTCCTCTTCCCTCCCCCTCCCCTCACTCCTTTCGGACCGACCCCCGTCCCCCCGCTCCCGGTGTGATGTGCTGACCGCATGAGCATCTCGGTCACCACGTGGTACCTCGAGCAGACCTCGCCCGCCGACCTGTCCCCCGCCGGGGAGCCGCCGGCCGAGCAGGATCTCCGCATCGTCCGGTCCGAGGTGCCGTCGCCCGAATTCAGCCGCTTCCTCCATACCGCGGTGGGCCGGCACGTCAACTGGACCGACCGGCTGACGTGGTCGTACGCCCAGTGGGCGGCGCATCTCGGGCGCCCCGGAGTCGAGACCTGGGTGGCGTACGAGCACGGCACCCCCGCCGGGTTCATCGAGCTGGCGGCGGAGGCGGACGGCTCCGTGGAGATCGTCTACTTCGGGCTCGTGCCGGACTTCCAGGGGCGCCGGATCGGCGGGCACCTGCTCACGTACGGGACCGAGCGGGCCTGGGACCTGGCCGAGCGGTGGCCGGACCTGGCACGGACCAAGCGGGTGTGGCTGCACACGTGCAGCCAGGACGGCCCGCACGCGAAGGCCAATTACGAGCGGCGCGGCTTCCGGGTGTACGAGACCACGGTGACCGAGGAGCCCGACGTGACGGCCCCCGGCCCCTGGCCCGGCGCGGGGCCCACCACGGCCGGCGCATCCGCCGGGGAGTGACCCAAACCACATTGTCTCGTGATGCGAGACAGAGGTGTCCGGATTCTGGATAACGGTGGACTGGCCGGAGAGCGGCGTGACACGCTTCCGTCATGTCTCGAGCTGGAATTGCCTTGGTGAGTCGGCGGCACGTCGACCTCGGCCGCATGTCCAGCGCCATTTGTCGGGCGGGCTGAGGCTGTATTCACCAGGGGCCTTCGGCCCCGGGCAGCACCCAGCACCACCGCATCTCCTGCCGTCCCCACCGTCGCGGACGCGCTGACACCCCTTGATCCACAGACCTTTCCGACGCGTGTGCCACGCGCCGCCTTTCGGTATGTCTGCGCAGGTCATCGTGGGTGCCCAGCGCCCCGTCCGCATTCCTTGAGCCCGCCCAGAAGGACGTACACCCATGGCCGCCTCCCCCGAAGTCCCCGCAGCTGCCACGACCCGCCGCAAGGCCGGACGCCACCGCGGCGAGGGCCAGTGGGCCGTGGGCCACCACACGCCGCTCAACGGCAACGAGCAGTTCAAGAAGGACGACGACGGTCTCAATGTGCGGACACGCATTGAGACGATCTACTCCAAGTCGGGTTTCGACTCCATCGACCCCAACGACCTCCGCGGGCGGATGCGTTGGTGGGGCCTGTACACCCAGCGCAAGCCCGGGATCGACGGCGGCAAGACCGCGATCCTGGAGCCGGAGGAGCTGGACGACAAGTACTTCATGCTGCGGGTCCGCGTCGACGGCGGACGGCTGTCCGTGGCCCAGCTGCGCGCCATCGGCGAGGTCTCCGAGGAGTACGCCCGCGGCACCGCGGACATCACCGACCGGCAGAACATCCAGCTGCACTGGATCCGCATCGAGGACGTCCCCGCCATCTGGGAGAAGCTGGAGGCCGTCGGGCTCTCCACGACCGAGGCGTGCGGCGACTGCCCGCGCGTGATCATCGGCTCCCCGGTGGCCGGTATCGCGGCGGACGAGATCATCGACGGCACCCCGGCCGTCGAGGAGATCCACGACCGCTACATCGGCAGCAAGGAGTTCTCCAACCTGCCGCGCAAGTTCAAGACCGCGATCTCCGGCTCGCCCGTCCAGGACGTGGTCCACGAGATCAACGACGTGGCCTTCGTCGGCGCCGTCCACCCCGAGCACGGGCCCGGCTTCGACCTCTGGGTCGGCGGCGGCCTGTCCACCAACCCCAAGCTGGCCCAGCGCCTGGGCACCTGGGTGCCGCTGGACGAGGTCGCGGACGTCTGGGCCGGTGTCGTCGGCATCTTCCGCGACTACGGCTACCGACGGCTGCGCACCCGCGCCCGGCTGAAGTTCCTGATGGCCGACTGGGGTCCGGAGAAGTTCCGCCAGGTGCTGGAGGACGAGTACCTCCAGCGCAAGCTGGTCGACGGCCCCGCGCCCGAGGAGCCCCGCTCCCGGTGGCGCGACCACATCGGCGTGCACCAGCAGCAGGACGGCCGCTTCTACGTGGGCTTCGCACCGCGGGTCGGCCGGGTCGACGGCACCACGCTCACCAAGATCGCCGAACTGGCCGCCACCCACGGCTCCGACCGGCTGCGCACCACCGTCGAGCAGAAGATGATCATCCTCGACGTCGAGCAGGACCAGGTCGCGTCGCTCACCGCCGGGCTGGAGGCGCTGGACTTCCAGGTCACCCCCTCGCCGTTCCGGCGCGGCACGATGGCCTGCACCGGCATCGAGTTCTGCAAGCTCGCCATCGTCGAGACCAAGGGCCGGGGCGCCTCGCTCATCGACGAACTGGAGCGCCGGATGCCGGACTTCCAGGAGCCGGTCACCATCAACCTCAACGGCTGCCCGAACGCCTGCGCCCGGATCCAGGTCGCGGACATCGGCCTCAAGGGCCAGCTGGTCCTGGACGACGACGGCAACCAGGTCGAGGGCTACCAGGTGCACCTGGGCGGCGCGCTGGGCCTGGAGGCCGGCTTCGGCCGCAAGGTCCGCGGCCTGAAGGTCACCGCCGACGAACTCCCCGACTACGTCGAGCGGGTGCTGCGCAATTTCGAGGCGCAGCGCACGGACGACGAGCGGTTCGCCCAGTGGGCGGCCCGTGCGGAAGAGGGTGCGCTGAAGTGAGCGGGCCTCGGCGCGCGGCGCCGGCTGGACCGAGGAGCCGCGCAGTGACGAAGGAACGAGCAGTGACGAGGGAAGCCGGCGCACCTGAGCGCGCCGAGGCCGAGCGGGGGACACAGTGAGCGAACGCGCCGCGCCGTTCTACTGCCCGTACTGCGGGGACGAGGACCTCCAGCCCTCCGAGGAGGGCCACGGTGCCTGGGAATGCCGTGCCTGCAGCCGCGCGTTCCGGCTGAAGTTCCTGGGTCTGCTGGCGCCGGGCAGCACCGGCCGGCCCCCTTCCGCTTCCGCTTCCGCTTCCGCTTCCGCTTCCGACGGAGGTACCACGTGACCACCGCTACCGACCTTCAGCAGCTGGCCGAACAGGCGGGCCGGGACCTGGAGGACGCGCCCGCCCTGGAGATCCTCGAATGGGCCGCGAAGACCTTCGGTCCGCGCTTCTGCGTCACCTCCTCGATGGAGGACGCGGTCGTCGCGCACCTGGCCTCGCGGGCCTTCCCCGGCGTGGACGTGGTCTTCCTGGACACCGGCTACCACTTCCCGGAGACCCTCGGGACCCGGGACGCGGTGGCCGAGGTGATGGACGTCAACGTCATCACCCTGACGCCGCGTCGGACCGTCGCCGAGCAGGACGCCGAGCACGGCCCGAAGCTGCACGACCGCAACCCTGACCTGTGCTGCGCGCTGCGCAAGGTCGAGCCGCTCGAAACGGGCCTGGCCGGCTACGACGCCTGGGCGACGGGCCTGCGCCGGGACGAGTCGCCCACCCGGGCGAACACCCCGGTCGTCGGCTGGGACCCCAAGCGGCGCAAGGTCAAGGTCTCGCCGATCGCCCGCTGGACGCAGGCCGACGTGGACGCGTACGTGGCCGAGCACGGGGTGCTCACCAACCCGCTGCTGATGGACGGCTATGCCTCCGTCGGCTGCGCGCCCTGCACCCGCCGGGTGCTGGAGGGCGAGGACGCAAGGGCCGGCCGCTGGGCCGGCAGCAACAAGACCGAGTGCGGGCTGCACGGATGACCGAGCATCAGGAGATATCCATGACGGGCGCCACGATCTGGCTGACCGGTCTGCCGAGCGCGGGCAAGACGACGCTCGCGCACGAGCTGGCCGGCCGACTGCGCGGCGACGGCCACCGCGTGGAGGTGCTCGACGGCGACGAGATCCGCGAGTTCCTCTCCGCGGGCCTCGGCTTCACCCGCGAGGACCGGCACACCAACGTCCAGCGCATCGGCTTCGTGGCCGAACTGCTGGCGAGCAACGGCGTCAAGGCGCTGGTGCCGGTGATCGCGCCGTACGCGGACAGCCGGGAGGCGGTGCGGGGACGCCACCAGAGCGAGGGCACCCCCTACCTGGAGGTGCATGTGGCCACGCCCGTCGAGGTGTGCTCCGAGCGGGATGTGAAGGGGCTCTACGCCAAGCAGGCGGCCGGTGAGATCTCCGGCCTGACCGGCGTGGACGACCCGTACGAGGCACCCGCATCACCCGACCTGCGCATCGAGTCGCACACCCAGACCGTGCAGGAGTCCGCGGCGGCGCTGCACGCGCTGCTCACCGAAAGGGGACTGGCATGACGACCGTCACTGCGGTGACCGGGAACACCGAGGACGCGAACAATCCGTACGCCCTCTCCCACCTCGACTCCCTGGAGTCCGAGGCGGTGCACATCTTCCGCGAGGTGGCGGGTGAGTTCGAGCGGCCGGTGATCCTGTTCTCCGGCGGCAAGGACTCCATCGTCATGCTGCACCTGGCACTGAAGGCGTTCGCGCCGGCCGCGGTGCCGTTCTCGCTGCTGCACGTCGACACCGGGCACAACTTCCCCGAGGTCCTCGACTACCGCGACCGCACGGTGGAGCGGCACGGCCTGCGGCTGCACGTCGCCTCCGTACAGGACTTCATCGACCGCGGTGAGCTGCGCGAGCGCCCCGACGGCACCCGCAACCCGCTGCAGACCGTCCCGCTGCTGGACGCCATCGACAAGAACCGCTTCGACGCGGTCTTCGGCGGCGGCCGCCGGGACGAGGAGAAGGCGCGCGCCAAGGAGCGGGTCTTCTCGCTGCGCGACGAGTTCGGCGGCTGGGACCCGCGCCGGCAGCGCCCCGAGCTGTGGCAGCTCTACAACGGCAAGCACTCGCCCGGTGAGCATGTGCGGGTCTTCCCGCTGTCCAACTGGACCGAGCTGGACGTGTGGCAGTACATCGCCCGCGAGAAGATCGAGCTGCCCGCCATCTACTACGCCCACGAGCGCGAGGTCTTCGCCCGCAGCGGCATGTGGCTCTCGCCCGGCGAGTGGGGCGGCCCCAAGGACGACGAGAGCCTGGAGACGCGGCAGGTGCGCTACCGCACCGTCGGCGACATGTCCTGCACCGGTGCCGTCGACTCCGACGCCGACACCATCGAGGCCGTGATCGCGGAGATCGCCGTGTCCCGGCTCACCGAACGGGGCGCGACGAGGGCCGACGACAAGATGTCCGAGGCCGCCATGGAGGACCGCAAGCGCGAGGGGTACTTCTAACCATGAGCACGACCACGAACACGGGCGCCCTCGACGTCGTCGACGCCGGTGCCACCTCGCTGCTGCGGTTCGCCACCGCCGGGTCCGTCGACGACGGCAAGTCGACGCTGGTGGGCCGGCTGCTGCACGACTCCAAGTCGGTGCTCGCCGACCAGCTGGAGGCCGTCGAGCGGGCCTCCCTGGGCCGCGGTCAGGAGACGCCCGACCTGGCGCTGCTGACCGACGGGCTGCGCGCCGAGCGCGAGCAGGGCATCACCATCGACGTCGCCTACCGCTACTTCGCCACCCCGCGGCGCCGGTTCATCCTGGCGGACACCCCCGGGCATGTGCAGTACACCCGCAACATGGTCACCGGCGCCTCCACCGCCGAGCTGGCCGTGGTGCTGGTCGACGCCCGCAACGGCGTGGTCGAGCAGACCCGCCGGCACGCCGCGGTCGCCGCCCTGCTGCGCGTCCCGCACGTGGTGCTGGCCGTCAACAAGATGGACCTGGTCGACTACGCCGAGCCCGTCTTCGCCGCCATCGCGGAGGAGTTCACGACGTACGCGGCCTCGCTGGGCGTCCCGGAGATCACCGCGATCCCGATCTCGGCGCTGGCCGGCGACAACGTCGTGTCCCCCTCGGCGAACATGGACTGGTACGGCGGTCCGACCGTGCTGGAGCACCTGGAGACCGTGCCCGTCGTCGCGGACCCCTCGGAGGACCCCGGCCGTTTCCCGGTCCAGTACGTCATCCGTCCGCAGACCGCCGAACACCCCGACTACCGCGGCTACGCGGGCCAGATCGCCTCCGGCGTGCTGCGCGTCGGCGACGCCGTCACCGTGCTGCCCTCGGGCCGCACCAGCACCATCGAGGCGATCGACGCGCTGGGCCAGGCCGTGGACGTCGCCTGGGCACCGCAGTCGGTCACCGTCCGGCTCGCCGACGACATCGACGTCTCGCGCGGTGACCTGATCGCCCCGACGGCCACCGCGCCGGGGGTCTCGCAGGACATCGAGGCGACCATCTGCCATGTGGCGGACCGTCCGCTGAAGGTCGGCGACCGGGTGCTGCTCAAGCACACCACCCGCACCGTCAAGGCGATCGTCAAGGACATCCCGTCCCGGCTGACGCTGGACGACCTCTCCCAGCACCCGGCGCCCGGTGAGCTGGTCGCCAACGACATCGGACGGATCGTGGTCCGTACGGCCGAGCCGCTGGCCCTGGACGCCTACGCCGACTCCCGCCGCACCGGATCCTTCCTGCTGATCGACCCGGCCGACGGTACGACGCTGACCGCGGGCATGGCGGGCAACGCCTTTGCCGAGGCGGCCGCCGAGGCCGCTCCGGCCGACGCCGCGGACGACGAGGGATGGGACTTCTGAGCATGCTCAAGGACATCTTCTCGACCTTCGCGAAGGAGGGCGGCCGCATCGGCAGCGGCGCCCTGGGCAGCGGGCAGGGCGGAGTCGGCCGATGTGTGTGCTGACGATGCCCGACTCCGTATGCCCCGCACCTCCCTTCCGAAGATCCATCGATCTGCCGGGCGCGCCATAGAAGGCGCGTACTGACCCGGCCCTCCGAGAGGAACCCCTCCCGTGTCTGCCGTTCGTCACCGCCTGCTGGCGGCCGCCGCCACCGTCCCGCTCCTGATAGGGGCGCTGGGCGCCTGCGGCTATGGCTCCGAGGCCAAGAAGGACACGTCGGCCGGTGTCGCGCCCAAGGGCGCCAAGACCGACGGGCTCGATCACGTCACGATCGGCCTCTTCGGCAACACCACGCACGCCACGCCGCTGGTCGGTCTCCAGACCGGCCGGTTCCAGAAGGAACTGGGCGGCACCAAGGTGAAGTCCTCCACCTTCAACGCGGGCCCCGCCGAGATCGAGGCGCTCAACTCGGGCGCCATCGACATCGGCTGGATCGGCCCCTCCCCCGCGATCAACGGCTACGCCAAGTCGCACGGCAAGAGCCTGAAGATCATTGGCGGTTCGGCCTCCGGCGGTGTCTCGCTCGTGGTCGACCCGAAGAAGATCAAGAGCCTGGACGACCTCAAGGGCAAGACGATCGCGACCCCGCAGCTGGGCAACACCCAGGACGTGGCGCTGCTGCACTACCTGGCCCAGAAGGGCCTCAAGGTCGACGCCACCACGGGCAAGGGCGATGTCACCGTCCAGCGCACCGACAACAAGGTGACGCCGACGATCTTCCGGCAGGGCGGCATCGACGCCGCGTGGGTTCCCGAGCCCACCGCTTCCAAGCTGGTCGCCGAGGGCGGCAGGACGCTGCTGGACGAGAAGAAGCTGTGGAAGGACGGGAAGTTCGTCATCACGAACATGATCGTCTCGCAGAAGTTCCTCAAGGAGCACCCCAAGGCCGTCGAGGCGGTACTGCGGGCCTCGGTGCGGACCAACGCCTGGATCCGGTCGCACCCGGCCGAGGCCAAGAAGGCCCTCAACGACAAGCTCGCCTCTCCGGACGTCTCCGGCAAGGCACTGCCGGACAACGTCATCGACCCGGCGTTCAAGAACGTCGACGTCACCGACGACCCGCTGGCCGCCACCCTCGAGGAGGAGGCGGATCACGCCGTCAAGGCAGGCCTGCTCAAGAAGCCCGACCTCAAGGGCATCTACGACCTCACCCTGCTCAACAAGGTGCTCAAGTCCGAGGGCAGGCCGCCGGTCTCCGACGCCGGACTCGGCAGCAAGTAGCCCCGCCCCCGCAGTACCGCACTCCCCCAGGAGGTGACACCGATGACGACCACCACGCTCACCAAGCAGCAGCCCGCCACGGCGGACACGGGCACCACCGTGCCGTACGCGGCTCGCATCGACCATGTCTCGAAGTCGTTCGGCCGCACCGGCGCACAGCAGCATGTCCTGGACGACATCACCATCGATGTGGCGCCCGGCGAATTCGTCTGCCTCCTGGGGGCCTCGGGCTGCGGCAAGTCCACCCTCCTCAACCTCGTGGCCGGGCTCGACGCGCCGTCCGCCGGCGCCATCGAGACGCCCGGTGGCCGGCCGGCCCTGATGTTCCAGGAGCATGCGCTGTTCCCGTGGCTGACCGCGGGCCGCAACATCGAACTGGCGCTGCGGCTGCGCGGGGTGCCGCGCGCGGAGCGCCGCGACGAAGCCGAGCGGCTGCTCGAACTCGTCCGGCTCAAGGGCGCCCACGGCAAGCGGGTGCACGAGCTGTCGGGCGGTATGCGCCAGCGTGTGGCGATGGCCCGCGCCCTGGCCCAGGACAGTCAACTGCTGCTGATGGACGAGCCGTTCGCCGCACTCGACGCGATCACCCGCGATGTGCTGCACGACGAGCTGACCCGCATCTGGCGCGAGACCGACCTCTCGGTCCTGTTCGTCACGCACAACGTCCGCGAGGCCGTGCGGCTCGCCGAGCGGGTGGTGCTGCTCTCCTCCCGTCCTGGCCGGATCGCGCACGAGTGGCGGGTGGACATCCCGCAGCCGCGGCGCATCGAGGACTCCGCGGTCGCCGACCTTTCCATCGAGATCACCGAACAGCTCCGTGGGGAGATCCGCCGTCATGGCCAGCACTGAGACCACGTCCGCCGCCGTCCGGAGCGGCGCGGACACCGCGGCCGACGGCACCGCCGCCAGGGCCGGTGACATCGCCGGTCTGGAGGCGGGGCTCGACGCCCTGGAATCCAGGGTCGTCGACCGGCAGCCGTGGCTGCGCACCGCGGCCTCGAAGGCGTTCCCCCCGCTCATCGCGATCGTCATCGTGCTCGGACTGTGGCAGCTCGCCTACCACTTCGAGCTGAAGCCGCACTACCTCCTGCCGAGCCCCGTCGACGTCGCGCACTCGCTGCAGCAGAAGTGGCTCGAGGGCACCCTGCTGGGCTTCGTGTGGACCAGTGTCTCCCGCGGCGCCCTGGGCTTCGTGGCCTCGGTGGGCCTCGGGACGGTGCTCGGGCTGGTCGTCGCCCGGGTCAAGGTCGTACGGGCCGCGATCGGGCCGATCCTGAGCGGTCTGCAGTCGCTGCCGTCGGTGGCCTGGGTCCCGGCCGCGATCATCTGGTTCGGGCTGAGCGACGCCACGATCTACGCGGTGGTGCTGCTCGGCGCCGTCCCGTCCATCGCCAACGGCCTGGTGGCGGGCGTCGACCAGATCTCCCCGCTCTACCTGCGGGCGGGCCGCACCATCGGCGCCACCGGTCTGACGGGGGTACGGCATGTGCTGCTGCCGGCCGCCCTGCCGGGCTACATCGCCGGGCTCAAGCAGGGCTGGGCGTTCTCCTGGCGCTCCCTGATGGCCGCCGAGCTCATCGTCAACGCGCCGGATCTGGGCACCGGACTGGGCCAGCTGCTGGAGCAGGGCCGCGAGTTCCAGGACATGTCCTGGGTGCTCGCCGCGATCCTGCTCATCCTCATCGTCGGCATCGGCATCGAGCTGCTGATCTTCGCCCCGATCGAACGCCGGGTGCTGCGCAGCCGCGGCCTCCTCGTGAAGAGCTGACCCATGGACACACGCCCCACACTTCTCGTCATCGCCCACGGCAGCCGCGATCCGCGGCACGCGGCGGCCGTCTCCGCGCTCTGTGCGCGGGTCCGGGCGCTGCGGCCGGGGCTGCGCGTCGAGGTCGGCTATCTCGACTTCAACGCGCCCCGGGTGCCGCGGGTGCTGGAGCGTCTGGCGGCCGAGGGGAGGCGGGAGGTGGTGGCGCTGCCGCTGCTGCTCACCCGGGCCTTCCACGCGAAGTCCGACATCCCGGCGGTCCTGCGGGAGGCGGCCGCGCGGCTGCCCCTGCTGTCCGTCCGCCAGGCCGAGGTGCTCGGCCCTTCTCCCCTCCTGACCGCCGCGCTGGAGCGCCGGCTGGAGGAGGCCGGGCTGCGGCCCGGCGACCGCCGCTCGACCGGAGTCGTCCTGGCCTCGGCGGGCTCTTCGGACCCGGAGGCGATCGCAGTGATCGCTGAAATCGCGCGGGAGTGGCGGCACACCGCTGGCTGGTGTGCCGTGCGACCTGCGTTCGCCTCCGCATCTCTTCCCCGCACGGCCGACGCCGTGCACGCCCTCCGCGCCGAGGGCGTCGACCGGGTGGCGGTGGCCCCGTACGTCATCGCCCCCGGCTTCCTGCCGGACCGAATCGCCGCCGGGGCCCGCGAGGCGGGGGCCGATGTGCTCGCCCCCGTCCTCGGCCCGGCGCCCGAGCTGGCCCGCCTGCTGCTGCGGCGCTACGACGCGTCCGTCCTGGACCGCGCCCGCGGGGACCTGACGGCGCTGAGCGCCTGACGGGCCCCCGCGGCGCGGCGGTTCAGGCCTGCGGGGTGCGCAGCCAGACCGTCGTCCAGGCCGGCAGTTCGTCGCCGCTGACCGGTGCGGAGGACAGCAGCAGTTCGCCGGCCGGCAGCGGCCGGGGTTCGTCCGACAGGTTGGTCACGCACCCCCAGCCGCCCGAGCGGCGGAAGTGCAGCACGTCCGGGTGGGCCGTCGGCGCGTCGTCGGCCCATTCCAGCGCCTCGTCGGCCAGCAGCCGGCGGCGGGTGGCCAGCGCCGCCCGGTACAGCTCCAGCGGTGACGACGCCACACCCTGCTGCGCCTCCACGGACAGCTCGCCCCAGCCCGCCGGCTGCGGCAGCCAGGAACCTCCGCCCCCAAAACCGTACGAGGCGCCCTCGCGGCGCCACGGCAGCGGTACCCGGCAGCCGTCCCGGCCCTTCAGCAGCCCGCCGCTCCGGGTCCACACCGGGTCCTGGAGGCTGTCCCGGGAGAGGCCGGCGACCTCGGGCAGGCCCAGTTCCTCGCCCTGGTAGACGTAGCCGGAGCCCGGCAGCGCCAGCATCAGCAACGTCGCGGCCAGCGCCCGGCGCAGCCCGAACTCCCGCTCCAGCACGGGCTCCTGGCCGTCGGAGAGCAGCCAGGCCTCCTCGTCGCGGCCGTCCGGCAGGCCGTACCGGGAGGCGTGCCGGATCACATCGTGGTTGGAGAGCACCCAGGTCGCGGTCGCCCCGGCCGCCCGCGCGTCGGCGAGTGCGGTGTCGATGGAGGAGCGCAGCTCCCCGGCGTGCAGCGGGGCCTTGAGGAAGTCGAAGTTGAAGGCCTGGCCGAGTTCCTGCGGGGTGGCGTACGCGGTACGGCGGGAGCTGCGTACCCACGCCTCGGCGACGGCGACCCGCGGCGGGTCGTACTCGTTGAAGACCTTGCGCCAGTCGCGGAAGATGTCGTGCACCTCGTCGCGGTCCCAGAAGGGGTGGCTGCCGTCCTCGGGCAGGTCTCCCGGCGTGTAGCCCTCGACGGTGCCGATGTCGCGGAGCGGTGCGGCCAGGTCCTTGGCCAGGCCGTGGGCCACATCGACCCGGAAGCCGTCGACGCCGCGGTCGGACCAGAAGCGCAGGGTGTGCCGGAAGTCCGCGCGGACCTCGGGGTTGTCCCAGTTGAAGTCGGGCTGCTCGGGGGCGAAGAGGTGGAGGTACCACCAGCCGTCGGGCAGCCGGGTCCAGGCGGGGCCGCCGAAGCAGGAGACCCAGTCGGTGGGCGGCAGTTCACCGTGCTCGCCCTTGCCCTCGCGGAAGACATAGCGCTCCCGGGCTGCGGATCCGGGCGCGGCGCGCAGCGCCTCCTGGAACCAGAGGTGCTGGTCGGAGGAGTGGTTGGGCACGATGTCGACCATCACCTTGAGGCCCAGGCGGTGCGCCTCGGCCACCATGGCGTCGAAGTCGTCGAGGGTGCCCAGCCGCGGGTCGACATTGCGGTAGTCGTCGACGTCATAGCCGCCGTCGGCCAGCTGCGAGGGGTAGAAGGGGCTCAGCCAGATGGCGTCCACACCGAGGTCGGCGAGGTAGGGCAGCCGGGAGGTGACGCCGGGGAGGTCCCCGATGCCGTCGCCGTCGAGGTCGGCGAAGCTGCGCGGATACACCTGGTAGACGACGGCCTGCCGCCACCAGTCGGTGGTGTTGCGGTCGGAGCCGAGGTGCTGTGCGGTCACGTGGAGGCCTTTCGGTGCGAGAGCGGTCGCATGGGGGCACCTCCCAGCGCTAGCTGGGGGAGGAAGCGGGCGCGCTGCGGCGCCGGATGCGGTCGGGTGCGGCGGGGCCGGCGGGCCCTGGGGACGCCGGTCTCATCCCTTCACCGCCCCTGAGGTCATGCCCGAGACGATCGAGCGGCGGAAGATCATGACCAGGACGCCGATGGGGAGGGTGGCCGCCACGGCTCCCGCGAACAGCGTCCCGTAGGGGACCGTGTACTGGCTGGTGAACAGGGCGATGCCGACCGGGACGGTGCGGTGGCCGTCCTCGCTGTTGAAGGTCAGCGCGAGCAGGAACTCCGACCAGGTCGCGGTGAAGGTGAAGATGCCCGCGGTGAACAGCCCCGGCCGGGCCAGCGGCGCGATGACGGTCAGGACGGTGCGCAGCGGGCCGGCGCCGTCGACGGTCGCCGCCTCCTCCAGCTCACGGGGGACACCGGCCAGGTAGTTGCGCATGATCCAGATGGCGAACGGGAGGTTGAGCGCGACATAGGGCACGATCAGGCCCGCATAGCTGTTGAGCAGCCCCAACTGCCGCTCCAGCAGGAAGAGCGGGACGACCAGCGCGATCGGCGGGAAGACGGAGAGCATCAGCAGCGCGGTCATGATGGCGCCGCGGCCCCGCAGCGGGGTGCGGCCCAGGGCGTACCCCGCGAAGAAGGACAGCCCCAGCACGACGACCGTGGAAACCGACGCCACCAGCACGCTGTTGAGCAGGTAGCGGCCGATGCCGTTGCGGACGAAGGCCTCGGCGTAGTTGCCGAGCGTCGCCGCCTTCGGCACCAGGGTCGGCGGGGCGGCGCTGATCTCGCCCGGTCCCTTGAAGGACGACACAATCATCCAGTACAGCGGCAGTGCCGACAGCACGACGATCGCCAGACCGCCCACGTTGACGGCGTTGACGTACCGGCGGATGCCGGACGCCGGGGCACGGCGGTTCATGCCCGCCCTCCTTCGTCGGCCTGCGTCCGGAAGACCCGCAGGAAGAGCAGACAACACGTGATCACGATGACGGCGGTGGTGGTCGCCACCGCCGCACCGCGGCCGATGGCGAGGTTCTGGAAGAGCGTCTTGTACCCGAGGATCGCCAGGGACTCGGTGGCGGTGCCGGGACCGCCCTGGGTCAGGACGAAGGGCAGATCGAAGATGCCGAAGGCCTGCAGGATGCGGAAGAGGACGGCGATGGCCATGATCGGGCGCAGTTGCGGGAGGGTCACCTTCCAGAACGTCGTCCAGGTGCCGGCGCCGTCGATCTCTGCCGCCTCGTAGACGTCTCCGGGAATCAGCATCAGCCCGGCGAGGACGACAATCGCGACAAAGGGGGTGGTTTTCCAGACATCGACCACCACCATGGCGCTGATGGCGGAGGCGGGCTGCCCGAGGATGTCCGGCTGATGGCCGAGGATCTGCTCGAAGAGCCAGGTCAGGCCGCCGTAGGTGCCGTTGTAGAGATACCCCCACAGCTGGGCGGCGACGACATTGATCAAGGCCCAGGGCAGCAGCAGGACGGCCAGGACCCAGCCGCGGGCGGCCCCCAGCCGTTCCAGGACGAGAGCGGCCGCGGTGCCCAGCACCAGTTCCAGCAGGACGGTGACGGCGGTGAACCCGAAGGTGAAGACGAGCGCCTGGCGCCATTCCGGGCTGCTCAGCACGGCGGCGTAGTGGTCTCCCGTCAGGGAGAGGATGCGGAACCCGCCGTACTCCAGGCGGACATCGGCGAAGCTGAGCAGCAGCGAGAAGAGCACCGGGAAGACGGTCACGGCGGTGATGACCAGCAGCGCCGGGGAGGCGAAGAACCAGCCGGTGCGCGCCCGGCGGCGTCTGCTCACCCGGGCCGGGCCGCCGCCACGGGGCGCCTGCGCCGCATGCGGTCCGGCCTCCTCCGGGGCCGGCCGCCGCGACACGGGAGCGGAGGATGTCATGGCGTTCACAGCGCCCCGCCTTCCAGCGCGGTCCGGATGTCGGCGCGGGCGGCGCGCACGGCCTGGGCGGGCGTGGCCCGGCCGCCGAGCACGGCATTGGCCCGGGTGTAGAGCGCCTTGCTGACCTGGGGGTAGTACGGGGTCTGCACGGGCCGGGCGACCAGCTGCAGTTCGCGCACCCGGGCGAGCGTCGGATCGCCGACCGCGCGCGCCTCCCGCCGGGTCAACACCTCGTCGAGCGCCGGAATCACCCCGGCGTTCTTCAGCAGAATCATCTGCGCCTCCTCACCTGCACAGAACCGGGCGAAAGCGACTGCGGCCCCGAGGTGACGCGAGTTGGGGTTGATGAAGTTGCTCCAGCCCCCGGCGCAGCTCACCCCGCGCGGCCCGTCGCCCTCGAAACCGGGGCGGGGCGCGACGCCGACCTTGCCCGCCACCTTGGAGACCGTGCGGTCGGCCGCATTGCCCCAGGCGTAGGACCAGTTGCGCAGGAAGACACCGCGGCCGCCGGTGAAGGCGTCCTGCGAGTCGGCCTCCACATAGGTGGTGACCGTCGAGGGCGTCACCCCGGTCTCGGTGAACTCCCGCATCAGGGAGAAGGCCCGCTCCGCGCCCGGCCCGTTCAGCGCCACCCGGCCCGCGCCGTCCAGTACGGGGGCCTCGGCGTCGGCCAGGAATTCGGCGACATTGCAGGTCAGCGACTCCGATACGGACCCCTGCCAGAGGAACCCGTACGGGGCGTCCCCGGCCCGCTGGACGGTGCGTGCGGTGCGCAGCAGCTCCTCCCAGGTGCGGGGCACCGGCCGGCCGTGCTTCGCCAGCAGGTCCTTGCGGTAATAGAGGAAGGCACTGTCGGTGAAGAAGGGCAGCGCGTAGACGGCGCCGCGGTATTCGCTGACCCGCCGCAGGGCCGCCGGATAGGCCGTCCAGAAGTCCTTGGGCAGCAGCGTCTGCAGCGGCAGCGCAAGGGAGTTGGCGCCGAACTGGGCGGGCCAGGTGGTGTCACCGAGGTAGACGTCAGGAGTGGGCGAGGCGCCCGCGAGCTGGGTGGTGACCGCGGCACGATTGCCGTCGGTGGTGCTCAGGGCGTTCGATTTTCGGACATGGATGTGCGGATGGCGGCGCTCGAAGGCGCGGATGATCAGGTCTGCCACCACGGGGCCGTTCCGGGAGGGGATTTCGGATACCCACCAGGTGAGAGTGGCCGGGGTACGCGGGACATGGGCGGCTTGGGTCAGCAGGGTGTCCAAGGGCTTGCCCGCGCAACCGCTGGTGAGCCCGGCTCCGGCGGCAAGACCGCCCGCGAGCAGGGTTCTGCGGCTCAAGGCCATGAGTGCTCCTCACGTCTTGGCTGTCATCGATGACAGCGCTTGCAGGCTAGAAGTGGCCTTGTCATCAGGTCAACGGCTCGTGAACGACAGATTTCAAGATGATCTCTTGGCAACGCTGTCATCGCCCTTTTGTGCTAGCGTCCCGGCATGTCCTCAGCGCAGAGCGAGGCCACGATGGCCGATGTGGCCCATCGGGCGGGGGTTTCGGTGTCCACCGTTTCGCGCACCTTGCGCGGGCTGTCGACGGTCTCGGACACGACACGCGCCCGGGTGGAAGCCGCAGCCCGCGAACTCTCCTTCGCGATCACCCGCAGCGCCTCCAGCCTCGTCACCGGCCGCACCGGACGAGTCGCCGTCCTGATGCCGGACCTGGCGTCGTGGTTCCTGAGTTCGGCGCTGTCCGGCATGGCCCCCGCGCTGCGCGAGGCAGGCCTCGAACTGCTGGTCTACAGCGTGACCGACGTGCACGAACGGGCCGACTTCTTCGACCGGCTGCCCGCCCGCCGCAACGCCGACGCCCTGCTCGTGGTGAGCTTCTCCCTCTCCCCCGCCGAACGCGCCCGCCTCGACAACCTGGGCATGCCCCTGGTCTTCGTCAGCCAGCACGCCCCGGGACGCCCCAGCGTCTACGTGGACGACGAGGACGCCGCCCTGCGCGGCACCCGCCATCTGATCAACCTCGGGCACCGGCGGATAGCCTTCCTCCAGACGTCCGACACCACGGGCTTCGCCTGGAGCAGCAAGAACCGGCTCACCGGCCACCTGCGGGCACTCACCGAAGCCGGGCTGGAGCACGACACATCGCTCGTCATGAGCGTGCCGGACTGGAAGGGCGGCGGCATGGCCCCGGCGGTGGGACGGCTGCTGAGCCTTTCCGACCCGCCCACCGCCCTGTTCACCGAGACCGACGACATGGCCTTCCGACTGCTCGCGGCCCTGCGCGACGCCAACGTCCCGGTACCGGGCCGGGTTTCGGTGATGGGCTTCGACGACCACGTGATGGCGGACGTCATGGGCCTGACGACCCTCGCCCAGCCCGCCGTGGAAATCGGACGCACCGCCGTCCGCCTCACCCGCGCAGTGATCGACAACACCGACGGCGCCCACGAACGCCACATCGTCCTGCCCACCGAACTCGTCCCCCGCGGCAGCACGGGGCCGCCGCCGGGGAAGGGGTAACGGCGGGGCGGGGGAAGGGGCTTCGCGCCGTCCGGGGCACGAGGCGGGGCGGGAAGGGCCCTCGCGCGTCCCGGTCACGGGGCGGGGCGGGGCGGGGGAAGGGGTTTCGCACCGTCCCGGTCCCGAGGCGGGGCGCGCGGCAGCACGAAAGCCCGGCCGGCGGGGGTTCCGGCCGGACGCCGGGCATGGCGGCTCGGCCCCGAGAGGGACTCTTCTCGCCGCACGCGCCGCTACCGTCGCCGAACCCGGGGCAGCGGAGCCGTCCGCGTCCCCCGTCTCGACTTGCGCTGTGCCGAACGAGCGCCGACGTAGCCGAGAAGCTGACCTAACTGACCTTGCTGACCACCGCCGGCTCTTCAACAACACGCCTCCTTCGACTCTCATAGGGAGAGCACACCCACCGGTGCGGCCGCAGACGATCTGGGGGAACTGATGCTGGACAGGAGCTACGTCGTGCCCTGGGGGAAACGGGGCAGCATCTCGGCCGGCGCCGAGGCGGCCGTACTGACCGAGCTCGCCCACGACACCAGCCCACTGCCGACGGGCAGCCGGCGCGAGGGGTTCGAGCGCTCCTTCGCCGAGACGGTCGGCAGCCGCCACGCGATCTCGGTGACCAGCGGAACGGTCGCCCTCCAGCTCGCGGTCCGCATGCTCGATCTGGAACCGGGCGACGAGGTGATCGCCACCCCGCAGACCCACCGGGCGACCGTCCAGCCGCTGTGCGACCACGACGTACACGTCCGGTTCTGCGACATCGACCCGACGACCCTCAACATCGACCCGGCCGCGCTGGAAGCGCTGATCACCCCTCGTACCAAGGCTCTGCTGCTGGTGCACTACGGCGGCTGCCCCGCCGAGATGGACAGCATCATGGCGCTGGCGCGACGCCACGGCTTCATCGTGCTGGAGGACTGTGCGCATGCACTGGGCGCCCGCTACCGCGGACGGAGTCCCGGTTCGCTGGCCGACCTGGCCACCTTCAGCCTCCGCAACGCCAGGAACGGCACCCTGTCCGCCGAGGGCGGTCTGATCACCTGCGACCGGGACGACTGGGCCGAACGCTTCCGCCTGCTGCGCGCCGCCGACCGGGACACCCGTATCGTGCGCACCCCGCAGGCCGGAGCGGCTCGTCCTGGCCTGCTGCCGTGGGCCGCGCACGCCGCACCCCTGCACCGCGGCTCTCCGCGGCGGACCGGCAGGGACACGACGATGCCGGAGACCGTAGCGGCCCTCGGACAGGCTCAACTCACCGAACTATGGGCCGCCGTCGGCCGTCGGCGCGCCCTCGCCGGGCGCCTCAACGAGGTACTCACCCGCTACCCCTTCATCACGCCCCAGTTGGCGCCCGCCCACAGCGAGCACGCCTATCACCTCTACACC
This sequence comes from Streptomyces caniferus, assembly GCF_009811555.1. Taxonomy (GTDB): domain Bacteria; phylum Actinomycetota; class Actinomycetes; order Streptomycetales; family Streptomycetaceae; genus Streptomyces; species Streptomyces caniferus. The sequence goes on along the minus strand of NZ_BLIN01000007.1, from coordinate 103,593 downwards.
TGCTTCGCCGACCACCAGGAGGTACGCGACCGGCTCGTCCTGGCGCTGGACCGCAGGGGCGTGGAGATCCAACTGCGCTACTTCCCCCAGCATCTGCTGCCCCAGTGGCGCCACCGAGGACATCTGCGCGGCGAGTGCCCGGTCGCCGAACGCAGCTGGTTCGACCAGCACCTCAACCTCCCCTGCCACCCCCTGCTGACGCCCTCTCAGGAGGACTACCTCGTCGAGGCGCTGGACGCGTCGCTGGCCGAACTGAACGGCGGTCCACCGCCTCCGGTGTCGATGCCGACGACGGCGAGCGGGCGGTACTAGGGAGGGGGGACAGAGGGAAGCCGGAAAGGGGAGGGCAACCGCGAGCCGGCATCCCTGCAGATCAGCACGCTGGACACGTCGGATTCGCTGCGGCCCGGGGACTGCGACGGGGCCCACATGTGCACCCTCGCCGAGACAACCCACGCCATGACCCGCGGCGACGGATGGGGGCCGGACCCGGCTGCCCCCGGCCCCTGCAGCAGCACCGCATACGGGCCTGACCAGCACCAGCCGCCACAGCGAAGTGCCTCTGAGCGCTGAGGCCATGCGGTGTACAGCATCAGAAGGAAGGCCGTGGCGAGGAAGGCCACCAGGATGTACGGCATCCTCTCCGTCCGGTGCTTCACCCCGCACGAGGGGGAGTCGAGGCAGGTGAGGCGATGCGCACGCACCTCACGCTCTCGACCGAAAACGCCGGCCATCTCGGCAACCACGCGCACGGACGAGCTGACCACAATGACGGCGAGGACCCGAACGGCCCCCGCCCCATAGGTGTTCAGCGCCCAAGCACCGCACACACCCGCCCATAAGAGCGCCGCCACCGCTCCCCTCTTCCGGCGCCCGGGGAACAAGAACCAGGGCACGGCAGGGAGCAATAAGAACATGCCCCACCCAATGGCAAGTGCGCCGACCTGCATGACCACCTGGTTTCGTCATCGCCGGAGGTGCAGGACCCCACCCCATGAGAGAGGTGGAGTGTGAGGTCATTCTGCGCACCTACCGGGTGGCGTCAACAGCAGTGCGTCTGCACGCGAGCGGAAGCACCGCAGGATCAGCAGTGGATGTCGGCACGTGAGTCATGACTCCCTCCCCTCCCCTACGGGATCGCGGCGAGCGCTGCCGCAAGTGCGCGAGGCCGGGCGACGAAGGGGCCGTGACTGCCGGGGCGATCTGGAATGATCGGGAGATGATGGGGACAAACAGTGAGGATGGGCGAGTCATTCGGCGTGAAGCCGAGCGAGTCGCCAACGAGGTCGCCCAAGGGCTTCGCACGTTGGACGACGGGACAGCCTGGTTCTGCGCCCTTTCCCCGGTAGGACGGCAGGTTGTACTGCAAGAAGTCGCCGGCTACGCGATGCAAGCGCACATCACGGCGACAGACGGGCGCGCGGGAGTTGCCCGGTCCGGTGTAAAGCCCACGGCCAACCCTTCGGTGATGATCTGCATGGATCCACCTCGCTACGGGTTCGCAGCCCTACCCGCCGACGAACACGTCAAAGCGTTCCGTATCCTCGTCTCGGTGTTCTCCGTCGCCGACACCCGCCGCAGGCAGACGTACTGCAAAGACACCTGCGGACACGCATGGCATAACCTGCTTCCCCCCCGGTGAGCGGCCGTAGCTGCGGCACGCTGACCCATATAGAGGCCCTGGGTCGCCCCCTACGGGTCATTTAATCGTTTGTTGATGTGTGTCGCTGATTGACGCCCAGTGGCGAAGATCCAGCCATTGCTACCGGGCCGGACGCCGAGGCGGGGTGGGCGGTGGCGGTGACGAATCACCAAATGGCCCAGCTGGCCACCCGCTACGACAAGACCGCCACCGTCTACCTCGCCGGACCACACATCGCCGCCACCTTTATCTGGTCAGCAAGGCGATCCACACCAAACTGCCTAACTCACAGCCACCGTCCATGAGTTGCGCATCCTGCTGGGCGAGAAATAGACAGCCCTGGCCACCGCCACCACCGCCGCCAACGGCGTCCACACAGTCATCGGGCTCGCCGTCTCCACTGTGGGCGTCGGACTGGGGCCTTTCGCGTCAAAGCGGTCGCGCGCAAGACGGCGCTTCGGCGAGCTTCACGTCCGCATCGCAGCCGGGCACACGGACCGTCACGTCGTCCGCAGAACACCGAACACCCCCGAACGGCGCTTCGTAAAAGCTTTCAGCGGCGATGGGCCGGGGAGGCAGATCCCTGCTGCGGTCGACGTAAGGCACCTGGTCAAGAGGAGAAGAAGGGTCAGCGCGGTCCCGTCTGCGACGACGAATAGGGCGATGCCGATCCCGGAGACGGTCACAGTGGCAATGGCGATGGATCGCGGGAACGGTCGCGGTGGCGATGCGCAGTAGTTCACGGCTGGCACTGCCTGATGATGACTGAGGGGCTTCTGAGGCGACGGCTGATGCTGTAACCATGCGCGTTCGCCGGGGAGTTGGGCGATCAAGGCCACGATGACGAACGGTCGGTCTCACCGTCGGATTCCGTGCCCGCTGCGGACGTTGGCACGTGCGCATCGCCGGTATGGCAGTAATGTGAAACGGTGACCTCTCTGCCGGAAGACCCGTCGCCACTGGTCGGCGAAGACGACCGCGACACGGCTGTGCAGCGCCTGCAGGAGGCGTACACCAAAGGGCACATCTCTCATGAGGAGATGGACGAACGTCTCCACCAGGTGCTCACTGCCAAGGCGCACGGCGAACTCGTGTCGGCTCTGGCCTCGCTCCCGGAGGAGAGTGCCGGCACCACGTCCACGGTTGCCGCCCACAGCGGGCGGATCCAGCGGCGCGGTGCATGGCGGGTGCCTCGGGTCCTGAAGGTCGAGTCCGCATTCGGAAGGGTGCACCTGGACCTGTCCCGGGCGATCATCGAACATCCGGTAGTCGACATCGAGTTGCAACTCGGAAGCGGCAAGGCCAAGATCACGGTGCCTCGCGACGCGATCGTCGACCTCGAGGGCCTGCGCACCGGGTGGAAGGACTCGCACTACAAGCCCCGGCAGCCCTCCGGCCCCGGCGGGCCGAAGATCCGGATCTCCGGGGCCATGGGGTACGGACGGCTGAAGGTCCGCCACGCGCGGCGTTGAGGCACCATCCGGCACCGGGACCACCCGTCCACCGCCTATTTCGTCCCCGCACCACTCCCCCGCCTGCCGAGGCCGGCAGCAGCATCGCGCGCCGGTAGCGCACCGAAGCTTCTGCCACCGCGGGGCACGATCCGCTGCAGGTGAACCCACGGGGTCACACAGCACTAGTGGGGGCGACTGCGACCCACAGTTCCCCGGCGGTGTCTCCCTCCCGGCATGGCTCTACGGTGCGGTCGTGCTGGTCGCGGCAGTCGTGGCCTCCGAGTGCTTCTTGATGAGTTCGTAGGAGCGAATGCGGTCGTGGAGGTCGTAGACGGGTGTGGTCAGCATCAGTTCGTCTGCTCCGGTCTCAGCCGCCAGTTGCGCAAGCCGCTGTACGACGGTCTCGGGCGTACCAACGGCTTGCTCTGCACGGAAGCCGGCCAGTGCTCGTCGCTCCTCGGCCGTGAAGGGGTGGGCGGCCGCCTCGGCGGGCGTGGGGAAGGGGATCTCACTCAAGCCTTTGAGGAGCCCGGCCTTGATGACGTCCATCGGTCTCACTCGCCACGCGGCTTCTTCTTCCGTCTCGGCACACACCGCCTCCACGCACACCAGCACCCGAGGTTGTTCGCACCAACGGGACGGGGTGAAGGCGGACCGGTAACGTTCCAGCGCCGCGCGGGTGTTGTCCGGCCGGATGTGGTGCGCGACGGCGATCGGCAGGCCGAGTTGTGCGGCGAGAGCGGCACCTGCGGTGCTGGAGACCAGCAGCCATGGCTCCGGGAGGGAGCCGAGTGCGACTTCCTCGACGAGAAAGGTCAGGATCGCGGCCACGTCACCGTGGTACTCCGCGTCCGTCGTGGGTCCGGCTCCGCGGCGCAGCGCCCGCGCGATGGCCTCGTCGAAGGTGCCGGGGCCGCGGCCGATGCCCAGGTCGATGCGGTCCTCGTGCAAGGCGGCCAGCGTCCCGAACTGTTCCGCGAGGGTGAGGGGCGCGTGGTTGGGTGCCAGTACTCCGCCCGAACCGAGACGGATCGCAGAGGTCGAGGCAGCGGCGTGCGCGGTCAGTACGACCGGTGGGAATGCGCCAATGGCGGGTGAGTGGTGATGCTCGGCGTACCAGATCCGGTGGTAGCCGAGCCGTTCCAGCCCCTGCGCGAAGGCGGTGGTGTCGCGCAGGGTCTCCACGGCTCGGGTACCCGTTTGAACCATCGCGACTTCCAGCGCCGAAAGCGGTACGTCGATCATGCCGTCAGCATAGGGATCGATTGTTCGATGAGGGTGTTGAATTGCCTGTTCACGACCACACGCCTCCTACTGGAACGATGAGTTGGTGATGCGTGGTGAGTGGGAGCGGCACGGTGGAGTGGAGTGGCTGGCCGGATGCGTGGTTCGGCGGCACCCCACGGGACGCTGTCGGTCACGCTCACCCACCTGTTCGTCGCCGAAGTCGCTGATGGTCCCAAACGGGCTGGTCACAATTGGAGGGTGTCTCACGTGGCAAGTTTCGCGAGCTTCTTGTAGCAGGTCAGGGCGGCGGCCAGGCCGAGGAAGGCGAGTAAGTGCGAGCGCCAGGTAGTTCGGCGGAGAAGTACGCCTTGTCCGCACGGAGTTTGACGGGTCGGCGCCGCTGTGGCCCCCGGCGGGGCCGGACGGCGGGTATGCGGCGGATGAGCGGCTTGAGGGCGAGGCTGTCGTGCATGTTCGCGCTGGACACGGCGACGGCGAGCGGGATGCCCTGGGCATCGGACAGCACATGCAGCTTGCTGCCCTTCTTACCGCGATCGACCGGGCTCGGCCCAGTCAGCGATCCCCCCTTTGGCGCGAACGGAGGCCGCGTCGACGATCGCCGGCCTCGGTCCATGCCGTGAAGCGGCGATGCGCGGTGGCGGGCGACGTGCCGAACGTCGGCGGCAGATGCCGCCAGGCACAGGCGCTGGTCAGCGCGTACACCACTGCCGTGAACACGGCCCGCTCGTCACACGAGCGGTCCCACCACCTTGCGAACGAGCAGCGAACGACGGCAGCAACGGGGCAGCCAACTCCCAGAGTTCACCAGGAATCAGGCGCTTCGATAGCTCAGCACCCACGACCGGCATCATGCCGCACGAACATCACGTCACGTGAGACAACCTCTAAGCCTTGATTGGTGCGGCCGACCTGGCGGCCTGCTCGATCTTCGCGCAGTAGGCTGCACGGGCTTCCTCGTCGATCTGTTTCTCGAGTTCGGCGCGCAACCCGGTCCGGGCGTCGAGGTCCTCGCGCAGGATATCGGCGTGCCCGGCATGCCGGATGGACTCGCCGAGGACATGGACCATGATGGCGAACAGGTTGGTGTCGGCATAAGGCTCCGGCCACCACGGCACGTGGCCGGGGGCGTCGAGGGCAAGCTCGTTGATCGTCGCGTCCGAGTGTTCCCACGTGCGCCAGTAGAACCCGATGATCTGATCGCGGGTCTCGTCCTCGGTCGCCCACAGATCGCTGCCGTCGGAATCCTGCCACCGGGGCAGCGGTTCCGGGGAAGGGCGGTCGAAGACCTCGCCGAAGTACCTGGCCTCGACGGTGGCCACGTGTTTGACCAGGCCGAGGAGGTTGGTCCCGGTCGCTGTCAAAGGTCGGCGGGCGTCGTATTCGGACAAGCCGTCGAGTTTCCAGAGCAGCGCCTTGCGGTCCCGCCGCAGTCTCCCGTGCAGGTTGCCTTTCGCGAATTCATCGATCATGCGGCATGAGCCTGCCATGGGCTGCTCGTGGTCTCAAGATCCCGTACGGGGTCCGCAACGACAGGCAGAGCCGAGGCCTGGCCATGGCCGTCGCCCTGACCTGCTACAAGAGGCTCGCGAAACTTGTCACGTGAGACAACCTCTTAGAGTTCAGGCCTCCACAGAACTGAGCTCGAACCTCAGCGGCAGCGAACACCGAGGGACCGCGAGACCCGAACCGCTCGAATGATTCTGCGCCTCAGCCGCGGAAAAGGCGTCCCGCCGCCGCCAATCGCCGCAAGGTCAAGAGAATTGCTTTCTGGTGTTTGTTCGTCTGCCTTGTGTTTTCGCTCGCCGGGGTCGCCGGCCCCTTCCTGATTGCCTGCCGAGCGCGTTCTCGCGGGCTCGCAAGTCAGGGGATCAGGACGCCGCTCCGGTAATGCGGCGGAGCGGCGTCCCCCACCATGGCTCAGCGCAACTCAGCCCACCCCCGCCGAAGCCGACCGCATCGGCCGGTAGTCGGCCCGTCCCTTTTCATAGACCGTCAGGCCGCGTGACAGGCGTAGGGGCACCAGGAGAAGTTCCACGATGAGGGCCTTCCAGGCGTAGACGAGGTTGACGGCCTTGGTTGCGTAGACGCAGGGGATGTTCAACAGCACTCCTGCGAGGGGGAGTTTGCGGCGTCGGGCGGCGTAGAGGAGGGGTGGCAGGGTGAGGAGGAGTTCGGCTCCGGCCCACCAGGTGAAGGCGAGCGCGAGCGGTTGGTGGGTGGTCGCGGCGAGCACGAACGGTGTCGCCCACCAGAGCGGTGCGGTGAGGATCTCCAGGAGGGCGAGGAGCACCCAGACCGCCAGCAGAGGTTTGTGAACGACCAGCCGTCCGACGTGGAGCCGGACGTTCTGGCAGAAGCCGGCCATCCAGCGCCAGACCTGTTTGCGGAGGTAGGTGAGGTCTTCCGGATCGGCGGCGAGGGCTACGGCGTCGGAGACGTAGACCGCGCGCCTGCCCGCGATCTGCTGGGACCAGGTGTAGTCCATGTCCTCGACGATGGTCCGCTCCGGAAATCCGCCGAAGGCCATCAGGTCGTCGCGCCGGAAGACGGAGCAGCAACCCGAGCACACCATGGGGCTGTTGGCCCGGGCCTGGATGGGGCGGTGCCAATGGAAGCCGAAGATGCATCAGATCAGCGTTCTTGCAGGTCGCGGCGGCTTGACGACCACCTGGGGTCAGCAAACCGTCAGCACCAGTCGGGACCCCATCCAATGGCTGACATGTCAGGGACCTTTGCCTCTACGCAGCGAGGTCGTGGTCCAAGATCTTGGCGGCCGCAGTGATCGACCCCGGCATCAGATGCCGATAAGTGCGGTAAGTGATCTGGATGTTCCTGTGGCCCATCCACTCCGCGACATCCGTGATTGGGATCCCGTGGCTCAAACAGTTCGACGCGAAGAAGTGACGAAAGCCGTACAACGTCATGCCCTCTGGAGGAGGCACCTTCTTGAAAAGGTTCCTAGCCCGCCGAGACTCCATGGAGTACGTGAAGTATCCCGTCGGCCCGCGAAGCAGGTACCCGTCCTCCGAGACCCCATGCCTCTCCACGAATCGTTCGATTGCTTCCTTAACCGATCGCGGGAGCGGAACTTCGCGAAACTCACCGACCTCTCGATGCTTCAATGGTGCCGGCCGGTAGGTGTAATGATGTATTTGCTCCGTCACTCGATACACGTCATCAGCAACGATATTGTTGATATTGACGGCACGAGCTTCACCGTTCCTCAGGCCACATCCATACATCATCCGCATATGCATGGCCAGCTGAAAGTCGGCTTTCCCCGCCGCTTCTTTTATGTAGCCCTTCGCGGGGACGACGGCCCGGTCAGGTATGTATTTCGGCGGTATCACGCCGAGCGTAGGGTCCGCCGCGATTGCCCCTTTACGAAAGGCATCCGTCAGGATTGCATGAAGAAGGCCGTAGGCGTTCCTCTGCGTTCCAAGCTGCACGTCGTTCCGTTCCATGGTCGCGATGAAGCGTTCCAGGGTCATAGGAGCGAACGTTTCCATCTTCCTAGAAGAAAACTCCGGATACAAATGCGCCCGCAGGTACGTCTCGTGAGCAGGGCCCGTGGCATATTCCACGATATCCCGCCGACGGGTACGCCAATCCTCCGCATACTCCTTGAAGGACATTCGACCTAGCTGAGCCCTGACCTCAGCGACGGAAATGGGCGTATTGCGCTTATCGTTGTAGATTGCCGTAAGGCGATCTTTGGCAGCGTCTTGCGTCGGGTAGCCCGTTTCTTCACGCTGCTTACCTGCAGAGTCGCGGTAGCGGATTGTGTATGAGTGAGAGCACCGCGTGGGCTTCACGCAAGAACAGTTCTTCAGGAAGCTCCCCATCCCTCGGGCAAGCTTAACGGGAACCAATGCAGCCACTCCTAGGTCTAGTCTTTTGGCGCGTCAGTGAATCTTCTGCTGCTCAAGCCATTTCATGACTTCACTGTACTTAAATCGCAGTTTGGCATTCTTCCCGCGGCCGAATTTGTATCCAGTTAGCCCCAGCTTCGGCGCATCGCGATATATCCACGTCAGGGACACGTTCAGGAAATCTGCCGCCTCTTTTGCGGTCAGCATGCTTCGTGGAGTCACAATCGTCAGTTCCGATTCGCACGACGTGACGACAGGCGCCCATGCAGACAGCTGAGCGATCGAATCAGGGCAGGGGGTATCGCGGATCGGCACATCAAGTGGTGTTCCTTGCGAAGGAGCGCGCGGGGCGACAGAACGGGATCAACAACGCCGGGAGCCCACGCCGACTCGGCGGAGGCATCGCTGTCTTTCAGCGAACAGCGCTGCGGATTTCAGGGAAGCCGCAGGCGGGGGCCGCTCATTAGCTCCTTGCGTCTTGCGGCACTACCGACTGCGTCCGCAAGGGCTCCACCGCCAAGCACAGCCGCTGCGAACACCCTCAATGATCGTCACGATCGCCGGTTTGGCCAACCGGCGATCGTGGTTTATGTTGCGCGCCCGCACAGGAAGTTCACGGACCGTTCCTAGCGCACGAAGCTCAGGAGGCCAGCCGGTACGACCGGAGAGCGGAAGTCGCGCCGTCCGAGACGACCACCAGGAGCCCGTCGTCGGTGAGTCGGTCGAGGTTGCGGGCCACGACTCGTTGTGAAGCACCAACGGCTCGGGCAACGTGCCGCGTTGCGGCTCCGGGATGCATCGCGATGTGCGCGAGGACCGCTCGATCGCGACGGTAGCCACGTTGTACCAGGTCCTCGCCGAACAGCCCAGCCGCGCAGACGCAGAGACACAATGCCGTGGAAAGGGCACCGTAGTCCTCTCGCTGGTGCGCGGTCCACGCGTTCAGGGCGCCAAGGGCCAAGAGGACGGGGGCAGTGAAGCGGGCGGATCTGAGGGCAGCATTCGACAGGTGGGGCTCCTTGGGTCGGGGCCTCGGGGACGAGACCGACCAGCGCAGGGGTACGGGCTGCCGTCACGGTCGACCTGTCTGTTGGTCGACCCGGAACCTCTCATACCCTCGCTGACCTGGTGTTTTCCGGGACGTTGTACATTGACATGCTCCCGGAGGAGGTTCCAGTCCCTTGGGGCTCTTTCTCGTCTGCCGTGGGCGAATGCCAGGCTGATGGATTGCGACAGACTCCCACCTCACCTATCCGGTCGGGAGCAAGAGTCCGCGCCCTCGTCGCGGAGTCACTGGGCGACAGTGTCGACCACGCCCTGCTTGCCACCAACTGGCGGCAGCCCATCTCCTCAATCCCACAAGCCAGTTCGATCATTTTCGCGCTGTCATGACGCCTGGTCACGCTGCCTAGCCTCGATCGTTCATGAGCCCCCGTCGGTTTCTTGATGAGGGCTCTTTGCCTGTGTGGTGCGTCCTCTCCGGAGCTCGGACAGGCCGGCGGTCCGACTGTCGCGTCGGGTGGGCGCCGGGTTCCATTCTCCGATGTGGTGGTGCGGGTTGCCGGGGCGGTCGAAGTGGCTGGTCAACCAGGGTTCGGGAGGGTGTGGAGCCTGTCGATCGCGTGGGTGATGACGTCGCTCCAGGGCCATCGGGCGGTGAAGCGGAGCCAGTGGCGGCGTCCGGTGTTCACGAGCTGTGCGGCGGCGGAGAACAGGCGCAGGCGGAGCTTCTTGGGTTCCCAGCGGCGGGTCTTGCCGGTCAGGGCGAGCATCGGCAGCCAGGCGAGAAGGTCGAGTGCGAGGGAGACGGTCTCCAGCCAGATCCGGTTCTGGGCTGTGTCGTGCAGGGGCAGGTTGCGCAGGCCGGTGTCACGGGCGTTTCGGATGCGGTCCTCGCAGCGGGCCCGTCTGCGGTGACGCAGTTCCAGGTCGGCGAGCTGGCCGCCTTGGGTGTTGGTTGCGAAGCAGGTCAGCCGCAGTCCGTCGAGGTCGGTGAAGCGCAGCTGGGCGCCGGGGTGGGGGCGTTCCTTGCGGACGATCAGCCGCATTCCCTTGGGCCAGGCGGAGAGGTCGGGCATGTCGGTGATCTCCGCGACCCAGGCGCCGGGCCTCTCGGTGCCTCCCGCGTCGTAGGCCGGCGTCCACGCCTTCTTCGGGATCTTCAGCACGGCCTGGTGGACGGCATCGGTGATTGTCATTCCGACGGAATACGACAGCCACCGGCCCGGCTTGGAGAGCCAGTCGAGGAAGGCGTGGGTGCCGCCGCCGGAGTCGGCCCGGATCAGCGTTCCCCGTCCCCGCCGCAATGCTTTGGGCAGCTGGTCCAGGGCGAGTTGAGCGGTCTCGATATGGTCGGCAGCGGTGTTGGAGCCCGCGTTGCCGGGCCGCAGCAGGGCGGCCACCGGTTCCGGACCCGGTCTGGCCGTGGTCGACGAACGCGACAAGCGGATGATGGCCGAAGGTCTTCTTCCAGGTCGCGGTGGCGTCCTGTTTCTCGGAGTGCGCGAGGACCAGCACGCCGTCGATGTCCACGATCACCTGGCCGTCGGCGGCCGGACTTCTCGCCCCGGGCAGCCCCCAGACCCGCGTCCGCACTTGGGAACGTGCGGACTGGAGCGCGGCCAGGGCTTTCGGGCGGGACGCGGCGAGAGTGTCGATGAGACGGGAGACGGTCGGGTCGGAGGCCACCGGGCCGACCACCGCCGGCTCGGCCCGCAGCACCTCGACATCGGCCAGGCAGTCCCCGCCCAGCGCGACCGCGAGCGCCACGTCCAGCAGGATCTTGCCCGGATCATGCAGGCCACGACCACCGCTCTCGGCACGGACAGACGGGTACGACCCGATACGCTTCTTCACCTGAGGAGTGCCTCTTCCCAAACGAATCTGGATCCTAGACAAGTCCATCGTCGCAGGTCAGAGGCACTCCTCGTGTCTATAGCCGCCCCTCGGACAACCAGCCTCATGAAATCCCGAGGCTAGGCCCTATTGCGGTTGCACATTGCTGCACAACTTCGTTGAGAAGGGCCTGGTCTTTTCCAGCCGAGTGGACGCACTCGGCTGGAACGCTCTGCCAGGCGCCGGCTCCATCACGTAGCGGCGAACCGTAGCTGAGCCAGGATGGCGGCTATGCAGCGTGGGATCGAGCAGGCGGTGTGGCAGTTCACCGTCGAGCGCTCCGAGAACGCCCCCCTCGACCCGCAACAGGTGCTGCGTAGGGGTATCCGGGGCATGTGCGGCCGGCGACTTGAGAAGCGTGCAGTGCGACGCACCGACGGCAACAGCAGGGTTACCTACTGCTGGTAACCGATGCGAAGTCCTCCAGAACCCAGTGCACCGTCGGCAGACGCGAGCTTGGAGACAGCGGGCCTGCGGACTGTTACTGAGCACTCACTGTCGAAGGGGAGAGAGGCAAGGACTTGGTCATAGCGCGATTTACCCTTGAGTCTCTACCTGGAACGTACGACGGGCAGGGTTGATATCCGCAGCTTCGATACAGGGCGAGCGCCGCGTCGTTCCGAACCCCCGTTTCCAGGACCATTCGGATCACGCCACGAGAGACTGCCTGCGACTCCAGATGTTCCAGAATTCGCCGTCCTATTCCTCTGCCTCTGCCCGCTTGCGTCACGTACATACGCTTGATCTCTGCTGTATCCGGCGAGAGCAGCCGCCAGCCCCCGCAGCCGACGGCCTCTGGCGAATCGTCACACCTGGCTATGACAAAGAGGCCCTGTGGCAACACAAAGTGACTTGCTGGAGTGTCATCAGGGTCATCAGCGAATCCGTAGACAGCAACCTGCTCGGCGTGGAGCGCTCGTGTCAGGCGCCGGGCTTCGGGATCACCATAGGAAATGGCCGTCAGGGACGAGGTGCCCGTCTGGCACGGCCGAGCAGTGCTGAGGAACGTCATGTAGCCGATAGTGCCCTGTCCACCGCTACGAGCGCATCAGCGCATGCCCCTGACTGGACGCGGCTGCCGACCTGGCGTCGAATTCGACTCAGCAGATTGCGGCAACGGATCGACTGCACGTCGGGGACACGACCAGCCAGGTGAAGCAGTGTCCCGACAGTGGTCTCCGAGTCTCGGCGGAGAAGGTGGGCTCGGGCCAGGTGTATGCCGTGCAGCAACGCAGAGCGCGGATACCCACTGTTCGCCCCGTGGTCCGTCAAGGGTGTGAGCAAGTCCGTGGCCTCTGCGAGGAGGCGTCGCGCCTGGGCAGGGTTCGCCGCAGCGAGTTCCACCAAGGCATGCCCTGACTCAGCTGCCACCTGCTCTGCTGTGAAGTAGTACAACGATGGAGGGTCATCGTCTCTACGGTGGTCCAGCAGTACACGACACTGGTCAGTGACACTACGGAAAGCGCGCATATCGCCCGCAGCAGCATGAGCAGTGGCCAGGCGGCCGAGGGCTCGCGCACGCACGGTGGGGGCGCTTCCAGCAGTGTGCTCAACTGCGGCCTCCGCAAAACGCAGTGCGGAGGAAGGCTTGCCGGTGGCCGCATGCTGATAGGCCAGCATGCCCAGGACATTGGCGGCACCATTGCTGTCGTTAGCTGCGCGAGCAAGACGGATGGCGAACAGCTGATAACGCTGCGCGGGGGCAGATAGATCGGCGTCGAATGCCATCCAACCGGCGAGTTGCGACAAGCCACTGGCCGTGGTGAGCAGGCGCAGGCGAATCTCAGGCGTGTAACGACTGTTACGCAACAGGTCCAGGACGCCGAGCAATTCGGTTCGCACGTAGCGCTGAGGCAAGGCTCCACCACCCGCCGTGTCATCCAGGCGACGCAGCCCCCGAAGGTGGCCTTCAAGCACATCCATCATCGGAGGAAGGACCTGGTCCGTTCCCGGGCCAAGGCGCGGCTGAGAAGCAGCCTGGTGGGTTGCGTCCCAGACCGCACCGAAGAGCTGCTCCTCGCTAGCCGGCTTGGCACTGGCCTGGTCGCGCGGATCCGCTGCGGTCCAGGCCGCGGCGGAGGCCAGAACGTCGTCTAGCGAGCGGCGCCCGAGCAGGTCGTCGGTGGCGCCTCTCTCGGCTTCCTTCCCGTTGCGCTGATCGCCCCAGAGACCGGCGACGGTGTACGGGATCCCCGCAGCTTCACTGAGCGCGGTGACGGTCAGCCGTCGCACCGTCTGAGATCTCGGTCGCCCGCCCGCCAACCAGCCCTGTGAAGCTGTGAGGTGCAAGGCAGGTTCACCGACCGCGGTCAGACGCGGATTGAGTACACGCATCAGCTCTCGCGGCGACCAGCCAGCCTGGCGGAGGGCCTCCGCCAAAGCGCGATTAGGTTCCCGTTTCCCCGAGTTGGAGTGCTCACCTGGAGCATTGCGAACGGTGCTCACAGACAGACGGTAAGTCATGACTGCACCGCCAGGCGTGAATTCGCGGATTTTCGCACTCACTCCGAGAAGTTCGCGATATTCGCGCCGTCGCCCCCTGCCGGCAGGGCGCCGACTCGCTGTGTCCTGGTTCCACATCCGGCCTCCGAGTGAATGGGCTCCTCGTTTGGGGCGCCCGCCCCGAGGGGCTGGCCCGTGAGCTGCTTCGAACTTCGACCTACGGAGGCGACTTCGTGCTGACCGTCCGCAACGCGTTCCGTGTCGCTCAGCATCGTGACAGCGCAACGCCTGCCCATGGTGTACGGCTGCTGCGCTCGGGGCTATTCCGGAGACGAGCGCCAGGGAAGTCGGCCTGTCCCGTGATCCGGGAACAGTCCAGATCCATCCTGCGGACAGAATTCCCGGCAGAGCTGGCGTCGGTCTCCAATGCGCGCCGCCAACTGCGCGAGCAGCTCATCGCCTGGGATTTGGCGCCGCTGATGGAACCCGCGGTGCTGGCCACGAGTGAGCTTGTGACGAATGCCGTACTGCACGGCTGCTCGGGTGGGCAGGACACAGTGGCAATGACAGCTTGGTGCACCACGGACGAACTGGTCATCAGCGTGACGGACCCGTCCGATGTCGGCCTGCAACCCCGGAGAAGCGACGCCGATGACGAGTCCGGCCGCGGTCTGATGCTCGTCGGCGCCATCGCTGACCGGTGGTGGTTCACCACTGCCCAGGACGACGCTGGAAAGACCGTCTGGCTCGCGATGAGCCTCCCCCGCTGCATCCGCAGGGAGGAAGAGTGAGGATCTCGAAGCGGCAGTACGCGAGCCAGTTCGTACGGCCCGGAAGGCCGCCTCATCGTGACGAGGTGCGCGCTGCGGCAGAGACCGTGGCGCTCGTGCTGGGCGGATCGGCACTGCTGCCTGACTACCAGCCCGACGTGGACGATCTGGTAGCCCGGCTTCACGTCCATATCGCGCGGTTGGACCGACAACTCATGCCGCGATGGCGTCGGCGCATACCCGCGCTACAAAAGGCAGTTGCCTCGGCACGATCGGTGCAACGTCAGATGGTGCCGCACGACTACATAGGGTCACGCATCCATCTCGTGCGCCTGGCCGAGGCTGCCCAATGCCTTATGGCTTGGGCGGCGCGCGACGAACGGGACCTCACCCCGCAGGCTTTCGGCCCCCCATCGCGATCGGACCATTCCGAGACGCAGAAGGGACTCTTTCCCCCCATGTCAGGCCGTTGGGCAAGTCTGTGGGAAAGCACGTCGCGCGGCGTGAGGTGGCTATGTCACCGGTGATCACCGTCACGGATGCCGTTCGTGCCCCGCGCCGCGCCATCTCGGTCACTTCGTACTCGTGGTGGGTGCAGTTGACCGAGATGCCGCTCCCCGATCCGCTGGCCCAACTGGATTGGGCCATCTTGCCGCTTGGCTTGCAGCCAGGGCTTCCGGCCCTGGAGGCCCTCCTTTGCGACGGTGAGCCTGTGGGCCCGGTCCTGTGCTGCCCGCGGCACCGACGGCTCTACGCGCCGGTGGCCGCAGAGTGCCGACACAGCCTGGAGGGCGAGCGGCTGGGGGTTCGGGGGCGGGATCTTTCCTGCCCCGTCGACGATCGTCACCGCGGTGGCTGCGATGGCCGACTGTGGCTGCTCCCGTCCGATCCGCGGCACCTCACCGACCTTGTGCCGTTGGCGGACCGGATGATGCGCGTCAGTTCCGCTCGTCGGCTGGCTGCGGCGGCATGCGCCTGACTGTACCCGCGGTCGTGGTGCTGGGAGTGGTGATGGTGGTGCTGATCCGCGGCCAGAGGCTGCGGGGAGGGCCGGCGCTGTAGCCGTGGTGTTCGGCTTTCAGCTGGCGCATGGCCAGGCAGCTCCGGCCATCACCGAGGCGTGTCGCCTCGTCGCCCAGCTCGTCGGCCGCCTTCACCTCTAGTCCCGGCAGTGCGGCACGACCGTGTTCCTGCCATTCCATCTCTCCTTTCTCCGCGAGGACTTGTGACCCCGATACCTCCCCTGGATCAGGCCAGTAGGCCGCGCCACCGGCGGGCTCCGCAGATGACGCTGAGGCGCAGCGTGCTGGTCGTCGTGCTGGTCGCTGCCGCGTCCGCTGCCGCCGTGATGCTGTCGTCGCCGGGCCGTGCGGCCGTTGCCTGGTGCACTGCCGTCTCTACCGTGCTGGTGGTTGCGGGACTGGCTGAGGCGCAGCACCGGCTCCGCTCTGTCGGCCGGGAGCGCGATGAGGCGTGGGAGCGGGTGCGTCGCGCGGAGTTCGCCCAGGGGCGATCGGAAGCTGATCTTCGCCGCCTCCAGGACGACATCGATCGGGCAGCCCGCGTTCTGCCTTGGGCGGTGGACCAGCTGCGGGAGCGCGCATCGGCGCCCACCGTGCTGGCGCGACTCGGCGAACAGGGTCTGCTGCCCACAGACGAAACGCTCCGGGGTGTCATCCACAAGACGGTGCACACGCTCCACCAGGAGCACCGGCGGCTGACGTCCGCGATGGTCATCGTGCAGGGCTGTGCGCAGCGCCTTCATGCTGCAATCACCGACCACCTTCGGGAGATCGATGAGCGGAAGAGGCCCTACTGGGACAGCGGTTCCGCGCCGATTCGCCGGGAGGACGTGCGCGCGGACCTTGAGGCGCTTGATTCGGGGCTGTCGAGTACGGGGCTGCTGACCCAGCGGCTGCTGGCCCTGTCCGGCGCCCGCCGAGCGGGACGGCCGTGGGCGAAGCCGGTCTCGCTGGAGCGCGTCGTGCGGGCAGCGATAGGTGCCTGCGAACACCACCCGCGAGTTGAGCTGGCTCTGCCCCAGGTGCCCGTCGCGGTCGCCGGGCCGGCCGTCACTGCCACGATCCACGGACTAGCGGAACTGCTCGACAACGCCCTGCGGTTCAGCCCACCAACGACGCGGGTGCGGGTGTCGGGCGAGGACGCCGTCTCGGCGATGGTCCTGCACGTAGACGACAGCGGCCTGGCCATGGGCGAAGAGACCCTGGCCCGTGCACGCGAGACCGTCGACTTCGAGCAGCCGCTGGACATCACCAGGCTCTCCGGAAGCCGACTGGGCCTTGCCGCCGCACGCCTCTCCGCCGAACGCTTCGGCTTGAGGATCGCGTACTGCGCCTCCGCCACTGGCGGTACCCGAGCCAGCATCGTGCTACCTCGCCAGTGGCTCACCCACGACACGCCAACACCCCCCGCAGCCAGCCGTGCTCCGGCCCTTCCGCAGGGCGGCGGGCCGCCACCGGTCCGTGAGGTGCAGCCACCACCGGACCACTCGGCCGCCGCACCGCAGCCGACGCGGAGCACTGTGCGGCTGCCGCGCCGGATCCCCGGCGCCACGCGGTCGAGCCCGGCCGAGCATCCAGCCGAGCCTGCACCACCGCCGACGCGAAGCGCACTGGAGACCGGCAAGCGCCTGTCCGCCTTCCGCCGAGCCACCCGCCGGCCGACACCCGCCGCACCGACCCTGGAGGATCACGGTGAGTACTGACCTTTCCTGGCTGCTCGACCAGCTCTGCCGCGACACTGCTGGCGTACGCCACGCCCTGCTCCTGTCCAGCGACGGCCTGAAAGTCGCCTACGACAAGAGCCTCGACCTCGACTCCGCCGACATTCTCTCCGCGATCTGCTCCAGTCTGCGCTCCATCTCCAACGAGCTGGACAAGGCGTTCAAGGCCGGGGGCCCGGCGTTGACGATCACCATCGACACACCCCGCGCCCAGCTTCTGGTAGTCGGCGCCGGGACAGGCGGCGTCCTCGCCACTGTGGCCGAGAGTGAGGCTGATCCCGGCATTGTCGGCACCGCGATGGCCCAGCTGGTGGAGCGCGTCGCGGACCACCTGAGCGTCCCGCCGCGGTCACCCCAGGCTCCGTCGTGAGCGACGACTGGGACGTGCCGGACCGGTCGTTCGTCGTCCTGGGCGGTCGTACTGCCGCCGACCACGAACTTGACGCGGTGTCCCTAATCGTCACCGAGCGCGACGACACCGCCGGCCTCGGGCTGGAGGAGGCCGCCATCGTCCGGATGTGCGCCTCACCGACCGGGGTCGTGGAGATCGCCAGTCGCCTGCGCCTGCCCGTGGGGATGGCGCAGGTCCTCATCTCCGGCCTCCTCGACCAGAGCCGCGTCACCGCCCGACACCCACACGCCACCTCAGCCTCGCCACACGATGCTGCTCTTTTGAGGAAGGTCCTCGTTGGACTCCACCACCTGTGAAGCCGCGCCGGTGCCGCTCGCGCAGACCGCCAGCCGGGGGGTGAAGATCGCCGTGGCCGGCGGCTTCGGAGCCGGGAAGACGACTTTCGTCGGCGCCGTCAGCGAGATCACCCCGATGCGCACCGAGGCGGAGATGACCGCCGCGAGCATCGGCACCGACGACCTGTCCGCCACACCGTCGAAGACCATGACAACGGTCGCCTTCGACTTCGGCCGGGCCGCGCTCAGCGAGTCCATGGTGCTGTACCTCTTCGGCGCTCCCGGCCAGGACCGCTTCAAGTTCGTGTGGGACACGGTGCTCAACGGCGCCCTGGGCGCGGTGGTGCTGGTCGACACCCGCCGGGTAGAGGACTCCTTCCCGTCCCTGGACCTGGTCGAGGACAAACACCTGCCCTACGTAGTGGCCCACAACGTCTTCGGCCACGAGGACCGGGCGCACAGCCTGGACGACGTCCGCGACGCGTTGCAGATGGCCCCCGGAGTGCCGGTGATGCGCTGCGACGCCCGCGACCGGCAATCGGTCCAGCACGTACTGATCGCCCTCGTCCAGCACGTGATGCGCCTGGCCGAACTGCGGGAGGGACGAGCGTGAACAGCCCGCAAAAGCCAGTACTCGTGGAGCTGCCCGACAGCCACCGAGGGGCGATCGTGCTGGGCGACCCGGGCTACCACCGCGACCCCGCCGAGGTCTTCTCCGCGCTGAGGCGCACATACGGGCCGGTGGCTCCGGTGCTGCTGGTCGGACAGGTGCCAGCCTGGCTGGTCCTCGGGCACCGCGAGCTGACCCAAGTCACGACCGACACGCGGCTGTTCGCCCGCAAAGCGGCACGGTGGCGGCTGCGTGAACAGCTCCCGGCCGACTGGCCGCTGTGGCCGATGCTCGGCGGCGGTCACACAGAATCATCTCTCCTCTATACCGAAGGGGACGAGCACCGGCAGCGCGCCGGGGCGGTCAGCCGTGCTCTTGCCAGCGTCGATCCAGTCGAGTTCCGAGCCCAGTGCGAGTCGCGCGCCGAGGACCTCGTCGATTCCTTCGCCCACAGCGGGCGTGCCGAGCTGATGGCCCACTACGCCCTGCTGCTGCCGGTGATGGTGATGGGCTGGGCCCTGGGAGTGCCGACCGAGGAACACCGGGATCTGGTGGCGGCGTTCACCGACCAGCTCGCTGGCGGCGACCGCGCCCTGGCCGGCCATCAGCACATCCGCCGCACCGTGCAAGCGCTCGTCCGGCGGGTGCGCGAGCGCCCCAGTGCCGATGTCGCCTCGCGGCTGGCAGCCGACCCCGTCGGCCTGAGCGACGAGCAGCTCTGCCAGGACCTGATCGTCACCATCCTGGCCGGTCACCAGACCACCACGTACTGGATGGGCAACTCCACCTACCGGATGCTCGTCGACCGCCGCCACACCGACGCCTTCATCCGTGGCCGGCTCGCCGTCAGCCAGGCTCTTCGCGAAGTTCTCTGGGACGACACCCCCACCCAGGTCTTCGCCGGGCGCTGGACCAGCCGCCCCGCCCGCCTCGGCCACGTCACCATCCCGGCCGGCGACCTGATCCTGCTGGGGCTCGCCGCGGGCAACACCGACCCCCACCTGCGAGCCGAACCGGGCGGCCTACGCGGCAGCCGCGCCTACCTGTCCTACTCCCACGGCCCGCACAGCTGCCCCGACCCCGCCCGGGACCTCGCCGAGACGATCGTCACCGCCGGAATCGAGGTCCTCCTCGACCGCCTTCCCGACCTGCACCTGGCCTGCCCACCCGAACAGGTCCGCTGGCAACCGTCGGTGTGGATGCGCGGCCTGGAGGCCCTCCCCGTCACCTTCACCCCCACCCCACCGACCACCCGCTACGCCGGAGGCACCCCGTGGATCTGACCCACCCCACCCCCGCCACCGAGCCGAGCGCACCGGCGCTGTCGCTGTCGCGTCCGGTACACCGGCTCGACCCTCACAGCTGCGACCTCCACCACGACGCCACCGTCATGCGCAAGGCCGGCCCGGTCGTTCCGGTCCAGCTGCCCGGCGGCGTCCCCGTGTGGGCGGTCACCCGCGACGCCACCGCCCGTGCCGTACTGCGTAACACCGACATCTTCCGTAAGGACTCCCGGCACTGGGACGCCCTCCAACGCGGCGAGATCCCTGCCGACTGGCCACTGATCGGCTTGGCCGCACCGGCCGGGCCCAGCATGGTCACCACCGACGGCATCGACCACTGGCGCCTGCGCAGTCCGCTGGCGATGGTGTTTACCGAGACGCGGGTACGGGCCCTGCGGACGAGCATCGACATCATCACCAAGAAGCTGCTGGCCGATCTCGCCGACGCCGCCACCGTCGCCGACGACGGGATCGTCGACTTCCGAAAGGTCGTGGCCTGGCCGCTGCCGATGACCGTCATCAGTCTTCTGCTGGGCCTGCCGGAGTCCGAACACGACGCCCTGCGCGGCCATTACGAGATCTTCTTCGACGACACCCGTGATCCGACGGCCGCGGTCGCTGCCATCGAGGGCATCATCACCCGGCACCTCGACAGCAAGCGCCGTCAGCCCGGCAGCGACCTCACCAGCGCCCTGCTCCAGCTCCCTGACGACGAGCAGCTGACGAAGGAGGAGCTGGTCGCCACCGTGCAGGTCCTCATCGCCGCCGGGCACGAGACCACCGTCCACCTCCTCGTCAATGGCGTGCTGGCCCTCACCCAACACCGTGACCAGCTCGACCTGCTCCTCCAGGGCGAGGTCTCCTGGGATCGCGCCGTCGAGGAGATCCTGCGCTGGGAACCCCCGACCGCAAATTTTTTGATGCGTTTCGCCACCCGGGACACCACCCTCGGCCACACGCTCATCCACCGGGGCGAACCGGTGATGATCTCCTACGCCGCCATGGGCCGTGATCCCGACCGCTACGGCCTCACCGCAGACGATTTCGACATCACCCGCGAGGGCGGCCATACCTCCTTCGGCCACGGCCAGCACGCCTGCATCGGCGCACCCCTTGCCCGCCTCGAAGGGCGGGTGGCGCTCAAGGCCCTCTTCAGCCGATGGCCCGACCTCGCCCCGGCCGCGCCGGCGCCGCGCACCCCCTCGGTCCTGATGAACGCGCACACCAGCCTCCCCCTCCGCCTGCGCCCCTCCCGCCACCGGCACGATGCCGGAGCGGCCAAGTGACCACCGCGACCACCGACGACGCCGCGGCCCGCACGCTGGATCCCCGTCAACTTCGGGACGATCTCCTCGTCCTGCACCGTGTCAGCGGCAACAGGATGCAGGCCGCTCCTGCGTCTGTTGCCCGCAACCTCGACATGGTCCGGCGCATCGCCCGCCACTGGGCTCCCTTCGGCCACACCCGTCGCGCCGCCGCCAACGGCTCCGCTGCCGAGGAACGACGGTGGGACATCCTGCTGGCACGTGCCGACCCCGAGCGGTCCGTGAAGCAGTGCTACGCCGACGTGGTGGTGTACGCGTATGCCGTCCGGGAGTTCGTGCAAGCGCTGCACGACACCATCCGGCCGGGCACGACCGTGCCCGAGGTCGCCCGGTCGATCACCGCAGCAATCTCAAAGGGTGGCTTCCCCGTTGGCTTCGAACTGCGGGTCAAGCAGGTGGCCGCTGATCTGCGGGCACCTGCTGAAACGGTCCGGGCCGCGGTGAGCAGTCTCGTCGACAGCAACGTTCTGGAGAGGCGAAGCCGACGGATCTTCCCGGCAGGGAGTCTGGAGATGCACGACGCGCTGGCCACCCACATTGCCGACCGGCTGCGCGCCCAGATCGCCGTCGGCGTCTACGCCCGCGGCAGCCGGCTGCCCAGCGCGAAGTTCCTGGCCACCACGGTGTGCAGCGACTCCGCGCCCGTTGGGCGGGCGCTGCGGATCCTGGCCGCCGAAGGCACGGTGCACATCGGACCGCGCGGCAGCGAGGTGGCGCAATCCGCCCGTTTCCTTGCCCACCCCGCTCGCACCGCGCCCCATCACGACGAGAAGAACCCCCGTTTCAGCCGGGACACGATCGTGGCCACCTGCCGTGCTGCTCATGAGCAGTGGCGCCGTCGCGGCCCGGCTCCAGCCGAGGTGCTGCACGGACGGTGGCGGGACCTGTGCTCCATGGCCAGCCAGCTGCTGGCGACGGTCCCAAACCCGGCCCCTGACGCCACGCAGGAGCGGGCCGCCCTTGCCCGAGCCGCAGAGCTTACGTCCGCCCCGCTGCCGGACACGCCCTGGCTCCAGCAGTGGCACACCGCCTGCCTGGCCAAGTCCATCAGCGACATCCTCCCCCTGGCCCCCAAGGAACCTCGATGACAGCCGACGAGATCCAGCCCGACGCCTATCCGCCGCCCACTGCTGCCGGACCGTCGCCAGAGACGGCCGAGGGGATGCGCGACCTTGACTATCCCTCCCCTCACACCAGCGACCCCTTGCCGCACTACTTCGGCGATCTCCTCCACTGAGCGACAACCTCCGCACTTCGGCGCACCCACACGTGTCCCCCAACACGTTCGCCACCCGCACCACAGCCCCAAAGGGACCCCTGTGACCACAGACCGGTACACCACAGCGACAGCACCCCCCACCCACCACGACCCGACACAGATCGAGACCGTCCTGGCCAGACTGGTCCCCCGCTGCATCCGCCCCCCAAAGTCCACCGCCGAACTCCAGGCGATACGCGAAGCCGCCCTTGCCGCGGCCATCAGCCGTACGCCACGCCCCCGCATCGGCATCTACACCATGGTGCACGCGCACCAGGACCCTGCCCTGCGGCTAGCCGTAGCCCGCGGCATGGCCGTTCGGAACAACTGGCTCCTGGAGCGGGCTCCGGCCGTGGACTTCACGGGGTTGACCGCCCCCGTCACTCGACCTCAGCTGGCCCGCCTGCTGGATGCCCTCGACCACGACGACATAGACGGCATCGCCGCGATGTCCCGGACCGACCTCTCCGACCTCAACGGCGATTACGAGGACGTCCTCCGGCAGATCCACGCCCGCCGCGGCTTCCTCGCCCTCGCCACCACCGAGACGGACGTCTGACTCATCTGCCCGAATCCACGAAAGGATCACTGATCGCATGAGCCGCAGCATCACCCTGCTCTGCTGGAACTTCGAGGCCAACGGCGGCGCTGACTCCAACAAGCGCAAGGAGGCCAACCGGCTCCTCGCTTCACTCCATCCGGACCTGCTCTTTCGGCAGGAGATGTGGGGAGCCGATGCCAAGGGCAAGGCCGTGATGGAGTCCATGGAGGAGGACTTGGCCCTGCGTGGCTGGCTGGGGCCCTCCTCCCATACCGCCGTCTTTGCCGCCACGTCTCTGTTCAGCCCCGTGTGCGGGTGGCCGGACAGGGATGAAGAGACCATCTGGAAGATGCCACCGACCGTCCGGGGCCTGCGATTCCGTCCCGCAGGACCTGACGCGGTACCCCTGGTCTGCGCCTCCTACCACCACAACTACGCCTCCCCGACGCAACGGCACGCCGAAGCGGACTGGGCGACAACCTTCGCCGACAAGACGTGGACCACCCCCACCGGGATGGACGTCAAACTGCCCGTGCTGATGGGCGGAGACCACAACTCCTACCCCGTACCCGGCGCGGATGGGGATCTTCCGCTGCCGGTCCTGGAAGAGATCCGTGACCGGCGACACCGGGTCCATCGCTCCTGTATCGGTCCTGACGGGACCAGGCGGATGTGCACCTGCTCGGACGAGACCCTGCGCACCGCAGGGCTGGAAGACGTGGCACGCCACGTCGCCTCTCGCAGCGGCAACACCCACTCCCTGGCTCGAACGGTCACCGGCTGTGAGACGCACGGGCCGGACGCGCGCATCGACCGCATCTACGCCTCGGAGGTACTCCTGCCCGCGGTGTCGGATGTCGACGTGATCGAGGTTCCGCTGGACATGTCGGATCACCACATCGTCCGTGCCCGACTCGACGGAGACCGGCTCGCGGACATCCTCCGCCAGGAGGCGCACACCCCCCAGGACGCGGGCGTCGCATGACGACGGTCAGAGGCCCCTCGTCGCCGCCGGCGGAATCGACGCCTCGACTCCTCCGCGTGCCGTCGAATGGCCGGCACTCGCGAGGGACCAGACCGGCACCCCTACCCCTGGGTGCCCGGCGCTGCGGGCCGACCCGCCACTACCTGCCCTGAAGCGGGCCGGCCCGCAGCGACAACACAACGGCGTAACCACAACCCCGATTTGGAGTTATCCGATGTGCCAGCATCAGCCACCGTGCCCGTCGCCCGACGCTACTGATCGGGAGGCCGCGCACCTGGTGGCGCACCACCCGGAACAGGGCTGGAGCCTGCTGTGCAACGGCGTCCTGCTCTTCGAGGACACCGGTGAGCTGCTGCCGGACGGACAGGTCATCGCCCCGGCGCGGTGCCGGGCGAAGGCGGCGGCCTGATGCCCACGAGCGTAGCGGAGGTCATCCTCGCGCCCAGGGAGCGGCATGTCCTCGAGGGCCTGGCCGACGGCAGCATGCTCGCCGCGGTTGCGCTGCGCCTCCAGATCCGGGAGGGCACAGCTTCGGGTTACCTCAAGCTCGCCAAGTGGAAGCTGTACGGCGTGAGCGAGTCGGCTGCTGCACTCGCCGTCACCTACGCCACCAAGGCCATCGACCGGCCTCAGCTGTTGGATCCCGAGTTGCTATACCTGTCCCGCGAACAGTGTGCACTCGTGCCCCTCATCGCCCAGGAGATGACGGCGGCGCAGATGGCCACAGCTTTGAAGCGGGAGGTCTGCAGCATCCGCCGGGACGGCCGCGAGCTGCTGATGAACCTGCGCGCGCGGAACCGCGCTCACGCCATCACGCGGGCGTGGCAGTACCAAATCCTCACCGCTGGTCAGGTGATCGAATGGCTGCGCTGACCTCAGTGCTAGGCCGCCATTTCCTGCCGTATCCGGTCGAGCGCCTGAACCGCCTGGCCGCGCACGTCGGGAAGCCGGTCGCCGGCGGTCCGTACGATCCGTTGCAACTGGTGGGGCAGCCGCTGAACTACTGCCTCGGTCATCGCGGTGTTCAGCGATTCGGTCGCCCCGCCCCGGTCGTTCGCAAGGAGCCGTACGTGGGCGACAGTGATCAGTTCGATCACTCTCCATTGCGGTGCGACGGTCGTCGTCGAGCCAGGTCCATGGTCGACCAGCCGTATGGCGACGTCCGCGCGCCCCGTGCTCACGAGGCCGCGCAGGCGGATCTCGTGCAGCGCGTAAGGGTTGAAGAGCGACGTGTGTCCTGCGCTTTCGATCAGACCGTCGGCTTCTTGCATCACGCTGTCGAAGAGCTGGGCATCGCCGAGTTCGCCTGCGGCTCGGGCCAACAGCGGCAGTACCTCCGCACGGGTTTCGCGGTCCGGCGCCAGGGCCGCTGCGTGGCGCAGCCGGTCCACCGCGGCGCCCCGGATGTGGGCCTTGCGCAGTTCGTTTCCGTGCATGCGCAGGGCGTAGCTGCTGAAGGTGGGATCGTTGAAGTGGGCGGCGATGCTCAGGCTCTTGGCGGTCCAGTGGGCGGCGGTGGCCAGTCGCTCCTCGGGAAGAACGTTTCCGAGCGCGACGCCGAGGCCGACCCGGGCGTGGGCGAGCAGGCGCAGGACCTCGCGTTCGGCGTGCCCGTCTGCGAGGCGCGCTTCGAGGCGGGCGACCAGCGGCCACAGTTCGGCGACGGCTTCGGAGGCGTGACCGCTCTGGCGGGCGATCTCGGCGAGGCGGACCGTGGATTGTCCGAACTGGACCATTGCCCGGTGATCGGTGTCAGCCGGATCGGTGACGCCCAGGATGTGCGGGGGCAGTCGCAGTTGCTCGGCGACGCGGCGCAGGGAGCCGACGTCGCCCAGGGTCTTCTTTCGGAGTTCGAGGGCCGAGATGTAGGTCTTGTCGTAGCCGAGAAGGTTTCCCAGCTCGGTCTGGTTCAGGCCGTGGACGGTTCGGTGGAAGCGCAGGATCGCGCCGAGATCGCCGCTGTTCAGGATGGTGCGGGCCTGCGGGGTGGCCCAGTGCCACACCACATGCTGGGCCGAGGGACGGGACGCCGGCAGACGTTCGGGGGCGGCCACTGCCTGTTACATCCGCCCGTACCAGGTGGCGATGGACTGCTTGTAGCCCTCGGGCATGGTGAGTCCCGGGACCTCGGCTGCGGTGAACACTCCGATCTGCTTGTGCTCGTGGCTGACCACCGGGTCCGCTTCCGGTGTGAGGACCGTGCAGCCGTAGGTGATGATCACGACGCGTCGTTCGGGGTGGGTCTGCGGAAGCGGCTGGTAGATCCAGGTGTCCAGCAGCGGCCCCGCCTTGACCATCCAGCCGGACTCTTCCTGCAGTTCGCGCTCGACCGTGCACTCGGGGCTTGGGTCTGCTGCCTCCAGCCGGCCGCCGGGCAGCTCCCACTCCTCACGCTCATTCTTCAGCAGCAGCACCCGGCCGCGCACATCCAGGGCGACACCTTTGACGGAAACGGGCCAGGTGGGGGGCGTGTACGTCATGAGTTTCCTCGCAGTGCAGGGCAGTGCCGGAGTGTTCGGACCGTAGCACGGTGCGTTCAACGCTCACTGCTCTTGGGTGATTTGCCGGAGTCGACAATCAGTCGCTTTACCTTCTGCGCCTCCGATCTCGACAGTGAAGCCACTGACCGCCGACGAAGGAGTCACACGATGCGCCCCGGTGATCTGTTTGCAGCGCACTTCCTCAATCACAAAGCCCCGGGCGCATCGGCCCAGATCGCCGAGCAACTGAGCAAGGATGGTCTGGTCACTGTCGCCGGGCTCGCCACTCGCGACGCGGTACGGGCCTTCGCCTCCCGCATCATGACCATCTCCGTGCACCGCGACAGTGACTCCGATGGGCTGACCACCATCCGCGACACCCCGCGCCACGCCGGCCGGCCCGGGTTCGCCGGCCTTGGCAACGGAGAGCTCGACCCACATACGGAACGGTCCGGCCTCCCCCATCCTCCGCGTCTGATGCTGCTGGTCTGCGCCCAGCCCGCCGACCGAGGAGGCGAATGCCTGCTCACCGACGGACGTAGCGTGCACGCCGACTTGCTGCATCACAAAGGTGGTGAAGCTGCTGATGCCCTGTCCCTGCCGAGGACGGCGTACTTCGGCGCCGGAGACGGACATGCCGCCCAGGTCCTCAGCCCTCACAGCGGCGGACGGATGGCCATACGGCTGCGGTTCGATGCTCTCGCCCGATGGAGCCCCATGGTCCAGCCGCACCTGCCCGACCTCAAGGCGGCAGCTCTTCGCTACCAACAGCCCCTTCCCCTGAAGCCGGGCCAGGGATATCTCCTCGACAACGAGCGATGGCTGCACGCCCGTACAGCATTTGTCGGTGACCGCGTGCACTGGCGGGCCCTGGGCAACCCGCGCTTCGACCTCGGTCACGGTTTCGCGCCTGCCCTGTACGCACCCCAGCCCCCCGCGCGTGTGGAGGCCATGTCATGAGCGCGACGCTGTCGGGGACTCGAGTCCCGAGGAATGCCGTGGGGGCGCACAAAACAGGTGGTCACGTGACTGCCCTGACCCGGGTGGTCCCCGACAAGGCCGCGATGCTGCCGCTCGTCGAGACGGTCCTCAGTTGGGACCTGAACCGCGGAAGCCTGCCGGAGGTCGACGTCAGCCTGGACCTGGTGAAGGCGTTCACCGCCTATGGGCGAGTCCTCGAAGGCGAGCTCGCCGCTGTGTGCCGCCGGTTGCCGGCCGACTCGGATCTCCGCTGCGGGCCGCAGGCGACGCTCAGCGAAGCCGCCCGGCGTCTCTACATGCCGCCTCCTGGCTGTTCGGAGCGCGGGGCCGCCCACAGAGCGCAGAACCTCGCGCGCCTGATCCAAGCCCTGCTCCGTGGCACCGGCAGCGCCGCCCCTGCCCCAGCCGACGAGGGCACCGTTTGAACGCGAAGCAAGAGACGCCTCAGCGCACCGGCCTGCCCGAAGACTGGTTCCGCCGCGCCACCGAGGCCCTGTCCGTAGGCCCGTGACCACAGACCGCCCGCCGCCGTCGGTGCGTGACGGTCCGATTGGTGGGCGGGTGCACCACCCGGCAGCCGGACCCGCGCCAGGGCTCGGTGCCGGACGAAGTGTGCGGGGAGGAGTTCCCCTCCACTGGCTCCTCCCCACACGCCTGGCCTGAAGAGAGGAAAGAGCAGCAGTGACTTCCGGGACTGTCCTTCAGCCGAACTCCGAAGGCCGTCCTGCCGGTTCGCGCAGTTGTGCGCCAAAGCTCCTGGGCCCGGTCGGGTCCAGGCACCTTGCACATTCAGCCACTACCAAGGAGGCAAGCATGACCGCCGTTCACACAGAGAAGCCGGTCGCTCCCGTGCAGCCGACCCTCGACATCCTCGACGATGTCGACCCGTTCGGGCTCGACATCGCCTTCATCGAGGGCACGCCGGCGAGCGAGACGGTCCTGATGTGCACCACGGGCGACACCTGCGGCAGCTCCTGTCCCAGCGCCTGCACCACCTCGTAAGCCGGGACAGCTCGGCAGTGCTGGCCGGACTGGACCTGCCCGTCCGGCCAGCACCCCGCCTACCAAGAACGGAGTGGTGATGACACGCGTGCGACACAGCCTGTACCAGTGTGCCGGGCAAGGGATGCTGCGCGCTGCGGTGAACCTCGCCGCCCCGGCCATGCCGTCCTGGCCGGGGCGAGCGGCCCCGCTTGAAGAGTGGCGTTCGTGGCTGAGCACAGTGTGGGGCGACGGCCCCTTCCGACAGGCGGTGTCCAGCGCCAGCCCGGATCTGGCCCTCCAGGTGCAGAGGATCCTAGACGGCCGGTTCCCAAAGCTGCGCCGTGTGCGCCGGGCGGCACTGGCCACGGCCCGATACGCGATCCGGTACGAGCGCCGCTCCACCCCGTACGGCTACTTCGCCGGCGTCACGCTGATCGAGTTCGGCGACACGGCGAAGGTCCACTTCGGCCACCGCCACCAGGCCGTCACCCGTCCCGACCCGGTGGCGCTCGATGAGGCGATCAGCGCATGGGAGACGGACGGCACGCGGATGGCCGACGTCGACGTACGCGTCAATACCCTTGCCCAGCAGCGCGAGGGACACATCTACGTGCCGTCCGAGGGCGAGGCCGAGTTCCGCCTCGCGCTGAGCAGCCCCGCCCTCAGGTTCGTCCTCAACGCAGCGCGCTCCCCCATCCGCTACTCACTCCTGGCGGACAAGCTCGCCGCCGAGTTCCCGGCCACCTCCGAACGCAGCCGCGTCAAGCTGCTCGGAGAGCTGCTTCGGGTGCGGCTGCTGCGCTCGTCGCTGCGCGCACCCGCCACCGTCATCGACCCCACCGACCCGTTACCGCCCGCTCTGCTCGCGCAGGTGCGGGACCGCTCGGCGGCCACCGATTTACGGCTGGACGCCACGGTGGTGCTGCCGCGGGAAGTCCTGACCGAGGCGGAGACCGCTGCGACCGTCCTTGCCCGGCTCGCCACGCACCCGAACGGCGCTCCGGCCTGGCGCCGCTGGGTCGAATGGTTCACGGAGCGCTACGGCGAGCACACCGCGGTGCCGGTGGAGGTGGCGACAGACCCCGAGAGAGGTGTGGGCTTCCCCGACGGGTTCGTCAAGGTGGTCGAGCCTCCCCGCCCGATGTCCCGACGCGACCGGCTCCTGCTGGAGCTGGCCGGAACCGCAGCGGTCGAAGGCACCCGCTCCGTGGCCCTGACCGGCGCGGTGATCGAGGAGCTGGAAGCGGCCGGGGAAAAGCCCAACCTCACCGCGCCTCACCTCGAATTGGCCGCTCAGGTACATGCCCGCTCGGTCCAGGCTCTGGAGCGAGGAAACTTTCGGCTCCGCGTGGTCACCGTCTCCCGCTCGGCCGGCTCGATGTCGGGACGGTTCTGGCACCTGCTCCCGGATACGGGGGCGATGTACACGGATCTGCCCACGGTCGAGCCCGGCGCCGAGTTGGCCCAGCTTTCCTTCCACGCCGGGCGCGTCCCGGCCGACCTCCTCACCCGCACCCCGCGAGTGCTGCCCCGGGTCGTCAGCGTCGGCGAGTTCCGCCACCCTGGCGACGGTGTGCTGTTCCCCTCCGACCTGGCTGTCAGAGTCCGCGACGGCCGCCCCTGCCTGGTTGAGATCGCCACCGGCACGCACCTGGAACTATTGGCTCCGACCGCGATCAACTTCCTCTGGAACAACTACACACCCCCGATGGCTCGGTTCCTCGGCGAGATCAGCCGGGCCACCGCACCTCAGGTGACCTGGTTCGACTGGGGCGCGGCATGGACACTGCCCTTCACCCCGGCACTCACCTACCGGCGCTCCATCCTCGCGGCCGCGCGGTGGAAGGTGCGGACTCGGGATCTGCCCGGCCGTACCGCACCTATCGAGGAATGGGCCGAGCAACTGCACGCCTGGCGAGGCCGTTTCCGGGTGCCGGAGCGCGTGCTGCTGGCCGAGGACGATCAGCAACTCCCTCTCGATCTGAGCCAGGACATGCACCTGGACCTGCTGCGCGCTCACCTGGACGCCAGCCCCATCGGCGTCGCAACCCTGCACGAGGCACCGCCGCCCGACGGCGATGGCTGGATCGGTGGCCGGGCCCACAGCCTCGTCCTTCCCCTGGCGGCACGTTCATGACGAGTACGGGGTTCCCACCCCGCACGCAGGATCTCTCCGAGGGCGCTCTTGGGATGGCGTTGTTGGACATCGAGCTCGGCGACCTGTCCACTGTGCGGCGCCACCTCACGCAAGCCGTCGCACACGGCGTGAGCGCCGGAGGCAACGCGTCTCTGTTCCACGGAGCCCCCGCGCTGGAGTTCGTGCTTGCCCGCACCGGGCATGCCGGCCGCCACGTCCGCGGAGTCGTCGACCGCGTCGTGGATGCCCGGCTGGCCGCAGCACGGCGACGACAGGCGTCCGGGGCTCTGCCCAACCTCGCGGAATGGGACCTCATCCGCGGCCTGGCCGGTCTGGGCGCGCTTCTCCTGACCCGCGGAGCACCCTCCGCCCGGCTGACGGACGTGCTGGCCTACCTCGTTTCCCTGTCACGGCCGGTCCGCATCGCGGGCCGGGAGCTGCCGGGATGGTGGTCCGCGGTCGGGCCCGCAGGTGAGGAGATGGCCGGCGGGCACGGCAACAACGGCATGGCGCACGGCGTCGCCGGTCCCCTGACGGTGCTCTCTCTCGCTGCCCGACGCGACGTCCAGGTGCCGGGGCAGCGCGAGGCGATCGAGGTGTTCGCGCGCTGGCTGGACAGGTTCGGCGGGTGCTACTGGACTACCCGCGCCCAACTGGACGCTGCCGAGCCGCCCGAGCCGGAGACCGCCCGCCAGTCATGGTGCTACGGCCGGCCCGGCATCGCCCGCGCCCAACAGCTCGCCGCGCTTGCCCTGGGCGACCCGGTCCGACGCCATGCTGCAGAGGACACCGTCGCACGCACGCTGACCGACCGCTTCCACCTCGCTCGGATCACCGACGCCACGCTGTGCCACGGCTGGGCCGGTCTGGTAACGCTCGCCCGCGCCGTTGCCGCTGACAGCCCCGCCCCCGAACGTTTCACCCCCGCGATCGGCGACCTGCAACAGCGCCTGGCCGCAGACCTCGATCGGCTGCCCAAGCCCGGCTTCATGGAGGGCCGCAGCGGCGCGCAGCTCGCCCTCATCGGCACGAACGCCACGGACTGGACCAGCGCTCTGCTGATCACCTGACCCGCACCGATCCCACCGACAAGGAGCGCCCACGCGTATGGACTTCGACGACGAGAACCTTCCGATCACCCTGGACACGACCTGGTGGCACGCCAGTGTGGCCTTCCCCGGCGGCTCGGTGAGCCCCGAAGCCGCCCAGGTCCTGTCGGCCGCGCTGCACGACCAGCGCTTCCACTTCCTGCGCAAGGACTCAGGGCTGCGGCTGCGCACCGAGCGCCCCTCTGCCGCCGTGCTGGACAGCCTCGTCGCCGAACAGCAGGCCACCGGTTGGGTCGGCGGCGTCTACGAGCCGGAGACCGATGCTTTCGGCGGGCCCGAGGGCATGGACGTCGCACATGACGTGTTCTGCGCCGACAGCCGCAGCGCCCTGCCCGAGAACGGAAGCCCCGGCACCCGCGAGCGCTGCGTGATGTTGCTGTCCGCCATGATTCGCGAAGCCGGCCTGGACCCGTTCGAGGCCGGAGACGTCTGGTCCCAGCTCGCCGCCCTGCGGCCCCCCGTCGCTCCGCCCACCGGGACCGCGCTCGACCGCTCAGTCTCGGCTATGCGGCGTCTGATGAACGCGGACGCCGGCCGTCGGCCGGACGCTGAACCGGGCTGGGCCGAGCGCGTCGCCGCCTTCAAGGACGCAGGCCGTCGCCTGCGTCAGCTCGCCGCTGATGGACGACTGATACGTGGTCTGCGCGCCGTCCTCGCCCATCACGCGATCTTCGCGTTCAACCGCGCCGGCGTGCCTGCCACCGTGCAGGCCGCCACTGCGTGGTTGGGCCGCCAAGTCGCCTTCTCCACAGGGGAAGGCGCTGACGCGTCTACCCGCCGGTCCACTTTTGCGGACCCTAACCTCGCTCGAATGGAGACCACCGTGACAGCCGTCACTGACCCCGCCGAACTGCGCGAATCCCTGGCGAACCGCCTCGTCGACAGCGGCCACCTGCGCACCCCCAGCACCATCGATGCCTTCCGTACCACCGACCGCCACCAGTTCCTGCCCGGCGTCGACATCGAGTCGGCGTACAAGGAGGACGCGGTCCCCATCAAGCACGACGAGCACGGCGAGATGATCTCCTGCATCTCCGCGCCCTCCATCGTCGCCACCCAGCTCGAACAGTTGGGTGCGCAGCCCGGCCACAAGGTCCTGGAGGCCGGAGCCGCCACCGGCTACAACGCCCGCCTGCTGGGCAAGCTCGTCGGCCCCAGCGGGCACGTGTGGACCCTGGACGTCGACCAGGACCTCGTCGCAGGTGCCCAGAAGAACCTCGCCCAGGCCGGGGCTACCAACGTCACCGCCATGCTGGCCGACGGCGCCGCCGGACTTCCCGAGCACGCCCCGTACGACCGCATCCAGTTCACCGTCGGTGCGGGCGACCTCCCCGTGAAGATCTTCGACCAGCTCGCCCCCGGCGGACGCCTGGTCCTGCCCATGCGGATTCGCGGCAGCATCAGCCGGAGCTTTGCCTTCGAGCGGGACGGCGACAACTGGAAGACCGTCTCCTGCGAGATGGCCACCTTCATTCCCCTGCGCAAGGGCGTCTGCGACGACATCTACACCCTCGTGCCCATGGCCGGCGAGGGCAACGTCCGGCTGGAGACCTTCAGCGAGCAGAACGTGGACCACGACGCGATCCGCACCGTCCTGGACCAGCCGCAGACCAAGATCTACACCGGCGTCAAGTTCCGCCAGGGCGACCCGTGGGAGTGGCTGTACCTGTACCTGGCCTGTGTGCTGCCCAATGGCCTGTCGCGCCTGCCCGGCGCTCGCCCCGGCTTCACCCCGCACTTCGGCTGGGGCTCCATGGCCGCGCTCGACTGCGACTCCCTGGCCTATCTGACCATCCGCGAAGGGGAGGACGACGAGGGCCGGTTCTGGGAGATCGGCGTACTCGGCCACGGCTCCCGAGGCGACGCGCTCGCCGAACAGGTCGTGAGCGAGATCCGCGACTGGGATGCAGGCTGGGGCAACACCGGGCCGGAGCCCGCCTTCCGCATGGCGGTTGGGGACGCCCGCGACAAGCTCGCGGCGGCCGACCCGCGCTTCATCATCGACAAGACGTACGGCCGTCTCGTCGTCGACTGGCCGCGCAAGGGCTGAGCCGATGCTCCCCGCGATGGCCAGCCGCATCCCTCTGGTCTGCCGCTCGAAGGCGCCGGCGCTCCCGCTGGACGACCGCATCACCCACCTCAACGCGCTGTCCATCGCACCCGCAGGCGCGAGCCACCACGACCTGGTGGCACGTGCCTGCGGGGTCCTCAACTATGCCGCGCTGATCGCCTCCGACGTAGGGATGCCCGCCCTGGCAGCCGACCTGTGCTGGAGACAGCACCAAGTCTTCGCGGCCGCCGGGCGCCTGACGGGCGATGTCGCTGTGATGTCGTTGATGCCCCTTATCAATGTCTCCCGGTTGCTGACCCGCGAGGGCGACGGCGAAGCCGCCTACAACGTCCTTGCCCGCCTCTACCGCGCCGCCCAGAAGCGCGGGGCAGCCGAGATCCACGGACGCACCGTCGACCTGTGGGCACTGACCGACACGGACGCGAACCACCGCAAGGTCTGCCAGGAACTGTGGGTCACCGTGCTCGTCGACGGCGCCCGCGCCCTGGCACGGATCGGCCGCTGGACCGAGGCCGCCGACATCATGGCCAAGCACCGCGGCATCGGAAGACGCCTCCTCGACGGCCGCCAACTCCAGATCATGGCGCTGATGGAACGCGGCCTCGACCAACAGGCTCGCGACACGATCGACACCACCGTCCCCACGGAACCGTGGGAGCACGCCATCGCGGCCCTCCTGCGTCTCCACTGCCGGCCCGCGGTCTCGCCCGCGCCGCAGCAGGAGTTGGACCTCGCTCTGCAAGGGGCAGCCGCACTGATAGCTACGCCCGACCCCTCGACAGCAGCTTTCCAGACCAGAGCCGGACTGACCGCGCTCGATCTGGCCCATGACCGAACCAGCCCCCACACGCCCCCGCTGCAGGATGCCGTGGCGAACGTGGCCATTCTCGACGCCTACTCCGCTCGCGACGTCCTGAACCACTCCGTAACCCGTCCCCACCTGACCAGCACCCAGATGCAGAAACTTGGCGCCGTGCTCACCGCCTCAGGGCTCGGCACAGGGCAACTCTCAACAACCCACATGCAGACCCTCACTGAGGCCGTAGACAAAGCGGAAGTCGACCTCCGCGGTCTTCTGCGACCGTCCCGCAGACAATCCGTCCGGCCGACACTGCGCCAAGCGATCACCACCCACCTGCGCCGCACACCCGCCGCCTACGAATCATCCGCATCCGAAGGGCCGGCACCGCCCAACGGACTGCCCCATGACGACTCCCGTTTGAGATCAACCCACGACCGCCACCCAGGAGCATGACGTGAAACACCCCGCCCGCCAGGGCAGCGGCACCGCCAGCGCCACTGCCCTCCGGGCGATGCCCGCACACCCCTCCCGGACTTGCATCGACCAAGGCGACGCAAGCCCACGAAGGAGTGAAACGCACCGTTCGAGTGCCGGCCTGCATCCACAACCAAAGCCGCGCCCACCTTCCGCCACCGAATAGAACGTGCATCCACTAACTGCCCCCTCTTCACCCGTTACGGGGAGCAGGACGGGCCGTTCTTTAGAGCGCCTGTGCCCACCAACGCTCGTTCTGGAGGAGCCATGAACCCTGTGCAGGTCGACGCACATCAGCCCATTCGATTCGAACGGTGGCGGCCCGCGGCCGTAGCGGCGGGCCTCCCCAGTCACGTGATTGACGCCTCTTCCCAACGTGCTCTCCACTCATCCCGTCCGGATACGTGGTGGTGGGTATGAAGCTGCGGATCGATGTGACCCGCTTAGCCCGGGCTGTGAGGCGCGACCGCGACGGAGGCATCCGCATGAAGCGCCGGCAGGCAGACGCGGACGGCGTCTCAGCGGCGGAACGCGAGCTGTTCGGGGGACGGCTGCGCTGGGACCAGGCGTTCATTGGGCATGAAGGTGCGGTCGCCCGTATGCGGTTCGGGCAGATGGCCGCAGCGCTGCCGCGCATGGTCGGTGTCGTGTTACGGGCCGGATGGACCGCAGACCGAAGGGCACTGATCGGCCTGGTGGTCTCGCAAATCGCACAGGGTGTGACGGCCGCGCTCGGCCTGGTGGCCGTCAACGGTGTGCTCAACCAGTTGTTCGCGGACGGCCCGACCGGAGACAAGCTGCGGCAGTCAGTGCCTGCGCTGCTGGTGCTGGCGGTCGTCGCCGTGGGGACGGCCCTGCTATCGGCCTGGTCGACAGCGATGTCCGGACGGCTGGAACCGCAGGTCGAGCGGGCCGTCTCCACCCAGTACTACCGTGCCCTCGCACGGGTGGAGGTCGAGGCTACTGAACAGCCGGACGTGCAGCGGCACTTGGAGGCCGGGAAGTTCGGCACCGACTCCGCCAGGCGGATGCTCGGCCTGTCCGTGGGCGCCTCCGGCGTCGTGATCGGCATGGTGGCCGCGGCCGTCGTGCTGGCCTCGCTGCACTGGGCTCTCCTTCCGATGCTGCTGGCCATCGCCCTTCCCAAGGGCTGGGGAGCTGTGCGGTCCGCCCGGCGCGAATACATCTCGCGACTGCACTGGGTCGACCACCGCCGGGCAGTGTCCACCCTGTTGCAGTACCTGACGATGCCGCACGCGGCGGGCGAGATCCGGGTGCACGCGGCCTCCGCGCTGCTGCTGCGCGGGTACAGCGAGATGTCGGGGCTGATGGAAACCGAGCAGCGGCGCCTGGCCCGGGCCCAGGCTCGCACGGACCTCGTCGCCGGCGCGTTCTCCGGTGTGGCGTCTCTGGGCTGCTACGGGGTGCTGTGGTGGCTGCTGACCAGCGGCGGACTTCCGCTGGCGGTCGGTGGCACCGCCGTGGTCGCGATCCGCAACTCCACCGCCCAGCTCACCTCCCTCGTGCAGCAAGTCAACCGCATGTACGAGGAGATGCTGCAGCTCGGCGACACCGAGGTAGCCACCGAGCTGGCAGCGAAACACGCCATCCCGACGACGGGTGCACCGCTCCCCTCCCCCGTGCGGGCGATTCAGGTCCAGGACCTCTCCTTCATCTACCCAGGGGCGACGACGCCCTCGCTGCGCGAGGTGAGCGTCACCGTGCGCCGGGGCGAGGTGACGGCGCTGGTGGGCGCGAACGGCTCCGGCAAGACCACGCTGGCCAAGCTCCTGGCCGGGCTGCTGCTGCCCAGCAACGGAGAGCTGTGGTGGGAGGGGGCGAACGGGGAACGGGTGGAGGTACGCGAGGCCGACCGGGCCCAGGTCTTCGGCTCCATCGGGCTGTTGGCGCAGGACTTTCCGCACTGGCAGATGACGGCCGCCGCGAACATCGCCGTCGGTGCCGGGGACCGCCCACGGGACATGGCCCAGGTCAAGGCCGCTGCACAGGCCGCCGACGTGGGCGACCTGATCGAGGGCTTGGAGCACGGATGGGACTCCATCGTCTTCAAGGGCTATGAACGCGGCGTGCAGCTCTCAGGCGGACAGTGGCAGAAGCTGGGCAACGCACGCAGCCGCTACCGCGACGCGCCGTTCCTCCTGGTGGATGAACCCACTTCCGCCCTCGACCCGCACGCCGAGATCGAAGCGTTCGAGCGCCTGCGGTCCATGGCCGGCAACGGCACCGGGGTCGTGCTGATCACCCACCGTCTCGCCGCGACCACCACCGCCGACCACATCTACGTCCTCGACGACGGGCGCATCGCCGAACACGGCACACACGACCAGCTCATGACCGCCGGTGGCCTTTACCACGGCATGTTCCAAGCGCAGGCCGCCCAGTACGGAATCGCCCTTCCCCCGGCAGACGGACTCCCCGCACCTCGGCGCGAAGACACGCGTGAGCACAAGAGAGCCCGGTGAGCACTGCTCACAGAACCCCGCCGAACACCCTCCCCAGGCGGCGCTCCAGCGCCGAACTTCCCCTCCTGTCGATTCCGAGGTGATGACATGCCGCCCAGCCGCTCCCTCATCCGCAGCACCGTCGAGGCGTATCTCGAACGCCACCCGGACGAGCGTTCCGGTCTTGACGCTCTCCTGACGGCTCTCGACCGCCCTGCCGACCCGACCAGTCGCACTACCCTCCCCGGCCACGTGACCTGTGGCGCCATCCTGATCGACGACACCGGCCGGGTGCTGCACATCCATCACCGTGCCAGCGGGAAGGTCCTCGCCCCTGGCGGCCACACCGAGCCCGGCGATGAGACGCTCGCCGCGGCGGCCCTGCGCGAACTGCACGAAGAGGCCGGCATCCCACCACACGCCGTATCCGCCTGGCCCGGGTACGCCGGTGTGCCCTTGGACATCGATGTGCACGACATCGACGCCAGTCCGGCGAAGAACGAATC
Source organism: Streptomyces caniferus (assembly GCF_009811555.1). Lineage (GTDB taxonomy): Bacteria > Actinomycetota > Actinomycetes > Streptomycetales > Streptomycetaceae > Streptomyces > Streptomyces caniferus. The sequence continues at coordinate 65,832 of NZ_BLIN01000007.1, read as the reverse complement.
GGCCCACCAGCACTACGACCTGCGCTTCCCCTTCCGCCTCGTCGAGCGCGAGGCGGCCATCACCCTCCAAGCCGAAGAAGTCTCCGGGTGGGAGTGGCGCTCCCTGGACCGCGTCACCTCGCCCACGCTGCGCGAAAAGCTGCTCAAGCTCGGCTCCTCCGCCCCCGTAGCCGAGCCAGTGAATGCCTCGGCCCTGATCCACAACGACGCCGGACAGTACCTCCTTCACCTGCGTGATGACGTTCCCGGCATCTGGGAACCGGGAGCCTGGTCGCTCCTGGGAGGCGGCCGTGAAGCGCAGGACCGGTCGCTGGAAGAGACCGTCCGCAGGGAACTGCGGGAAGAAGCCGGCCTCGATCTGCCGGACTTGGAGCCGTTCGCCGTCGAGGAAGCGCGCAGCGACGACGGCGCAACGATCTCCATCGCCATCTACTCGGGCCGCTGGAACGGCGCCCCTGCCGACCTCACCCTGACCGAAGGCGTGATGCTGGCGTGGTTCGACCCGGAGGTCCTCCCCCGGCTGCGGATCAGCCCCTCAACCGTCGATCTGGTGAAGCGCCACGCTGCACGTGCAGGCGGGGCCGCCGGCCTGGCATCAGGCGGGTCCGGGCTCGCGGGGACGCCCCGTCCACCGACCACGCAGGTACCCGCGCCGAGCGGGACCGTTCTGAACGTCATCGGCGTCCACCTCTACCTGGAGGACACCGAAGGGCGAGTGCTGCTCGGGCTGCGCCACCCCGACTCGGCCTACGCCGCCTCCATGCACCACTTCCTCGCGGGCCACTGCGAGCGCGAAAGCGCCGTGACCTGCCTCGTGCGGGAGGCTCAGGAGGAAGCCGGGCTGGTGATCGACCCCGGAGACGTCGAACTCGCCCACGTGGTCCACCTCGTGGACGCCCCCGGCTACACCCCGCGGATGGGATTGGTCTTCCGGGCCCGGTCCTGGTCCGGGACTCCCGAGATCCGGGAGCCCGACAAATGCATCGGCTGGCGCTTCTGGAATCCCGAAGAGCTCCCCGAGCCGGTCGTTCCGTATACCAGAGCAGCCATCAACGGCATCCGCGCAGGCCGCCTCTACACGGAGATGGGCTGGTCATGACCGCTGAGACGAGCCAAGGAGCGAACCGAACGGGCACGCAAGGCGACGCGCTACCACGGCAGAGCCCGGCCGACCGGGGCAGGCGGCCCAGGACCGGCCCCGCAGGTGAAGCAGCGGCTGCTCGGACGGCGATGATCGCCCAGCTGGAGGCAGCCGGTGCCCTCGGCGCCGGCCCGGTGCGTGAGGCCCTGCTCGCGCTACCGCGCGAGGTGCTGATGCCGCAGGCGTACGTGAGGCGTAGCGCGCTCGATGAACGTCCGCCGCGCTGGGACCTGCTGGACTGGTCGAAGCCGGGTGACCGTGAGGAGCTGCTCGCGGTGCTGTATAGCGGCGAGAGCGTGCCGATCCAGCACAACGCAGAATCCCTCCTGGGCCGGACCGGCCGTGCCCGGTCGGGCGGGGTGATCACGTCCATGTCGACCGTGATGAGTCTGACCGCCTCGTTGCTGCAGGAGCTGGACTTGCGGCCCGGACATCGGGTACTCGACATCGGCACCGGAGCCGCGGTGACCGCAGCGGTGGCCTGTCACATCTGCGGGGACACCGGCGTGGTCACCCTCGACCGAGATCAGCACATCGCGGTAGCCGCGCAGGCTCGATTGGGGGCCCTGGGGTACCGGCCCGCCGTGGTGAGCGGCAGCGGGGAGGACGGCTGGCCGGAGCGCGCCCCGTACGACCGGATCTTCGTCTCGTTCGCCCTCCCCTGCGTGCCGGGAGCGTTGGTGGATCAACTCGCCCCAGGAGGGCGGATGCTGATGCACATCACGACGACGTCGCCGTCGTGGCCCGCGCTGGCGGTGATCTCCCGGTGCCCGGACGGGCGGGTCAGCTCGCACCTGCGGGCGGTGGAGTTCGCCCACCGGGCGGGGCACGGCCGGAAGCAGATCTTCCTGTCCGCAGCGTTCCGCGAGCGCATCACAGCGCGGTCCGCCGGTAGCGCGGAGGCCCGGGCCTTCCGATCCGCTGGGGTTCCGCCGTCGGATGAGGCCCGCGGCTTCTGGCTCGCGCTGGACGCCCTGCACCCGGGCCTGGTGCGGCACAGGGGGGTCGACGACCTCGTAATCGGCGCGCCCGGCTGCGGTTCCTGGATGGCCGCCCGCCCGGACAAAACCGGCACATGGGCGGTCACAGCCAGTGGCCCGCGGGACATCTGGGCCGAGATCCGCGAGACGACCGTCCGGTGGCGGGTCGCCGGAGAGCCGGAGGTCTACCGGCTCGAACTTGAGCCCGACGGCGAACAGTGGGTGAGCGCCGGCCGCGGGCAGGGCGCCTTGACCTGGCGGTTGCCCACGCCGCACACCGTCACCGAGGAGGCAACGCAATGACCCACATCACCACAGGAGACGAGCCTATGAGCATGAGGGCCGACAGCACCCTGCGGTCCGGCGGGTGCCTGTGCCGGAGGATCCGCTTCACCATCACTGGCCAGGCCGACTATCCCCACACCTGCAGTTGCACGCACTGCCAGAGGCTGTCGGGCGGCCCGATGATGTCCTGGGTCTCCTTCCCTCTGAGCGGCCTGACCTGGACCGGGGAGGGCGGCGCACCGGTCTGGCACTACACCTGGCCGGACTCCCGGCGTGGCTTCTGCCCGGGCTGCGGCAGCCAGCTGTGCGCTCTCGACGACGGGACCAACAGCATCGCGATCACCCTCTCGGCACTCGATGACGCGTCCGGCCTCGTGCCGGTCAACCAGAGCTTCCGCGAGGACGCCGTCTCCTGGCTGCCCCCGGTTCCAGATGCCCAGCACAGCAGCGTCACCTGACCTCGCACCGAGCGTCCATTCGACTCCAGCTGCGGCAAAGGCCCCGCAACTGCCCCTCTGTCCAAGTCCGGACCGCCTGTGCTCGCGATCAGCGATCTGCGACCCCGTCGGACGCGGTGCCCGAACAGCCCACGACCGGCCCGAGCAGTCCGCGGCAGCCCGACCTGCTCGGGCGGTCCGGCCGCACCTGGCACACCTTCGTGCCATCCATCGCGTGTGAACCGCCGTACACCACCGCTGACAAGGAGCGACCCTGTGTCATACGACCGAGCCGATTGGTCTCAGCACTACAAGGATGGTCGCGGGTTTCGACCACTCCGTAACTCGGAAAGGTCCCTGCTCGCCCGGCACGCGCCCGCCCCGGACGACGGGCGGGCTCTGGAGCTGGGCTGCGGCACCGGTGAGCTAGCCGCCTTCCTCACCGAACTCGGCTACACCGTCGATGCCGTCGACTTCGCCGAAGGTGCCCTGGCCCGTGCCCGGAAGGAGCGCGCAGGCGCCGAGCGGGTGCGGTGGCTGTGCCTGGACATCGAGCACGACGATCCGGCAGAGCTGAGCGACGGCGGCTACGACCTGATCACCCTGCGCCTGGTGTTCCCCTTCCTGCACGATCGCACCCGGGTCCTGCACCGCCTCGCCGCGCGCCTGCGGACGGGCGGCGCACTGGTGGTGATCACTCCTGTGGTGGCGACCACGCCGGAGGAGCGACGACTCATCGCGATGGACGAGGAGGAGATCGCTCTGCTAGCGGAGGGATGGTCACAGGTGGAGCGGTTCGAGGCGGAGGGCCTGGCGGTCCTGGTGCTGCGCGGTCCCACCGGGGACTTCGCCGCGGTGGAGAAGGGCCGGCCGGAGCCGCAGTCCGTCGTAGGGGTGTGTGCGGTGGTCACCGACGACTGCGGGCGCGTGCTGCTCGGCCGGTCGACGCGGGGGATGTGGGAGCTGCCCGGCGGGCGCGTCGAGGCCGGCGAGTCCTTCCAGGCGGCAGCGGTGCGGGAGCTGGCCGAGGAGACCGGCCTGACGGCCGACATCGGCGACGCCCACCTGCTGACCATCCTCCACGACGACCGTGCGGACGTCCGGCGCCTGTCCGCAGTGGTGCGCATCAGTGTGTGGGGCGGAACGCTCGGCCTGCCCGAACCGCACCGTTTCCGGCGGTGGGAGTGGCACGACCTGCACGCCCTGACCGACCTCGGAGCCCTCTTCACACCCACCGCCCACGCACTGGAAGCGGTGTGGCCCGGCGTCCTGCCCAGCCTGCCGCCGGTGCACTCCTACCCGCATGCGATCGCGCCCCCGGCTGTCGGCGGCGAACCGGCCGAAGCCATCCGTCGGCGGCAGGAGATGACCGAGCACGTCATCGCCGGAGGCTGGGCTCCCTCCGCCACAGTGGAAGACGCGTTGAGGACGGTGCCGCGGCACCGGTTCACCCCGGAAAGCCCGTTGCGGATCGCCTACGACGACGACCTTGCCGTCGTCACCAGCCGGGACGAGACGGGGACGGCGGTCAGTTCGGTGAGCGCGGCCTGGCTGCAAGCCGACATGATCGAGAAGCTGCGCCTGGAGCCGGGGATGATGGTGTTCGAGGCCGGTTCCGGCGGCTACAACGCCGAGCTGATCGCCCACGTCGTCGCCCCGGCCGGGCGCGTGGTCACCGTGGACCTCGACCCGTACGTCGTCCAGCGCACCCAGCGGTTCACCGCAGAGGCCGGCCGCGGACAGGTAACGGTGCTGCTCGGCGACGGCAGCCAGGGCGCGCCCGGGCACGTGCCGCGCGGTGGCTTCGACGGCAGCATGATCACCCACAACTGCTGGGACATCTCCCCAGCTTGGCGAGAGCAGCTGGCCGAGGGCCGCTATCTGGTGCTGCCGCTGGAGATCCACGGCTACACCCGCGCCATCGCGCTCCAGCGGCACGGAGACGTGCTGCACGCACGGGAGTGGACCTACTGCGGGTTCGTCCGCGATCGCGGCGCCGCCGCCCGCAGCACCCCGATCACCAACGTGGCCGGGGGCGAACTCCAGCTGTGCCACGAGGACGGCACGCCCCCGGATCCCGCCGGCCTGGAGGACGCGTTGCGAGGTCCGCGACATGAGCTGCCCACCGGCGTCACCGTTGCGGGGATGGAGTCCTTCGAGACCCTGCAGCTCTATGCGGCCACCACCCTGCCGGGGTTCTGCCGGCTGGCCGACGCCCGGGACACTGCTCTGGCCGACCTCCCGCGCGGCGCGGACGCCGCCGCCACCGTGGCGGACGGCTCACTGGCCTACCTCACTCACGTCCTGGTCAAGGACGGAGAGACGCCTGAAGAGCGCCGCTCCGAGTTCATCGTCCACTCCGTCGGCCCGGCCGGGCCGTCCCTGGCGGAGCAGATGGCCGCCTGCGTACGGTCCTGGGACCAGCACGTGCGCGGGACCGGCTACCCGCAGATGACCGTGCACCCCGCGGGCACTCCCGACCACGAACTCCCCACCGGGCACATCCTGGACAAGACCTCCTCCCGCCTGGTCTTCCAGTGGCCGGGCCAGCACCCTGACGAGCAGGCCACGCTCGAAGCAGCGGTCTTCGCAGAGGCGGGAGGCGGCCGATGACCTCGAGGACGGAGCCGGCGACGCCGCCGTCGGCAGGGCCCGGCCCGGTGGAGAAGGACACCTGGGAGACGATTGGGCGTCTTGCCCGTCGCTTCGACGCCCACGACGACGCACGCGGCCTGGATCAAGCAGAGCAGTGGACCTTGCAGGTGCTGAAGATCTCCGAGGAGACCGGGGAAACCTCCCAAGCCGTCATCGGTGCCCGCGGCACCAACCCCCGCAAGGGCGACAGCCACACCTGGCAGGACGTCCACGCCGAGGTCGCAGACGTCATCATCACGGGCATGGTCGCCCTCGCGCGCATGCGCCCCGACGACGCGGAGCAGTATCTCGGACGTCAACTGGCGGCGAAGGCCGCCAAGTTCCTTCTCGCTGTGTCGGCTGCCGACCGTCCGTCCCCTGGGGAGACAGCATGAGCGGCACGTGGCTGCCTCCCGAGCAGTACATCGCGACCTTGCCCAAAGCCACCGTCTACGGGTGTCTTTTCGTCACGGACGAGGCATACCGCCCGCTCCAACTGCGTGCTGCTCGCACCCCTGACCTGTGGCAGTGGCCCGGCGGCAACATGGACCCGGACGAAACGCCCTGGCAGTGCGCGCTCCGCGAATGCCTCGAAGAAACGGGCTTAGCTCTCGCTGTCGAACCGCAGCTGCTGGCCGTGCACTTCCTGCCCCCGCTCGGGCAGTGGACCACCCACAAGATCGGATTCATCTTCGACGGCGGCCGGCTAACCAGGAAACAGATCGACAGAATCGTCCTGGACCCGGACGAACACACTGAGGTCGCCGTCAAGTCACTGGACGTCTGGAAGAAGGAGATGTCCACGCCCTCCTTCGCCCGACTCCAGGCGGTCGCCCGCGCCCGCCACACCCGATCGGTCTGCTACCTGGAGCAGACAGCCCTGCCATAGCCCGAAGGGGAGCGGAGCCTCTCCGCTCCCCTGGCGCGATCAGCGTCCCTCTACCGAAGGAGCATCAGTGGACACCTCCGCCAGCAGCACCTCGGCTGCCGCACCGGGACAACCAGAGATGTCACACGAGGAATACGCACGCTCACGGCATTCGGTCTGGCTCGGCGCGGCGGCGTTGTTCACCGACGAGATCGGCCGTGTCCTGCTGGTCAAGCCGACCTACCGCACGCAGTGGCTGCTGCCGGGCGGCTGCGTAGAAGCAGGCGAAGGCCCCGATGAGACCTGTCGGCGTGAAGTCCAGGAGGAGCTCGGCCTGTCGATGCCACTGGGACGGCTTCTGGCCGTGCACTGGCTCGCCCCCGGGCACCCGGACCGCACCGAGGGAATGCCCTTTCCCGGCGAGGTCCGCTACGTGATGGACGGCGGAACTCTCACCCCGCGGGACATCGCCAGGATGCGTCTGCCCGAGGACGAGCTGAGCGGATACGAGTTCCTCGACGCGCGGGCGGCGGCCGAGCGGATGGTCCCGGTCGACGCACAGATCCTGCTGGCCGCGCTGCGCGCCCGCCTGGCCGGCATCACCGCCCACCTCAGCGGAGGCCGGCACGTCGGCCCCGTTCCGCCCCTGGACCGGTACCAGGTGCACACCCGGCCCCGGGCCGGACGCGACTGGCCCTGGCATCCCGGCCGCGCCCCAGAAGACCTCCCCATCCGGCAGGCGTGGGGCTGGCTGTTCGCCCCCGACGGCCGGGTAGTGCTGGTCATCGACCCGGAAGATCCGTTGGCCATGCTGCCCGGCGGCACCGTTGAACCCACCGACGCCTCGCCGGAAGCCGCCTTGGTACGCGAGGCCGCAGAGGAAGCGCAACTGACCCTCGGCGAGGTGGAGCGGCTGGGCTGGGTCTACGACGCCACCGGGGAGGTCTACGGAGGGATCGGCGAGTGCGCCCGACTGCGGCTGGTCGCGCCAATCGTCGGGGCCGGGCCTTCCTTGGTTGATCCGGCAACCGGGCGACGGTTCGCCCGGTTGCTGGCCACCCCCCATCAGGCCGCCGCCCTCCTGGGCTGGGGCGAGCAGGGCTATCAGCAAGCGGAGCAGGCGGCACGAATCGCCAGGACGCGATGGGGGATCCCGCTCACCGCGCCGTCACCGATCACGGAACTCCCCCCGAAGGGCGGTCTGTCCTGAGCGCACGTACCGCACCACCCGTTGGTCCTGAACCGGCTGACGCAGGCAGATTCGCCCTGCCGCGGACCCTGATCCCCCGACGTCGCCTTAGGGGTCGCAGCAGCCCGGCGACCGCTCATCTTCGCTTGCCCGACCGTCCCACAGCAGCCCTCAGTGCAGTCAAGGACTGCCGGCACGGCGCCCACCGAGGCCCACGGAGGCACCATGTTCAAAGGAATCCGCACCGTCATGATCTTCTCCGAGGACCCCGAAAAGTCTGCCCGATGGTGGTCACACGTCCTCGACACCCCCGTACACCGCGACGTCGCCGGCACCAACGTCTATACCTGGCTCGACGTCGCCGGCATCGAGATGGGCTTTCACATGCTCGACGAGCAGCGCAACAAGCGCGGCGGCAGTCCCGTGCCGTACTGGTCCGTCGACCACCTAGAAACTGCACGCGAGATGCTGCTCGGCGCCGGGTGCACTCACCACCGCGGGCCCCTCGACGTAGGGGACGGCACAGGTCGCAGGATCGCACAGCTTGTCGACCCGTTCGGCAACATCATCGGAATCGACGGCTACTGAGAAACCAGGCATGCACCATCGGTCCCTGACCCCACTCACGCTGTCGGCCCGGACACGCACGGCGGTCACCCGTGCCCCGGACGAAGTGGCGGCACGGGCGTCGCGCTGCCGGTCGCCCCGCCTTGTCCGCGAATCGCGAACAGCCAGCGGTTACACCGTGGTGTGCAGATCGCCGCGTTCGAGGGCCTCGCGCAGCACGTCGGAGATCTCCTCGGGCAGCAGGTTCACGCTGGCGAGGGCCTCAGTGCTGAGGGGGATCTCGTCGAGGAGGTACTCGCCGCGGTCGTCCCGCTGGAACTCGGGTCCGGTCCTGTCGTCGAAGTTCCACCGCGTGATGTGGGCGAGGTAGAAGTATTCGGTTTCGCCCTTGGGGTTTTCCAGTTGGTGGAACAGGCGGCCGATCTCGGCCTCGCCGACGATCTCCTCGCGGACCTCGCGCAGGAGTGCGTCCTCGCGGCTGGCGTCGCTGTCCTCAACGCCGCCGCCGATGATCACCCAGTAGGGGGCGGTGTCGGGTCGGATGCGCTTCATCAGGAGCAGGGTGTCGTCCTGGGTGATCAGGATGGCGCGGACGCGCTGCTTCATGGGTCGGTCTCCTTCGGTTCGGTGGTGCGGTGATCAGTGGAGCAGCCAGCCGCCGTCGATGTGCAACGACTGGCCTGTGATGAACGATGCGGACGGTGAGGCGAGGAAGGCGATGGCGGCGGCAACGTCGTCGGGCTGGCCTCGGCGGGGGACGCACTGGCGAGCACCTGCGCCCAGACGAAGCAGCGGCACGGGCGTCGCGGGGCCGCCACGCTGGGGCAGGAGTGGTATCTCATCTTCCTGCCCCAGCGGTGAAGTTCGCTATTGGGGACTCGGCGGCCGGCCCAGCCAGAAGGCGGCGACCGATGGCTGCTCGATACCACTGGTGGAACCGTCGTGCGGTAGAAGCTCGGTCGGCGCGATATAGCCCTCGCCCGGCCCAAAGCGAATGCGCAGGCAGCGCAGCGGGTGGCCGTCGGCGAGGTACCGGCGGATGTCCTCGGTGTGGGGGTAGTGGCTCTGTGCGTCGGCGCCGAGGGCTCGGCAGATCTTTTGGATGTCTCGGTCGGCGACCAGGAGGTAGCGCGAGCCGGGGCCTAGGTTGAGACAGAGGCGTCGGCGGCTCTCGTGGCGCCGGTTGTACGGGAGCCGGTCGAAGTTGTCGACGTGCAGGCCGATGCGGAGGCCGTTGGCGGGGTCCTGCGTGGTGGTGGCTGTGTCCCCGGTGCTGGCGGTGCAGCCCAGGAGTTCCGTGGGCCAGCAGCGAGGCAGCGAGTCGAGGCGGGCGGCGGCGTCCAGGCGCCCCGCCACGTCGTCCGTTGCGAAAGGTAGCAGCGGCCGACGTATTAGCTCGATCCGGACGCTTTCCGGGGTGGCGTCGCCTGCTTGCAGGCATTTGGCGTCCTCGTGGGTGAGAGGCTGCCAGTGCCCGTGCGGGACGACAGCACCGTCGTCGTATCCCTCCTCATCGCTGGTCAGCCGGACGGAGGCGACCTCGCACCGGCCGACAAGTTTCTCGGACTCACTGAACGCGAGCCGTATGCCCACAGCCGCCCCTTTCATCGCTTCTACTCCGGGAGGTTCTCTCCGTAGGTGACGTCCAGCTCGACAGCAAGGGCCTCGGCGAGCTGAAGCGTCTGTACCTGGTCGATGACGATCTTCTTGAGCGAGGAGAGGCCACGGAGCTGTGAGAGGTCGTTGCCCCGGAGGTCGAGGCCGCTGTACTTGCCGCCGTCGAACTCGGTCTGCCGAAGGTCGCAGTCGTCGATCAAGGCGGAGCCCAGGTCAGCGGCAATGAACGTGGTCTCGCGCAGCGAGCACTTGGAGAAGATCACGGATCCGGCGGCCCTGATCCGGGTGAAGGTGCTGTAGTCGAGCTTGCAGTTCTCGAACAGGACGTTGTCGAGCGTGACGTCTTCGAGCACGGCGCCCATCAGCTTGCAGTCGCGGAAGACGGCACGGGAGACCTTACTGTCGGCCCACTGTAGGGAGGACAGGTCGCAGCCGGAGAATTCCACGGAGTCGACACGGAGCTTGTCGAAGCGGGTGCGTTGGGTCTTGAGCCCGCCGACCCGTCCGTGCATCAGGTGGGTCTCGGCAAGGTCGAGGTCGCGCAGCTCGGCGTCGGCGTAGTTGAACTCTGCTACCCGGCCGCGGCCCCCCTCCAGCGAGGTGACGTTGGAGAGGTAGAGGCCCGGCTCGTTCAGGGCGGGAAGCGTGACGCTCGTGCGGCGGATCCTGCGGGTGTCCATCAACAACCTCTCAGCGCGGTCATTCGGTCGCCGGCGCTGCTGGCACGCCGAGGGGCATGGGCGCGCCAGCAGCGGTACGGCTACTTCTTGTTCCAGTTGTCCCAGGTTGGGCGATTATCAAAGGGTGCCGGACTCTTAGTCCAGTTGTCCCATGTGGGCCGGTTATCCCATGTTGCTTCAACGACCATCTGGGGTTGGGCGTCGTGCGTAGCTGTCAACTCCATCACGATGGGGGCATCGGAGGTGGCGAGTCTGTCCAGGACCGTCATGCAGTTGTCTCCTTCGTTGCGAGGGTGGACAGGGCCGTGACCAGGGCCTGCCGGGAGGTCCGGCAGTAGTTGGTTTCGGTGGTGGTGAGGCTGCCGTTTTCGAAGTAGCGGTTGGAGGCTTGAGCGCCGCGGCAGAAGTCGAAGAATTCGCATTCGGCCTGGCAGCGGTCCAGGCCGGTGAGGAAGTCGCGCACGTAGCGCAGCCGGTAGGCGCCATGGAGGATCTCGGTCAGAGGCTGGTCGAGGATGCTGCCTGCCACGAAGTTGCCGTATTCGGGCGCCTGGGCGTCCGCGAGTTCGGGGGAGAGCAGGACCACCTCACCCTTCCAGGAGATGGTGGGGATGGGGTCGAGTCGGCGCTGGTCCCAGCCGGCCCGCTGCCCGGTGCGGATCAGCTGGAGGTACTCGGCCAGACGCTCGACTTCCCGCACGGTGAAGGTGCCGCCGCGCTCCCGGGTCCAGGTGAGGGTGCGGCACCAGAAATCCTCAGCCTGGACGGGGGTAGGGGTCTGCCGATCGGTGTTGGCCCCTTCGATTTCCTCGATATTGAAACCCACCGAGTGGCACCCCAGGGTGGCCAGGAACTCCAGTAGCTCCTCCGGCATCGTGATGCCGTCGGTGCCGACCACGGAGATCACGGAAAAAGGGATGCCGTGCTCGCGCAGGTACTTGATGCCGCGCAACGTCCGGTCGAAGGCCGGCTTGCCCCGAAGGTCGACGCGGGCGCTGTTCACGGCGGCCGGGCCGTCGATGCTCACCCCGACGCGGACGTCGTAGGCAGCCAGCAGGTCGCACCACGTTTCGGTGATGGGCGTTGCGTTGGTCTGCACGTAGTGGTGAATTCGCCCCTCGCGGCGCAGCGCCTCGAACGGTGCGAGCAGGGCCGCGAACTTCTGCTGCCCCACGGCGAGCGGTTCGCCGCCGTGCCAGACGATTCCGATCGGGTGATCAATGTCCTCGAACTGGGTCACCTGCTGCGCCAAGGCGTGGGCTACCTCCTCAGGCATCTGGTGTTTGAGTTTGCGGAAGGGCAGGTAGCAGTACCGGCAGTCCAGGTTGCACCAGGTCGTGGGCTGTACCACGACGGTCTGCGGGGAAGCGAAACGCTGTTGGTACCGGGCACGCCACTGGAGTGGGTGAGAGAGCATCGTGGTCCTCTCTTCAACGGACAGGGGCATCGCCACCCCGGCACGAGGGCCGGCGAGCAGGATGCGACCACCATCCAGCCCACCATGATGTACAGGCGATGACATCTCGCTGTCAGTGCCGATGACATGTCATCGGCCACGCAATGACATTGCTCGGAAGTCGCCGTATCTGCATGCGAGTTCAGGCAGAGACCGTGGGCTATCGTGGCGGACGTGTCTCGCTCGATTCTGATCCACGACGGCCACACCTCCCGCGATGTCGGTCTGGTGTACATCTGCTCGGGCTACCTCGTCGAGCAGGGCAAAGTACTGCTCGTGCACCACAACCGCTTCGACAAATGGGTGCCGCCGGGGGGCCACATTGAGCCCGGCGAGTCCTTTGCCGGAACGGCGGTGCGCGAGTTCAAGGAAGAGACGGGGCTGCTGGTGGAGGCGGTCTCCAGCCAGCCGGAGATCCACCCCGCAGATGCCAACGCCACCCCCGAGCCTGTGCCGTTCTACGTCGACGTGGAACGCGAAGGGTTCGCCACCCCCGCGCTGGTCCAGTTCTTCTTCATCCAGCGCCAGCCCGGCACCCAGGGGCAGGCCGTGGAAGCACAGCTCGAAGAGGTACACGGGGCCGCCTGGTTCGGCCTGGAGGACCTGGCTGGCCTCAAGACCTTCGACCAGGTCCGCTCCCTGGCTCGGTTCGCACTGCTCAACTACCCGGTGGCCAGCGAACGTGCCCAGTAGGCAGCTGCTCTACCGCCCCGCGAGCCGGTAGCCGCCTGCGCCGTCCACCGTGCCGGCCAGCAGCAGCCGGACCGGAGCCCCGCCGAAAGCCGCGGACACCGCCTGGTTCAGTCGTTGGACGTACTTGGGAACCGAGGACGGGGCAACGTAGAGCGTCCCCGCGATCCGCTCGGTCGATAGCCGACCCTCGGGCGCGTCGTACACGACCTTGACCAGGTCGTAGAGGCGCTCCGACAGCTCACACTCCACCCTTGCTTCGCTTGAGCGGGCTTTGGCCACGATCATCCGGCCCGAACCGAGTGCCACGCTCTCGACGACCACTTCGGCCGAAGCCTCGCTCGCATCCTCCGGGGTGCTGTCGTCGAAGCCCATCCGCGTCAGGCGACGCAGTGCTTCCTCGTGGGCCGACACCGTGTAGTACGCGGCCCGGATGGTGGCACGCTTGCCGGAGGCTCCCGGCTCGTTCCACAGTCCGGCCTCCGGATCCCACAGGTCATTCATCAACTTCCACGCCTTGGCGAGCCGGGGGTCACCCGGATTGGCGCCGGCCCGGACCGCGGCCTGCGTACACAGCGCGTAGGCCATGTGCTCCCACGCGGTGCCCTGTACATCCTTGTCGTCCTCGACGAAGGTCTCCCAGCGGTGATGGTTGTGCAGCAGCCACTGGCCAGCGTCGGTGACCACCTCGGACAGTTGCTTCTCCTGCTCTGCGCCGTGTACGCCTCCGATCTCTCGCGGATCGTCCCGGTAGGCGGGCGCGCCGTCGGGCCCGGTTCCCGAACAGACGGCTGACAGGGCGAGCAGGCACAGCGCGGTCTTGCTCGGGCTCGGATCGGTATCGACGTAGGTGCGCCACCCCCATGCACCGCTGGCGCGGCGGTGGTAGAGCAGACCGCGCACGCCGTGCTCGATCAGGGGCTCAACGCGCTCCAGCAGGCTGCAGGTCTCCACCCCGCCGGGCAGCCGGAGCCGGGGGCCAAGATCGTGAAGCGCACCTCTGAGCTGAGCAAGCCCGTGAACGACAAGCGCGGTCTGGTGCAGCGAGGTGTCGTCAAGCCCGAGTACTTCGGGCCAGCCATGGTCGACATGGTGATTCTCAAGCCAGCCGACGCACCAGGCCGCGACTTCAGCGACACCGTCGTGGTGGAAGAACCGCGGGTGGGACAGCAGTCCGACCAGCCCGAAGGCGATGAATCGGGTGTGCTCGCCACGGCCGCCCTTATGACGGGGCTGGCAGTGCTCCGCGATGGCGCAGGTCAGGAAGTCGAGCGCCCGGCGCACCGGCTGGCCGGCGATGCCAGCGGCGCGCAGGATCGGCAGAACCTCGCTGGTATTGACGATCGACGACACCGAGGTAAGCGTTAAGCCCCATCCTCCGTCGTAGCCCTGGTTTTGCAGGAGTGTCCGGGCAGCGTGGCCCGCTCTTGCCTCGAATGCCGTGAGCCCCACGCGCGCCGACTTCATGGTCCCCCTCCGCCGTCGGATACGGATCGCCCGGCCGAATGTACCCAACTCACCTGTCAGGGAAGCACGTTCGAGCAACCAACTAAGAAGTCCAACGGGGCAATCGGCCTACCAGGTGGGCACATTGGCCTCAATGGGAGGCTGACGTGTGACATCGATCGACGGATGTCCATCGGCGCATGCCATGCCGCACGGCCGGGAGACTGCGGCGATCCGCTCACTCAAGCCCATCCGGACACCGAGGACCTCGCAACTGCGTCTCCCACCGTGGCAGAGCTGGACGACCTCTACCTCTCACCCTGCCGTCGAACGAGTGGGCCCCCAATTAGGGAGGCACGTCCGAAGCCTCAAACGGCAATGGTCAGCTCCACGCCAGCATCAGTGGCGCACGTGGTGACAGCCGACAGGTCCGCTATCACCACGTCGGCGTCAAGGGCGCTGGCGTCATGGGTCGTTGTGACAGCCACCGTTGCCATCCCCGCCGCACGCGCAGACGCGAGCCCCGCCGGGGCGTCCTCGAACGCCACGCAGCGCTTGGGGTCGACACCCAAGCGCTGCGCCGCGAGAAGGAACGGCTCCGGGTCGGGCTTGTGGTGAGTGATGTCATCCACCGTGACGACGTGAGCCGCGCGCACCCCTGCGGCTGCCAGGCGCGCGTCGGCGACCCTGCGCGTGCCGGAAGTAACCACAGCCCAGCGGTCTACCGGCAACGACGCCAACAGCTCCCGCGAACCAGGGACGGGGACAACCCCTCCGGCGATGGCGTCGTCGACCTCTGCCTGTTCGAGGAGGGCCACTGCCGAAGCTACTTCTTCGGCCGGCAGAAGGTCGGCCACGATGGCTGCGGCTGGTCTGCCGTGCGGCTGAACCTCCATGATCTCCGCGATCGTGAGGCCATGAGCGTCCGCCCATTGCAACCAGCAACGAAAAACCGACTTCATAGACGAAACGAGCGTTTCGTCGCTGTCAAACAAGAGCGCTTCGGCCGAAAACTTCATGGTGATTGACGATACCTCGCAACTCACCCCCCACCGACGCGGCGGTCTAGCCCAGCAGTAGACACCTCCCACATCAGATTTTAGGGCGACAAACCACCTACATAGGCAAGTAGATGGCACGTGAATCGAGTGAGGCGTAGAGCACATTTTCAGCCACTCGAAGAATCCGCGACGAGCCACGGACTCGCCAACTCCCCCCAGGCGACCGGCGATCGACCCCCAGGCGCCGCACGACGCGACGGGAGATCGCATCGAGCGGGTTCACCCGCGTGTTCTATGATCACCGACACATCCCGAGGCGGAACGCAACATTCCGGCTTCGATTTCAAGGCATTGTGCAAGTTCCGCCATGGAAGCCGTGGCGGCGTGGCGCTCAGATCAGTTGAAAGGTGCGGTGATGGGGCTCCTGCGCCTGACCGGCGAGATGCGTCTGCTACGCAAGCGTTGCGAACGTCAGCTGGCCGACCTACCCATCCCCTCACCTTTCAGCCTCCTGGGGCTTGTCGGCGAGATTGAAGCGGTGCGCGGAGGCGAAATCCACCTCGTGCCCGTGTCGGATGCGCACGGGGATATGCGGACGGCTTGCGGGCTCCGTGTCACCGTAGAGCGCTTGAATTCGACATTCATCCTCTACAGGCCACGCCCCACCCCCAATCAGACTGAGCACGTGATCATCCACGAGATAGCTCATCTGTGGTTCGGCCATGGCAAATCGCTTACCCCGGAAGAGGAAGAGCAGCTCCTGCCCCCGCTGTTCCAGGCATTCCTTGCCGATGTTCGAAGGGGCGGCCCAGTAATCCACCAAGCGCGAGCGCATTACGACAGTCACGAGGAGCGTCAGGCAGAGTTTTCTGCCTCTCTCATCAAACGGCTGGCACGCAAGCGAGCAACCCCCGGAACCGATCTCATCAGCGTGATGGAAGCAAGCCTCACGCATCCGCTGGCACCGCCGCGTGAGCGCCTGCCGTAGGGGCCTGCCTTGGAATTTCTGATTCTCGCCGTTTCCGTAGCGATGACCACCGTGGCGATGTGGCGTTTGCCGGGTGTCCGGTATGGGGATCCCCTCCGTCGCACGCTTTGGGGCTGCAGTGCTGGCTTCGCCGCCTCGCTGTGGACCCGCTTCCCCCCATTCAGGGAAGCGCTGGGGCAGCTTGGCGTAGTCGACTTCGACGCGTTGTTCAAGTATCTGGTCTCCATTGCAGCTTGCCTCTCACTGCTCAACTACTCCGTGACCAGTTACTCGCTCGCCGGAGACGACGCACCGACACACATCGCCATCTCGCGGAAGGTTGCCCGGGTCGCTAGGCGATCGATCCTCGTTGTCGTTCCAACGATGCTATTGCTGTTCTTCTTCGCCATTGACCGGAGGCAGCCCAGCGCGGATTTTGCCGCCGATCACGCCGGCGAATGGGGAGCGGCGTCCTTCATGACCTGCTACTACCTCTACCTGGGGGCATCCGCCTGGACCGTCGCCTACCAGTGGACGCATGTCGCCTTCCGGGCTGAGACAGTAGTCTTCCGCCTCGGACTGGCCCTTGGCGCCGCCTCGACCTGGCTCTACACCCTGTACGCAGTAGTACGCCTGACGTACATGTGGATTGCGATGCTCATACCCACCCCCGCGAGCGTCGACCACACCGTCGAGATCCTGGGAAACGCGTTCAACGTACTGGCCGCGACTCTGTTCGCTACTGGGGCGAGCCTTCCTACCACCAACGTAGTGGCTGACCGCCTGCGAACCTGGCGGTCATTGTGGTCCCTGCACACCCTTCGACGTGAGCTGACCGAAACCTTTCCCGATATCACTTTCCAGCCGGCTGGTACCCGCCTCCGGGAAATGACTCGCCTGACTCCCCCTCTGGATGTCCGGCTGGACGGATGGATCCAGGAAATCGGCGACGCCGTCAATCGCCTACGGCACCACGCAGCGCCCGACCTGTGGCCCGCCGCCGAAGAGGCAGCCTTCAGCCACTCCGACCCGGATCCGGCCGCCGAGGCTCACTGGATCAAAGCCGCGCTTGCCTCTGCCACCCGCGGCTGCCGCTCCACGGCGCCGGCCGAGCCCCTGCCGGAGAAACCGTTCGGCACTGCCAACGGCGAGGCTGCCTGGCTGCGTCGAGTGCAGGCCGTCTACGCCAGAATCCGCCCGCAGGAGACGGAGGAGCTGCTTGCCGAGGCTGGCATGCCCTGCTGGCACCAGCAGGGCAGGTGTGAGGCGCACTCAGCCTGAACAGCACCGGAATGCCGAGCTGCGACGGCCATCTGGCCAGGACTCGATCGGGCGGGGTGGCCACCAGGACCGGCGATCAGCCGAGGCCGTCACAGGCCGGGGCGATTCGGTCTCTTCGCTTCGGGGGGGGCCGAGGGCCAGGCTGCGGCGCCCCGTTGTTCGGGCGCCTACGGCGTGCCGGAGGGCTCAGTCACTCCTGGAGTCGACCGACGCGAGCTGAACGCTAGCCCTCTTCGGGGCGGGGTGCGCTCTCGTGGCGTACAAGGACCTCGCTGAGCGTCGCCAGCATGGCAGCCGAGACTCCCTCGCTGGCGCCGCGGGCAGCCACGCTTACGCCTTCGCTGCGCATGAGGCTCAGGAACTCCAGCCGGTCCAGGATCTGTCGCTCGACCTCTTCCCCGTCCGCGAAAAACCACGGCTGGACGCCGAAGGCCGCCCCCAGCCCCGCGAAAAGGCTGTCGGGGGGCAGACTGGCCTGGACTTCTGCGGACTCTTGGCTGTCCGTCCGCAGCGCCAAGATGCCCGCCGCATCGACAGCAGGGAAGCCTGCTGCGGTGTTGACTGCGTCCGCGATTTCCCCGTCTGAGAGCGGCTTGCGCTGAAGGAAGCTGGTGATCTTCTCGCCGAGGGTCTGAGGCGGCCGATCTTCTGGCTTGGGGGCGCCGGATTTGACGAAGGATCTCTCCTGCGCTTCCTCCAGCACTTCGACCTCCACCCGGTAGAGGTCGGCAAGGGGCTGGACGTAGTCGTCGTTGAGCCGACGGGTACCTGCCTCGGCGTTGCTCAGGGGAAGACGGCTGATGCCAAGGGCCCGCGCCGCCTCTGCCTGGGTGTGTCCGGAGTCGCAGCGCAGATCCTTTAGATCCGGCGGCCCGAGTCGTGGGAAGAGCACATTGAGGTCTTGCCCTAGGGCCTCGGCGAGGGCCGGTAGGCGCTCAGGGGAGGGGGCGCTGTCGCACCGTTCCCAGTCACCGATCGAATCCTTGCTCAGGCCGAGCATGCGCCCCAGTTCGTTTCGCTGGAGTTTCGCGGCTCGCCGTGCGGCCAGGACGCGCCGACCATCGAATTGGCGAACCGGCACTGCACTCTCCTTCTGGATCGCGGCCATCGACGGGGACAGTCTACCCGCGCTTGATGCACAGGCCCACCTAGCGTAGGTTTTGTGCATCACGGCAGGTGAGGGGGCTGCTTCGGCATCCGTCTTGGCGTTTTTCGCCTCAGCCTACTGGCTGATCGCGCCCGCCGACCGGACCGAGCCCATCGAGCATGAACGGAAGAACACGTTGCATTCCGCTCCTCACGCTCTGCAACTAGTACAGAGATTAAGAACCAACTCTGGATCTTGACACGGTCCCGTGCGTATGTTCGTCATCCCCGGGCGCCCCGCCCGGCAGCACGAATGCGAGGAGCACGGCAGGTACCGACAGACGTCTTAAGGTCCGCATACAGCGGCGGCGCCCGAGAGCGGGAACTCCCGGACGCCGAACGCTTAACGGCATAACCCGCCCCGGCAAGGGCGGAGATTGCCCACCATCACCACGCTGATCCCATTCCACCGGGCGCGTCAGCGTGGCAACACGCAAGGGGATTGTTGCATGCCTCCTGCCCAGCGCAAAGGGCCATCCCACCTGGCCTGCGCGGCAGAAACCTTCATCTCGGCGCCACTTTGCTTCGCGCCGGAGCACCCCAGCACGGCCTCGGCGAACCGTCGGCCCCGCCCCATGAGCGGGAGCGGCCGATGAGCAGCGACGCCCGCGAGTGGGTGTGGGAGAACAGCTCCAGCAAGGGAGCTGGGCGCCTGATCCTGCTGTCGCTCGCCGACCGAGTGACCGACGAGCAGTGCATCGCCTGGGCCTCCCTGACCAGCCTGGAGAAGCGCACAAACGCCTCACGGTCCACCGTGCGCGAAGCCCTCGACCGTCTGCTCGCCAGCGGTGAACTGGAGCAGCTGGACGACCTGGTCGGCCCGCAGCGCAGCACGGTATACCGCCTGCCCCTCGCCGCGAAGGCCATGGCCCAGGCCATGAGGGAGCAGGACGGCGACAACTCGTCGCCGGACGAGCCCGAGGCCAGCCTGGCGCTCCGAATATCGGCTCTGCGGCGGTACGGAATCCGCCCCCGCGAGGTACCGGAATCCCCCGGCACGGTCCGGAATCCGGCAGGTCCGGAATCCGGTACCTCGCGACGGAAACCGGCACAGCGACGTACCGGAAACCGGCACAGCGATGTACCGGAAACCGGTCCCCAGAACCGTAGTGAACCGAAGGTGAACCGTAGGTACAGCAGTAGTGGTACCGCCGTCACCCCGGCCAGCGAGTGGCAGGTCGACCCAGCCACCCACACCTGGGCCCGCCAGCAAGGCCACCTCGACCGCCTCGGCCAGGAGGGCCTCGCCGCCGCCGACGCGAAGTGGCGTGCCCACCGTGCCGACTTCAAGCCCCGGTCGGCGGGTGCCTGGGCTGCCGACTGGCGCTCCTGGATCGCCAGAGAGCGCGCCCCAGGCGGCCCGCAGCTCTACGCCGTGCCCGGCAGCGGCCCCGCCCAGCCGAGCGGGATGACCCGCGCCGAAGCCCACACCGCAGCCCTGCTCGCCGCCCTCGACGAGCCGACCGGATCGGAGTAGCCATGGACCGCCGCGAACTCGCCGCCCTGTTGGCCTACATCGGCCGACTCGACCCCCGCACCATCCGCACCGACAAGGGCGAGGCCCGCGACCAGCTCGCCACGTGGCACGAGCTGCTCGGCGACGTGCCGATGACCACGCCGCACGGCTGGGATGCCCGCGCCGCCGCCCGGCAGCACATCAGGGTCTCGCCCTACCAGGTCCTGCCTGCGGACATCGCCCGCCCGTGGGAGAGCTACCGGCGCGACCGGCTGGCCCGGCACACCGACCCAACGCCGGGGGCTGATCCTGACGACCAGGCGGCCTGGACCGCCGAGCTGGTAGGCACCCGGCGCGCGGTGGCGGCCGGTAGCGCTCAGCCCGCGCAGTACCGAGCCATCACCAGCGGCCAGAAGGACCCCAAACTGAAGGCGCGGCTGAAGGCGATCGGCTCCTGCATACCGCCAGAGGTCCGAGTCGCCCTCGCGCCCTACCGGCCCGCTCGTGCGGCGCGCGAAGCCGCCGTCGCCCAAGGCCAGCCCGATGCCCTCGGCGTCAGGTGCGAGTGGTGCCAGGCCCAGATCGGCGAGCCATGCCGCCGCCGCCGGGTCGCCCCCGACGGCGGCGCACGCGGAACCGCACCACGAGTCACCCCCCACCCTGGTCGCCTCGACCTCGCCGCCGCCCGGCAGGCCCAGGAGACCGAGCAGGTCCAGCCCGCCCTGGCCTGACCGACCGCCCCGTCGGTGCACCCCATCCGGTGCCCCGACGCGACAACACCATCCCCCGGCTGCGGCGCCCGCCCTGCGCCGCAGCCGGCCCCCGACACCGCGTCCATCCGCCACCGGCACCCGACCGGCCGACGCGGCATCACATCGGAGCCCCCCTTGCGCCACATCACCACCCACGACGCGCCAGCCACCAGCCTGCGCAGCATAAGCGACACCAGCTGGCACACCCGCGGAGCGTGCCACGGCATGGACGTCGAGGATGCCGACGCC
The DNA here is from genome assembly GCF_009811555.1 of Streptomyces caniferus. GTDB lineage: Bacteria > Actinomycetota > Actinomycetes > Streptomycetales > Streptomycetaceae > Streptomyces > Streptomyces caniferus. Next base: position 44,990 of record NZ_BLIN01000007.1, on the reverse strand, counting down.
GTGTTCTTCCCGCTCCCCCGGGACCACGAAGCCATCGCCGAGGCGAAGGAGCTGTGCGGCTGGTGCCCAGTGTGCCGCGACTGCCTCAACTACGCCTTGGAGAACGACCTCAAGGAAGGCGTCTGGGGCGGGCTGACCGAAGCCGAGCGGCGCCCCTGGCACGACGGACTACCTCAACGCCTCGACTACAGCCGCGTGATCGCGTTCTTCAACGGACGCGACGTGCACCTGACCGAGTCCGAGCGCCAGGTCGTCATCAACCACGCCTACGTCCGGGGCTGGCACACCGACCGGCTCGCCGCCGCCCTGCAGATCGGCCACAAGCACGCCCGTGACCTACTGCGGCAAGCAGCCCTCAAGGTCTTCGACCGCGACCGGACCCTCGGCGTGCCCCGCCGCAAGAAGAAGCGGGCGCAGAACCCCCGGGCGACCAGGCGACCCACGCCCACCAAACCCGACACGAAGCAGCCCGTGTCCGGCCCAGTGACCTCGCCCTCGACGGGCGCCCCTCTCGGAAAGGCCGCATGACCCTGACCCACCTGCCCCTCGGTGCCGCCCCGGACCCATCCCTCCTCCTCGCCATCGGCATTCCCGTCGCCGCCCTCGCCCTGGCCCTGACCGGCTGGGCAGCCCGCCGCCGGAAAGCGCGTACGCCGAATCGTCTCGGCAGCCCGGCAGTCAAGGTCGCCGCTCTCGCTGCGGTCGGATGCACCGCTTACTCTGCCGACACAAGCTGGCGGTTCGCCGCCGACTTCTTGGACATGGCCGGCGTCGGCGAGCGGATCGGCATGTTCGCGGCAGCCGAACTCGCACTGTTCGCCACCGCGCTGATGGCCCGGCAGAATCTGGCGGTCCAGGGGGCACCCGGGCTGCCCGGGACGCTGGTCTGGGTCATCACCGGCGTGCAGGTGGTCCCTGCCTTCGCCGAGAGCGGCCCCATCGGCGGTACGGTCCGCGCCTTCGTCGGCCCGATCATGGCGGCGATGCTCTGGCATCAGGCGATGGGGATCGAACTGCGTCTGCGCACCCCAGGCGCCGCCTCCCACGGCCTGCTCGCCGTCCTGGGGCGGGAGGCACGCGAACGACTGCTGTCCCGCCTTGGCATCGCCGCGCGAGATCGCGACGCTGCGCAGATCACCGCAGACCGCGCCACGGCACGCGCCGTCGCCCTCGTCGTCCGCCTCGCCGAACGCACCCCCAAGCAGCAGCAAGGCTGGCGAGGCCGAGGACTCACGCGGCGGCTGTCGAAGGCAATCGGACGGGCAGGAGTCGGCACCGACCCCCGCCAGCGCGCTGAGCTGCTCGACCAGCTCGCCGCCCGCCGGCACGCACTCGCGCTCGCCACGGTCCCGCTGCCCTCCCCCTGGTCCCCGCTCCACGACCAAAAGCCCGCCGCCACGGTCCCCTCACCGAAGGTCCAGCGCACCACGGTCCCCACCGGCAGCCCGCCCAGTGACACCGTATCGATCGGTGGCCGGGGACCACGCGGGGACCGCGCCCACCGGGGACCGGGGACCGGGGACCACACGGGGACTGGGGACCGGGTCGGGGCCGGGGACCACGCCGGGACCACGCCCACCGGGGACCCGGGACCGGGGACCAACACCGGGACTGGGGACCAGGTCGGGACCGGGGACCACGCCGGGACCACGCCCACCGGGGACCCGGGACCGGGGACCAACACCGGGACTGGGGACCAGGTCGGGACCGGGGACCACGCCGGGACCACGCCCACCGGGGACCCGGGACCGGGGACCAACACCGGGACTGGGGACCAGGTCGGGACCGGGGACCACGCCGGGACCACGCCCACCGGGGACCCGGGACCGGAGACCAACACCGGGACCGGGGACCAGGGACACAAGGTGCCCCTCCGGCGGAAGCCGACCCCCAGGACCACAACCCGTGGTAGCCGGTCCCACAGTCCGCAGACGCAGCGTCCTCCGCGCGGGCCGGAGCAAACCGTGGAGCAACTCGTCCAGCAGCTCCGCCCCCACGTCCCGCCCCTGCTCGACCGGGACGGCAACGAGACGGTAACCCGGGTCCAGCTGCGGGAGATCCTCCGGCGCGAGGGCCTCGTGGGTGGCCGGAATGACCGACTGAGCCTCGTCCTGCAGCAACTGCGCAGCGAGACGAGCACGACAGCAAGGAGCACCACCCGATGAAGACCTGCCCCCGATTCGCTGCTCTCCGCGATGAGTACGAGCGGGAGATCGGTTTCCTGACCGCTCACTCAAAGCGCCATGCCGGGCGGCCGGCGGCCAAGTCCAGCGCGAAGCACGCCGCATCGGCGAAGGCGCGGATGGCCCGGGCTCTCAGCGGCCACGTCGGGCGCTGCCCCGAGTGCGGCTGAAACCACAAAGCAGCAGCTCAAAGCCCTGACCCGCCAAGGGTGGCCCGGCTCCACGCCGGGCCACCGCCCCTTTCCACGAAGGAGATCGCCATGACACAAGCAACCGCTCCCGAACAGTTCGAAGACCGCTTGGTCTGGGCGTTCCTGCACACCTTCCTGCGGTACGGACTGATCCATTCGGCAGTCGACGGCCCCGAAGGACAGTGGTTCGTCCAGATCGGCCCCGATCACCAGATCCATCACCTGACCGACACGGAGGATGCTTTCGGCTTCGTCCTCGAAATCCTGGAGATCATCGACGGCGCACAGGGCGGTGAACAGTGACGAACCCGAGCCAGTCCCCCTCCACCCCGGAACCGTCTCGCGCCGTCAACTCGGTCTCGGGGCGAGCAAGTTATCCCCCAAGACCGTCTTCCCCGTCGGGGAAGACGGCCTCGGGGCACCCCGCCCCCAGGGGGGCGGGGCCGGACCAGCACCGGGGGGCGCAGGTCCGGGCGGCAGCGACCGAGGGCGGATCGCAGCCGGAGGAGCAGCCGTCGCGACGCAAGCGCCGCGGCGCCACGAAGACCGTGCGCAAGCGCTCACCGAAGTCCGGCGGCGACAAGCGCGTGCACGTGATCTATGTCCGTCTCAATGACACCGAGAAGACGGTGCTCACCGCTGCCGCCACCACGACGCGAACCAGCCTGCCCGCCTTCCTCGCCCGCAGCGGTCTTGCCGCCGCGCACGACCTCGACAACACGGCTGCCGTCATCGCTGGCCATCGCGAGCTGGTTGCTGAACTGTTCGCCGCGCGCCGGCATCTCGGGCAGGTCGGCAACAACCTCAATCAGGCCGCGAAGGCACTCAACTCCGGTGCTTGGCCTGCCCAACTCGACGCCGTCCTCGTCGCGACTCACCGTGCCGTGCAGCGCGTCCAGGATGCGACCGATCAACTCCTCCAGCAGAACTGAGGCCGACACCGCCATGGTCCCCAGGATCCACAAGCGCGGGAAGCGCACCATCGGCATCCTCTTCTACCTATACGGCCCCGGCAAGGCTGAGGAGCACACCGACCCGCACCTGGTTGCCTCCTGGGACCTCTGCGCACCCGACCCCGGCCGGGATGACACTGCCACCCTCAAGCAGCTCCAACAACTCCTGGACCAGCCGGTCGAGAACGTCGACCAGGCGGAACGACCGGAGAAGCACGTGTGGCACCTCTCCGTCCGCAACGGGCCCGACGACCGGATCCTGAGCGAAGAGGAGTGGGGGGACGTAGCCCGCCGTATGGTCGCAGCCGCTGGCATCGATGACCCCGAGGAGGGGGCTGGGTGCCGGTGGGTGGCCGTCCGGCACGCCGACGACCACATCCACATCGTCGCCACCGTCGTACGCGAGGACGGCTACCGCCCTCGCCTCAACAACGACGCAATCCGCGTCCAGGACGAAGCCCGCCTCCTGGAAGCCGAGTTGGGCCTGCGCCGTCTCAACACGGGCGACGGCACCGCAGCAAAGCGCCCCACCAGCGCCGAGCGTCACAAGGCCGAGCGGCAGGGCCGCGAGCGCACCGCGCGGGAGGAGCTGCGCGAAACCGTGCGCCGTGCGGTCGCCGGCGCGGCGGGCGAGACGGAGTTCTTCGACCGGCTGGCCGCCGCCGGCCTGCTGATCCGCAGGCGTGTAGCCCCCTCCGGCGACCTGCTCGGCTACAAGGTCGCCCTGCCCGACGACCTCAACAAGGACGGCGAGCCCGTGTTCTACCCCGGTGTGCGCCTCGCCCCCGACCTGTCCCTGCCCCGGATCCGGGAACGCTGGTCCGCCGACCACCCCGACCCGGCTCCCTCGCCAGGTACTCCCGGCCGTGCGACCCCGGACAACAACCCCTCTGCCGCGCGTCGCCGGACCGCATCGGCCGCCTGGGCAGCGCTCCCGATCGTCGAGCAGGGCGACGATGCGGTCGCCGCAGCACACATCGCGGCGACCGGCGAGGTCCTGGACGCGCTCGCGAAGACCTCCGCCGCCCACACCCGCCATGAACTGCGCGACGCTGCCTTCGAGTTCGAACGAGCCTCCCGCTCTCACATCCGCGCCGAACGCGGGCACGACCGGGCTCTGCGGCAGGCCGCCCGCGACCTCGTCAACGGCGGCCCCGCCCTCGGCCGAGGCGAAGATGGCGCCACGACCGCGATGGCGATCGACATGCTGGTCTTCCTCATCACCGCCGCCATGCACTGGCACGCCAAGAAGGGCCACGCTCAGCAGGCCGAAGCCGCCCGCCAGGCCACCGAGCACCTGCGCTCTGCCTACCAGGCCGCCGCTGCCCACCCCCTTGGCACGCTCTACCAGCGCGGCAGGCGCCTGGCCAGCCCTCTGGTCCAGCGGCAGACGTCGGTGCTGCGCCAAACGCTGCCGAAGCTGGCGGAACAGGTCCTGGCCGAGCCCGGATGGTACGCGCTCGCTGCCACCCTCGCCGACGCCGAAGCCGCCGGCCACGACCCGGCAAGCCTCCTCACCGACGCCGCCGGGCGACGGGAACTCGGCACCGCAGACTCCGTCGCGGACGTCCTCGTCTGGCGGCTGCGCCAGACCGCGGACCTGCCCGCCGACACCAGTGGCACGGCCGACGTGCACGCAGCAGAGCGCTCGCCACACCCGGCAGGACAGCGGACACCGGGACGGTCCGGGCACCGGCGCGGATAACAGCGACTGTGGACTTTGTGAATTGAAGCAGGTCAGGGACTTGAGGCACGATCATGAAGCGAGCAGGACACGATGAGGGAGGGCCCCACGGTGTTTCACCGGATACGCCGCCGCCGTGCGGAGACAAGCGAGATGCGGCGCCTGCATGACGAGGCATGGGCGCAGCTGGAGGGCCTGGAGCCCCCAGAGGCCGAACGAATACCGGCCGAACCACAGTCCTGCGAGCCGGCGTCGGTCGTGGATGACTTCCTCCCGCCGGAGCTGCGCATCCCGAGCCACGACCAGCTCGACGGCCGGATGATGCCCTGGCCACAGCCGATCGTCCTCGACGGAGATATGATCGCCTGCGCCGAGTGCGGTGCGTACCGGGACTGGCTCATCCTCTCCACCCGCGACCAGATCTGGCTGCGCTGCCGCCAGGGGCACCAGCAGCAAGAGACGCGCCTCGACACGGCCTGGTACAACCGCCATGCTGGCCCCGCGGACGCGACACATGCGACGTTCGAGGACTGCCTACGGCACCTCGGCCACTGACCCCCACTCCTACGACCCGGGCCCACGAGCCCGTACTGACCACCGTCACCTAGCACAAGGGGTCAGTTCCACCATGCGCGTTCGCTTCGTCGCCGCCCTCGGCGTCACCGCCGCTGCTCTCCTCGCCCTGCCCGCCTGCTCGGCCAACAACACCGGGGCCAAACAGGCCACTTCCACCTCCGCCCGCGGCAGTAAGCCGGCCCATGCTGGACACAGTGCGCCGTTGTCGTCGACCGCACTGAAGACGCGCCTGCTCGACGAGCACGACCTCGGTAGCGGCTACGCCCGCAAGCCCGAGCGTCCCACCCAGCACGACGACGTCTCCGTTCTTGGCTGTCCCGCCTTGAACGACATGGGCGGTGATGCGGCCATGGGCGGCTCGCTCGACTTCCCGCACAAGGCGAAGGCCGCCTTCACCTATACAGCCAGCAGCTCCTCGGAGGTCTCCGAGGAGCTGTACAGCGACACCGCGGGGAAGCTCTCGACCGGCACCGGCCGGATCTTCGACGCCATGACCGGCTGCCCGCAGTACCAGGTCCTCGTCGGCAGCGCCAAGGTCGACGTGACGACGCAGAGGATGACCGCGCCCCGGCTCGGGGACGAGCGCTGGAGTCAGCTCCTCACCTTTTCCGCCGATGGGCGCGACACCGTGGTGAAGCAGACCGCGATCCGTAACGGCAGCATGCTGGTCATCGTCTCCGGCTCGCCGGCCCTCGTCGACCAGCACCTCGACGAGGCCCTCGCCAAGGCGGCAGCAACCCGCTGAAGTGCCGTATGCCGGTACCCCCGACCGCATGGTCGGGGGCACCGGCGCGTCACCAGGGCACCTGGACAGACTGCCGTCGCCCCGATGGCCTTGCCCGGGTAAGTGCGCCCCAAGAGCTCGCAAGCCCGGCCACCCCTCTCGGGGTGGCCGGGCTTGCGAGCGTCTGATCGGGCGGTGAGCGGACAACGTGGGGGGCTGTGAGGCGGGCGGGGTCCGTGGGCGCCATTCCCACGTGGGGGCTCAAGGCCCGGGGTTGGCTTCGGGCGTACCACGGTCCGCCCGCCTCTCCCGCTCCGGCCGAGAGCGGGGGCCTTCACCACCGTACGGTGAACGCCTCCGCTCTCGGACCGAGCGCGCCGAGGGCCGGTCACCGTGGCCGGGGTCGGCCGAGTACGTGGCGGTAGACCGTCTGCGTGCTCACCCCGAGGGCCCGTGCCGTGGCAGTGACGGTGGCGCCTGGGGCGGCGAGCATTTCACGGGCGCGCACAATCTCCATCTCGTCCAGCGGCGCCTCCCGTTGGAGGGTGGGAGCATCGGCTGCTGTCGGGTCGTAGCCGAACGCGATGGCGTCGTCGTACGGCACGCCAGAGGCCATGCAGTGGTGCAGGCACAGAAGGATCTTGCGCCCCAGCTTTCTCAGCGCCGTGGCGTGCGCATCACCAGCCGCGCGACGCCGACGGTAGTACGCCTGCGCGCCCGGCGAGTGACTGACCATGGAGAAGGCCACCGCGTGAAGAGTGCTCCGCAGGTGTGTCGACGATGCTCGGCGGAAGGCGACCCGCACCGTCTGGCCGGATGCCCAGGTGACGGGAGCCACTCCGGCATATGCGGCGAGGGAGCGTCCGGTACCGAACCGCTCGACAGGCCGGTCCCCGATCTCCGCCAGGAGGTAGGCGCCGAGGGTCGTACCGACTCCCGGAACGCGGGACACCAGCTGGTGATAGCGGTGGGCGGCATAGCGCTGCTCCAGCTCCCCCTGTAGTGCGTCAGTCCGCTGAACGGCCTGGTCGAGGGCAGCGAGAAGGTGTCTGATGCGTACGGCCTCGGCGTCTTCCACACGGGGGTCGAGCAGCATCGCTGGGCGGCAGAAGAGCCGGCGGAGCCGCTCGGCCTCGCTCTCCACCGTCCGCTTCCTGCCTGCCACCGTCAACAGCGCCGCCAGGCGCTTGCGGTCCAGCCGGGCTGCCGCCCGGGGGCCAGGGGCGGCAGCAAGGACGGCTCGCGCCTGGGGACTGCGCAGGCCGCCAACACTGGCCGGCCACGCCGATACGGCCGCCGGCCAGATCCGTACGAGAGCCGCCCTCAACACGTGCAGGGCTTCGGCACGGCTGGCGACGGCCGACCGGTGAGCGTGCGTCACCACCCGAAGTGCCTCTGCTGTGGGGGAGTTCGGGACGATCGGACGGCATTCCCCCGCACGGGTCATCGCGGCAATCAGCCTCGCATCGGCACGATCCGTCTTGGGGGTGCCGAACGCGGCCCGGTGGCGGGAAGCGCGGGTGGGGTCCACATGGACGACCTCCATGCCCGAAGCCGCCAAGGATCGGGCGAAGAGAATGTGCACGTCCTCGATCCCGGTGACGGTCGCTCTCCACCTGCGACCCAGCGGTGCCAGGAACTCCCGGTAACGAGCAATCAGGTCCGGGCCGTCGGAGTAGACGATCCGCGTCTCCCCGAGGAGGGAGCCGGACCGGTCGAGAACGGCGACGTCCAGCCACCGATCCGACCAGTCGCACCCTGCGAACAGCAACTACCCACCTCCACCTGGTAGAAGGAAAATGATGTGTTGAGACGGGGACGGCACGCCGTCCCCGTCTCAGCTAGCCGGGGCCCGCAGGAGTCGCTCGCGCGTGCTCTCGGGCAGGACCCGGCGCAGGACTGGTGCGGTCGAGCTGAGCCCGTTGGCGAACACGGCGACAAGGTCGTGCGGCACACTGGCGCCGAAGGACGCGGCCCACAGGATCGGTGCGCCCAGCACGGGCTCGGCCCACGCCTGCCACCCGGCCGGCCCCGCCTCGTCGGCCTGAGCCGTCAGGGCGCGCAGGTCGGCATCCTGGATGAGAGGCGGCATCTCGCCGAAGCTGAGGTGCGAGGCGAAGGTCGGGTCGATCGCTCCCGCGTGGGGCTGATCGATGTCGCGGAGCCAGCCGTGTGCGGTGACCGCATCGAGGACCAACTCGGCGCCGCCGAGCGAGACATCGGGCTGGTCGCGGGCATCGAGTGCGACGAGGAAGTCGGCGAGGACTTCCCCCGGTATATCGGGCGTGAAGTAGGCGGACCAATGCGCGAGCGGGCTGCTCGCGTCCGCGCGAGCGGAGATCTGCCAGGCGATCGGCAGGTCCCCCAGGTGGAACGGCTCGTCCGCCAGAACCCATTGGGCCCAGCAGAGAGTGTCGGGGCTGATGTGCAGGACGGTGCTGCGCAGGACCTGGCGGTCCTCCGGTTGATCGTCCGGCTCCTGCCGTCCGCGGACGATCGTCAGGCTCGTCCAGCCGAGACCGGCGAGCGTGTCGGCGACGGTGTCGTAGAGACGTCCGTCGTCACCGGCCAGGTGCCGGGGACCGACCCAGTACGCGCTCTGCCCCTTGTTCGGGGTGGACGGGTCGAGCGGGTGCTCGGGGTACAGAGGCGCCTCCAAAGGCTAGGTGTGCGGTTCTACTTGCCGCTGGCGGTACGGCGGGGGCGGCGCGGGGGCGCCTGGACGGGCGACTGCCAAGCCAGCTCGACGGCGACCTCGGGCGGCAGATGACCGAGCTGCGTGTCCGCGTCCCGCCCTTCAGCGAGGTAGACGACGGGGCGTCCGGCCTCGTCCACGGACTGGATTACCTGCGCGAGTCGGTGCGCCATCGGGAAGAACGGGTTCATCGCCTGTCGCACCGGCGCATCTCGATCGCAGGCCATCAGCAGGTCGATGACATCGCCGACGGTCAACTCCGTGTGGTCCACGGACAGCCTCCTTGGATGTGGGTGGCGGATCGTGCCGCCGAGGTCAGGAGAGCTCGCGTGGAGGACTTCCGATCCGAGCCTTTGGCGTCAACAGCGCCGGGAGGTCTCCAGCACGCGTGCCACAGCGGCGGCGACCACGTCGGACGGCGTCTCCACATCGAAGGACATCTGGTAGCCGCGGACCTTGGCAGTGCCGGTGACGGCGATCTTCCAGCCCTCACCGTCGCCACCGGGGCGACCGAGCGGGAACCATCCGAGGTAGAAGCAGCCGTCCTTGCTGCTCACGTGCACGTCCCCACGGTCGTCCACGATCAGATTGAAGTCCTCGGCGGAGAACTGGTCCAAGACGAACGTGGGCTGGCCCGGGCCGAGCTGCCACTCGCGCAGCCGCAGGGCTTCGGCAGTAGTGGAAAAGCCGGGGCTGACAGGGGCCACGCTCACGAGCAATCACCTCTCTGACCTGGGGTTTTCCGGGAAGATGTCTACGTTGACATGCCCCTGCGACCCTTGGCCAGCCTTTCGTGGATCTTTCGCGTCTGCCCCAGGCGAACTGGTGACCGCTGTCATCCAAACGAGGCGTGACAACGGGAAAATGCCAGCGCCCTCGTTTGCGGGGCCTTCATGCTGACGGGCATGCACCCTCGTGACGAAGAGATATGGCGGGCGATCGACCAGGGCTTCCGTGCGATCGACTGGGAGGCGTGGTTCGGTTGCCCGGAAGGCGCAAACTATCTCTCCCCCGCAGGTCACGAGGTGACCGCACGCGCGGTGGCTGGCCTCACCGCGTTTTTCGACAGCCGCTGGCTGCCCAAGGCCGTGACCCCCTCCCCCACTTCGGGCGGGGCCAGCGACACCTTCGTCCGTCTTGGCCGGGCCGCCCCAGTACTCCAGTTCATGAACGGAGCCGAGCCGGGAGCATGGGTGGAGGCGGTGCGGTGGTGGACCGCGTACGCATATCTGGAGGAAGCCGGGGTGCCCGGCCTTCTCTCGGTCAGGCGGGACGCCCGCCGCGACGTCACCCTGTCCCGGTTCCTGCACACCCAGACACAGGCCCGGCTCGCGCTCATGGGGGCGGCCCGCGGACTCCCGGTCGAGCTGGAACCGGCGAAGGCCAGCGGCGGCCCCGGCGACGTCCGTATCGGTCCAGCCTTCATCGAGGTCGTCACCTTCGCCGAAGACCAAAAGCTCCAGGACTACGAGAAGTTCCGCCAGAACTGCCGGGCCCACCTTCTCATCCTGGACAGGGACCGCAACATCTACTGGGAAGGCGACTTCCCCGAACTCCTCAACGGCGACGACTTCGAGACGTGGAAGAAGCGGACCGAGGAGGCCGCCCAGCAGTGCGCGGCCTCGGGGGCCGCGGTCGACGTCCTCAGCAACGCCGGGAGGCGGCTGACCGTCCACCCCGGAACGGCTCCCCACGGCACCACCCTGACCGGGGAGACCGTGGAGAGCGACCAGGGAAAGCGGCTCCTGGGCAAGGGGGGCAAGTGCGCCAAGACCCAAGGAGCGGGCACCGCGTGGATCTGGGTGGAGGACCACAGCGGCCTCTTCCACCTTCCGATGCCCTTCGCCGAGCTGTCGCTCGCCGCCAAAACCGACGCGCTCGCCGATCTGCTGGGGCCACTCCTGGAGGAGTACGTTCACGTCGCCGGAATCGTCGTCTCGAACGCGGCCCACCGACGCCTGCCGCTCCCGCGGGACGAGGACGCGCCCCGCCTCGCCGCGCAGGGCTTCCAACGGGGGCTACCCATCGACCGCGTCCGCGAGACGATCGTGATCCCCCGGAAGATCCTTCTACCTGAACAGACGAACCTAATTGCCAGAATGTGCGATGCCGAGGCTGGCGCGCTCGACTGGGCTCTGGGGAGGCTCGGTGTTCCAGGGGGTGTGAGGTCTCTGCTGGCCGACTCATCGTCTTCGTATCGGGGCTCCCTGCTGTGGACGCCGTGAGCCGGCCTAGGCGGCAAAGACGGAACCGTCTGGTGCCGGGCAGAATGGCCCCGCCATCGCAAGTGCCGGAGGACTGTACCGGTCCGCCATCGGAGCCGCTAAGGGTTCTGGTTGCCCGACCGGTGACGCTCATGTGCCCTGCGTGGTAACGCGATTGCTCTCTCGTCCCTCGCCGCGGCACCAGTCATGTCGTGGCGGCTCTCCAAGATGCGCCGAGTTCCACGAGCCGCCCCCGCAGCACGCCGCGCTGCTCCTCCAAGTCCTGCGATGCGGGCGATAGGAGAAAGATGTTGTCGCGGTACAGGCGATAGCCGATGCGCTCCCACCCTCGGGCGATCTTCGTGTTCACGCGGTCCCACTCGGTTCGGTCTTTGAGGCGGTGGCTGCTGAGGTCGGTGATGCCTGGTGCGCAGGCGATGGCCCGGCAGCCCGGCATGAGCCGGTGGATCGCCTCGGTGGCCAAGCTGACGGCCAGGCCATGGCCTCGCCACTGCCGGTCCAGGGTCACCCGGTCCATGACGAGCAGACCGGTGCCGATGTACTCCAACAGCTCGCTGACCTCGCCGGTGAACGAGCCGGTCTGCGGGTCGAGGAGCACCTGCGCGATCTCGTACAGCTCCTCGGATTCCTCTTCCATGGCCCAGTAGGCATTCCGCCCGCGGTCGAGATGCACCCGGTAGAAGGTCATCGACCCGATCGCGACGTCCTCCACAGTGCACGAGGGACAGCCCGCGTGGACGCAGTCAGTGGTCGCCGCCGAGTCCTCGCCACCGTGATGCGTACGGCGCCGGTGGAGGACGGCCACATCCCACCGCTCCAGCGTGTCAGCCTGCGGAGTGTCGCACAGTCCGTCGTCATAGGAGATCCGCAGGCGCAGCTCGGAGGGGTCGCCGGGCAGCTCGGAGGGCTCGATCACTGCGGCAGCCTAGCGCGGCATAGACGGCGTGACGGGACGTCCACCAGGGTTCAGAGTGCAGCGCCAGAACAGCCGCCCGCCACGATCGGTGCTGCGGGGCAGGTGCCAGTGTGACCGAGCGCCGTAGTTGGCCCGCCTGGCCAGATGCGTGCTCAGTCGGGTATTACGCTCCGTCTGCGGCCCGACGATCTCGCAGCCGGCGGCCGTCAGATTCCGGCGGCCTGCAGTTGGGCGAAGGTGCCGACCTTCGCTGACCATGCCTGCTGACCATGTAGAGGACGCCAACCGAGCAGCGAGTCGGAGGTGGCCGTGTCAGGCCAGATCATGTAGCCGAGCATGACGAGCTCGCACCCCGCCGCATGGGCTGCATCGGCCGGGAATGCTGGCCAGTCAGGCCAGTGTGAAAGGTCCGTCTCGGCAAGGGGCTCGCGACTCCCCTCGCGAACCACTTGCAGTAGGTAGCCGCTGTCCGCAGCCTTGCAGATGGCATTGAGATCACGGCGGAAATCGTCAGTCGTCATGGCAAAGGACGCTAACAAGATCAGCGTGGCTGCGAAGTGTCGGGTATGTCAGGTACCGATGTGGACACTGGTCTGGGGCCTGGACCTCAGACATCAGCCACCACATGCGGCTATCGGCCCTTCCGGCGGTCTGGTTGGCCTGGGGATGCGGTGTTGTTGGCCCGCAGGCTTCGGCGCTGGTTCAGATGCCGGTTCCTCGGGCCGATGGGACGCCGTGGACCAGCTCCACCGAGTACTGAGCATGGATCTGGCCGGGCGGGCCAACTACGGCGCTAAGTCACAGCCAGAACCACATGCCCCACCTGCACAGATGCGCCGGAAATCGAACACGTGATGCAATAGCTGGTATGCGATGCCCTTCCTTCCCCGAGGATCTTCTCGCCGCGCAATGCGCCTGGGACCGTACGTACCGGGCCCTCGCCGATCCAGCGCGACGAGGAGGAACGACTGCGCTTCGGCGGCGTCTGCTGAAGCTGTCGGTGCAGGTGTGGTGGCACCCGCACTGGTCATCGCGCGATGCGGGATGCGGCGAGCGGGTGGCTCTGCGCGGGCGGGCGAGGCAGCTGGAGTCCGGAGCGCCGTAGATGGGCCGTGGCGCCGAGGGCCAGGCGTCGGCCGAAACCGGGCCGGCCGAGATCACGCTGGTTTTGCCGGACGGACAGACCGTACGCGTACGGCTTCACGAGAGGTGTGAGACGCGGGGGCAGCACCAGTGGCGCTATCGCATCGGGGTGCCGTCCTGGGTGGCAACGCAGGCGGGCGTGGAAGCAGCCGAATACGGAGTTTGGGTCACATCCGATCAGCTCCAGCCAATCGAGGGGGTGGATCTGTCCCGCGTTCCGACGCACCGGCTCCCGCCAGAGCTCCCTCCGCCGCGGCCCTCGGGGTGGGTTGTGCGGCCCGATCCGGAGCGGCGCGGCGGAACGGTGGTGCATGACGCAGACTGCCGACAGGCTGGCGGAGGAGGGGTCGAGCTGGGCGCGATGGAGGCGCTCGACGCGCTGATGCGGCCCGGTGCACGGGCTTGTCACGACTGCGACGCCGCTGCCGTGCTCGTGCCCGCGCTGGAGCTGGGGCAGGGGTACGCGTAGCGGCCTTCGCAGGACCAGTGGCTCTCGGCCGAGGAGGGCATGCGCAGCAGGCCCCCGGAACGGGTTCCGGGGGCCTGCTGTTGGAAGGTGATCATTCGGTCATGGGGTGGCTCAGCGGGTGCGCCCCGCGCTGGGGGAAGCCTGCGGGGTCGGGGCCTGGTGAACGGTCCGGCCAGGGCTGCGAGAGGGCGTCGCCGTAGCCCACGCGCCGGGAAACCACACCTGGCTGTACTGCTCGATGGCGCGGCGCAGGCCGTCGAACTCGGCACCCTGCCAGGGCATTTCCCCAGCACGGTGGTACTTGTCAAATGTGCCGTGTTGGCTGTAGCCGGGCCGCTCGCTCTCGATCCGATCGCGGAGGAGGAAAGTCTCATGGTCGCTGAATGTCAGGACCGTGGAATCTACTTCGCCCGTGTGCGGATGGATGACCTGGACGCGCAGTCCGCCGTAGGTAAACGCACGGATGGTTGGGGAGAACTCGATCCGCAGCCGCCGCGGATCGCCGGGGATGGGCGTCGCGTAGTACGTGTTCCCGACGACGGTGCTGTTGGCGAAGGGTATTCCAAGCTCGGTAAAGAACTCACGGGCGTACAGGGGCATATGGGCCTCCAGTTTGCTAGCGATGGTGGCGCGGGGGCAGGGCGGGAGATGCAGGCGGAATGGAGCGCGCGCACCCGGCGGTCGGTGTGGCGGTGATCGGGCGCTTCGGTGTGGTGGCGTTGTAGTGGGAAGCGCGGTCGCGCCTTCGCGGCTTGGGCGGGCCGAGTTCCCTGAGCCTCTCGGGGGCGTCCGCCAGCTCTTCACCGAGAGCGGTGAGCGTGGTGGCGGCCTCCGTGAACCGGTGGTGCAGCTCCGAGCCCTCATCGCTGCCGGACGCCTGGGCCTGCTCGGCCGCAGCCTTGAAGAACTCGCTGAGCCGCGCCATCACGCCGAAGTCCGGGTGCAGCACCTGATCGGCGTGGTACTCGGCGCAGACATAGCTGTCGGCTCCGAGCATCCGGTCGGTCAGGTCCCGTATCTGCAACTGGGCGCTGTGGCTGTCCTGCGGGTCTGCCTCGTTAGCTGCCTCGGGCCCGCGGAGGGCGGGGTCGAGGTCCACGGTGTAGCGGGCGACGGTGAGCATTTGCGCCGCCGCACTGGCCATTGCGTTCTCGCGCTGTTCGCCGATGTTCAAAGGCAGGTGATACACGGTCCGGTCGTTCCACATCGACCGGAGGAAGCCGGCACGCCCGAGCAACTGGACGGCTAGGTCGTCACCGCCTTCGGCGTCGACGATGCCGAACACATCTCTGCTGATCTTGACGTCAGGTGTCTCAGGAATAGGCGGGTCCTGTCAGAAGCCGGGGTCTCAAGGGCTGATCGGTCTGCGGGAACTGCCTCGTCAGCGACGTGGTCCGGGCAGGGCAGGGCGGCTGGTGGTGCTCCAGCGCGGGACGCTGGAGGTGGGAAGGGCGGCCGGTCGGCTAGGGGCGGCTCTCCGGACTTCCAGCGGCGTCGGTGCCACAGGCTTGGGCGGTCGTACGGGGGTGAGCTGGGCCAGAGCAGCGAGCTGGGGATCAAGGCCATGCTTATAGCGGGGGACGGGGGCAGGGTCGGCCAGGGCGGCGGCAGTGGCTGCGATCAGGTGCGACGGGGTGTGGGCGGTGAAGTGTGCTTCCGCGCGGGTGCCCCAGCCGGGAGGTCCGGCCCACAGTGTGGTGGTCTCGTCGTCCGGGCCGTGGCGGTGAACGTCGATGAGGGCTCCCGCCTGCTTGTCGGGGGCGATGATCTCCACTGTGCCTCGTTCGGCCGCTCTGTATGTCCAGCCGGCTGTGAGCAGCGGCTTGATGCTGTCGGGCCAGTAGATCGACGGGCGTGCGAGGAAGGGGTCTTCGTCCTCGGCCCAGTCGCGGGCCAGGGCAGTGGTGAGACCGGCGACGATCTCGGCGGGGGTGTTCTGGTTGAACGTCGCCGTCCAGCGCGGCATGGAGGCAGCGTCCTCGGAAGCGGTGATCTTCCACAGCTCGTGGTCGTCGCCGAACCAGCCGATCCGGATGCGGTGGTCCGGAGAGGTCACGACGAGCTGACACGGGCCGTCGTCCAGGTGGTGCTGCGGCCAGGCGGCGACCGGAGCGAACCCGGGGTCGCCGAATCCGCTGGATCCGGCGAGGTAGCGGGGGGAGACGAAAACGTCTCCGTCGATGGTGTGAGGGTGATCGGGGGGTGCCACGGGGTCCTGAGAGGTTGAGGGGTGGAGACGGTCATTCGGAGGGCAGCATGGCGGCTTCGAGGTCGGCAGGCAGGCCGGTGTAGTGCAGCGTGCGCAGTCCCAGTCGGCGGGCAGCGCTGCAGTTGTCGGCACGGTCGTCCACGAACAGCACGCGCTCCGGCTGGACGGATCCGAGGATGTTCAGGGCGTGTTGGTAGGTGGCGGGGTCGGGTTTGCACACCTCCAGCCGGGCCGAGTACAGGGTGTGGGTCATCAACCGGCGCCAGTCGTGGGTGTCGAGCACGTCGCTGAGGTGGGCGGGCGCGTTCGACAGGAGCACCATCGGCAGTCCTGTCTGGTGGGCGCGGTGTAGGACACGCAGGACGCGGTCGTCGGTGGTGATCCACATGTTGGTGTCCGCGGCACGTAGTTCGCGCAGCAGGTGCCTGCTGGGATGGAAGCCGAGGACCTGAGCCCAGTACGCCTGGTCACTGAGCTGGCCGGCGTCGTAGAGGGCACGCGCGCTCCAAAAGGCGTTCTGGAATGCGGCGAGGTCTGCCTCCCAGGTGGCGGTGCGGGCGAGGCGGAGCCACTGGGTGGTGGTGGGCTGGACGCCTAGAACGCCGTTGTAGTCGAGGATTACGGCGTCGGGGCCGGTGTGCGTGGTGGTGAGGGGCACGGGGCGGTGTTCTCCAGAGCGCGATGGGACAGGCCGGCAACGGCGGCAGCGAGCAGGGCGGGCAGCAGCAGAGCCGCAGGCAGGGCAGTGGCGCTGGCGAGGGCGCCGATCAGGGCGGGGCCGGCCAGCAGGCCCACGTAGCCGATGACGGCGACCGTGGCCACGGCGCTGGGGCCATCGGCTCCGGCCGCGGTGATCAGCGAGGGGACGGTGGTGGACAGGCCGAGTCCGAAGACCGCCCATCCGGCGAGCGCCCACGGCACACTGGCGGCCAGGACGCCGGTGGCAAGCCCAGCCGCGGCGAGCACCGCGCCGGCCCGGACCACGGCTGTGGCGCCGATGGCGGTGTGGAGACGGTCCCCGGTCAGGCGTCCGAGGGCCATGGCGGCGCTGTAGACGGCGAATGCGGTGGCGCTTACGGCCGTTGTGGCATGCAGGCTGTGCAGGTGGACGGCCGCCCAGTCGGCGGCTGCCCCCTCACCCAGCAGCGATCCTGCGGCCAGCGCCCCCAGCAGCCACAACTTCGCGGGGGACAGCGGCGGTCGGCGTTCGTCGGCCCCTCGGCAGGTGGGCGTCGTCGGTTGATCGGCACCGCTCAGGGTCTGGGTCGCCGGTGCGGCGCCGAGCGCAACCACGGCCACAGCCAGGCCGGTTACGAGGAAGAGGCTGGTGTGCGCGGTGTGGGCGGTGGCGGCGGTCAGGGCGGCGCCGCCGAGAGCGCCGAGGGAGTAAGCGGCGTGGAAGCCGGACATGATCGACCGGCCGTACGCGTTCTGGCAGCGCACCGCCGCTGCGTTGGCGGCGACGTCCAGTACGCCGTGGGTGGCCCCGAACGCCAGCGCCACCGCAAGCAGCGAGGCAAGGCTGTTGCACTGCCCCAGGAGGGCAAGGCAGCCGGCGAGGCCGACGGCTCCGCCGGTGAGCAGGGTGGGAAGCCGCTCGGGGAGGGCTAGACGGCCTCCGAATTTCAGTCCGGCGACCATGCCGAGCGCGGCGGCCAGCAGCACCAGAGCCAGCTGTGCGGTGGTCAGGTGGGCGGCTTGCTGTACGGCCGGCATCCGGGCGCCCCAGATGGCCATCACCACTCCCATGCCGAGGAAGTAGCCGGTCAGCAGGCCCCGGCTGCGCCGGGCCGAGGCGGCTGTCGGACTCACGCGACCGGCCTGCCCCTCCGTGTCGGCTGCGGCGACGCCCAGGGCGACAGGACGGTCGGACAAGAACAGGCTCCTCGAAGGTCAGGACAGGTTCGGGTGATGGGATGGGGTGTTCACGGGCTGCGCCGGCGGCGGATCTCGATCACGGATGCCCACTGCGGGTGCTCGGCGAGCAGCCGTCTCGCGTACAGGGCGGTGTAGTCGTTGTTGAGTCCCCTGACCTTGTGCGGGTGGCGCCATCGCAGGGCCTCGAACAGCGCCTTCATCCCGACCTTCTTCGCCCCAGCGCCGAGCCTCTCCTCGACGAGCTGCTCCAAGGCGCGGTAGATCCAGGGGTGCTGGGCATCGAAGGCGCGGAACCGGTCGGTGATCGTCGGGGAAGGACAAAGGCCCGGCAGTCGGTCCTGCGTGATGGTGGGCATGAGCGGTGAATCCTCTCTTTGCCGCGGGTCAAGAAGATGCGGCGGGCAGCGTGCGTAGCCGGGTGAAGGTGGTCGCGAGACCGAGGGCTTGCAGGAGGGCAGCAGCGGTGACGGCGTGTCCGAGCTGGGAGGGCGGAATCGCCGCGACGAGGAGTCCGGCGGCGGGGAAGGGCAGCAGGAGCAGCAGGATCGTCACCGCGAGGGTGCTGCCGAAGACGTCGCGTGGGATGAAATGGGAGCGCATGGTGCGCAGCACGACGGTGAGTCCGCCTTCGCCGGCCATCAGGACGGCGATCAGCAGGAGGTAGCCGCAGTAGGAGTCGGCCTGGGCGACGGCGAGGGTTGCCGTAGCTGCGATGGCAGCGGAGGCAGCGCCCACCGGCCACAGGCCCCAGCGGTCGATCGCCCGGCGGGCTGCGGCGACGGCAAGCAGGGAGGCGACGGCCGCGGCGGACCAGATGAGTCCAGCATCGGATTTGGAACACCCGAGTTCAGTGACCACGATCACCGGCATGGCCGCCTGGAGAAGGCCGATGGCCACATTGGAAACGAGCAGACCACCCACCAGCCAAGCGAGCGCCGGCAGCGAACGCAGCGTCCGCCAGCCGGCCCCGAGCCCGCTCTTCTCCGACGTAGCACCGATCGGGTGCAAGCGCTGGCGAGGGCTGAGGATGGCGGCGAGGAGCGAGAAGCCCGCGAGCGTGCTGAGCATCACTGCCGGGCCACCGTGCTCCAACAGCAGGCCCGACACCACAGGTCCGGCGAGCATGGCACTCTGGTCGATCCCCAGCAGAACGGACTGCACTCGGTGCGCCCGGCCTCCGGCTGTCCGGCTCGCCTCGCCGCCGGCGGTCTCGGCAGCGACGTAACTGAACTCGGTGAGGACGCCAGATACCGGGGCAAGCACCATGACGATCACCGCCGCGAGCGCCCCGGCATCGTGGACCGTCAGCAGGAGCGCAGCAGTGAGGACGACCAGGGCCCGCAGGACGCACGCGGCGCGGAAGACCCGTGCGGTGCCGTGGCGGTCGACGAGAGTGCCGGCCACCACGAAGGCGCCCAGCCGAGGCAGCCATTCCAGTGCGAAGGCCAACCCCGTCAGCCCCGCAGACCCGGTAGTGGCCAGGACGAGCAGGGGAATGCCGTAGGTGGTCATCGCGAACGCGGCGCCGTCGGCCGCCCGGGGCAGATAGACGCCACGCAGCAAGGTCGGAGCGGTTGTGCCGGGCTGCCGGGGCCTGACGGTGGGCCCCGTCACTCGACGGACTGGGACGCGCCGAGCTGGACGGCCTGGTTCGAGGCCAGCCACTGATCCAGCAGATCACGTGCCCCGGTCAAGTCGGCGTGAGCGTCAGCGGTCAGCTGGGAGTCGGCTGTTGGACCACAGAGGCCGCGCTCCTCAGTGAGGGCGGGTGCCGCGGCCAGGAGTGCGAGGGTGCTCTGGATGCGGTGGGTGAAGTCGGAGGCGGCGCTCGGATAGGCGTGGCGGCGGGCCCACCGTGCTGTCGCGTCGTAGAGGTCCGCCAACTCCGATCCGGATGTGGTCAGTCCGAGGCGGCCTCCGGGCCGGACGTGGACGAGGCCGAGGTCGCGGGCCAGATCGGTGGCCCTGCGAAGGCGGTACTCGGAGAGATCAGCGAGGGTGCCGGCCAGTCGGCGCAGGGGTATGGGTCCGTTGTCGTCGATCTCGGCGATCAGGCGGATCAGGGCCGGATAGGAAAGCGCCGAGCAGGCATCCGGCATGGTGGCCGTCGAGGGGGAGCTGTTCATCGGCGCGGACCTCCCGCCGCGAGTGCCGCCCCCGAGCGAGCGGGTGTGGCATGGGAGAACAGGTCGCGGTGCTGCCACGTCAGTGAGGAGATCTGGCCGTTCGTGCTGGGTGCGGGCGTGGCGGTGGGGGCTGGTAGCCGCGACTGGTTGCTGACCCACGTCTTTGGAGCGGGCGCGGTGTCGGGGCGTCCCCAGAGCGGGTGCCGGGCGGCCTGGGTGAGGGGCTGCCCGGCCGACCACGCGGATAGCGCGCCGAAGACAGGCCCGAGTGCGTCGCCGGCACCGGATAGGCGGTAGGGCTTCCCGATGCCAGCGCTGTCGACCAAGCCATCGGCCACGAGCTGCCGCAGCGGCGGGTAGACGTTGGTCCATTCGTTGTCGGGCATGACCGTCCTGGCCAGGGCCCGACCGCTGGCCTCCCCGCGGGACTTCAGTACCCACAGGATCGCGGCGGCGTGGCGCCGGGTGAGGAGGGTGAGGCTGTCCTCGATCTGCTCGATCGCGGGCAGGGGCCGGTCTGCCTTCTCCAGATGTTCCTCCGCCCAGGTGACGATCAGCGGCAGTACCGGCAGCAGGGCGGCGCCGCGATCGGTGTGGCCGTAGGTGACGTGCCGCGGGGTGTGCTCGGTGCGCTGGACGAGGCCGGCTTCACACAGGGTCTGAAGCTTGGGGTGGAGCTGGCCGTTTTGTAGCCAGGCAACCTTGTCCGCGACTTCGCTGTAGCGCAGCGGACGGCCCAGCGCCAGCAGGATCCGCACGTGCCATCGCGGAGTGATCATGGCCAGGGCCTCGGAGACGCGGGCGATATCGGCGTCGGTGTCGGAGGGCAGACCGGTGGTAGCCAATGGAGGAACTTCCTGGGTGAGTGAACGGAGCCCGTGGGTCAGCGGCTTGGAGCAGTGCTCGCGGCCGGGACGGGGGAAGCGGGCAGGGCTGGCACGGGGGCGGGTGCCGGCTCGGGTGAGGCGGCGCGCCCCGGGGTCGGGGTGACGCGACCGAGGCTCGTGAGGACGGCGAAAGCCGTCTTGGCCTGGAGGTCGCGCACAGCGACTGCTTCGGCGAGCCGTCGGGCGCAGTCGAGAACGTGCGACACCTCAGGTCCGCCGATCTGCCGATCCGGGTGGACGAGTTGGGCGAGGCGGTCGCGGTGGACGGTGATGCTCTGCTCGGCGACGGCGAGGTCGCAGTGCATGCCGAGAAGGGCGGCGAGCATGCCGGGCGGCTGGTCCTGGCTGTATGCCTCCAGGTCGGCCAGCGGTGCGCCGTACAGGTCCTGGATCTGTCCGGCTATCTCGGGTGACGTGATGTGGTCAGGCAATCGGGGGCTTTCACGGTCGGGCCCGGGCCGCCCCGGCACGCTGCGGTGCCGGGGCGGCGGTGGGGAGGGTGGTGGTGGCCACCGGTTGTGCCATGCGGACGGGCCGGGGTTGCTGGACCGCAGTCGGCATGGTGCGCAGCAGGTCATCAAGCGCGGCTCGGTAGCCGTTGCGGGCATCGAGCGCGGCCTCCAGCCACTGCGCGTCAAACCGCAGGTCACCCGCGGACAGCTCGTCCATGTCGCGCTCGGCCGCCATGGCGTGGTGGACTCGGTCGCGGACACGGATGACCTGTTCCTCGGCTAGGGCGAGGAACGAACGCAGCTCCATGGCGCGGGTCACCGCGGCGGGGGCGTCCGGACTGGTGGCTGTCGCGTACAGGTCGGCGATGACGGCGTCGAAGACCTGCTCCAGCCGGCCGTCCAGGGTGCTGGGCTTGAGTCGGACGCTCACCGCAGGAACCTTCGTCGCGATGCCGGTTCCGGTGCAGTCGCTGGCCGGAATGGCGCGCTGGTCTGCACGGCCGGGCCTTGCCGGGCCCCGCGGCTGAGCCGGGCCAGCCGTTCCGCGGCCAGGCCCTGCTTTCCGTACGCGGTGGGGTCGAGGAGCCACTGCACGACCATGGCTCGCCCGTTCCTCGCGGTCACGGCCATATTCACTCGGTGAGCCATTGCCATAGCTCGATCGTCGAGTTCAATCGGCTGGGTTTCGAGCACGGCAACGAGTTCGTCCTCAGCCCTTTCCAGTGCTTTCTGGGACTCTGCGAGCATGCCGTGCCAGCGGACGATCTCTGTGGCCTCACGGTTCGCGTGCGGAGCCGCAGTGACAGCCTTCTGCAGTTCCGCGAGGTTCATATCGAAGCGGGCTTCGATATGCTCGGCGATGACGCCCATGACGTCGTCTACGCCGTCAAGCACAACGGACTCCTTTCATCTGCGGCGGTTCCGTGAGAGGTCGCCGATAGCCATTGACGGCGCGGCGTGGTGTGGCCTTTTAGTGGAGGCAGGTGTAGACGGTCGGGTAGACGTAGACACCGGAGACCCAGCCCTTTACGCCGGTCTTCTTGTCCGTGATGTAGACCCACCAGCCGGACTTGGTCACCTTGTGGACGGTGAACTTGTGGCTCTTGTAGAGAACCCCGACGGCGGTCGACTTCGACGACGCCTTGGATCGGATGGTCACGGCGCTGGCGTGGACCTTGTACGGCCCGGACTTGTCACACGAGGCAGAGGCAGCGAAAGACGCCGGGGCTGCGGCGTTGGCGGCCGGAGCGGTGACGGCGGGCAGGGCGATGGCCGCGGTCACAGCTGCGGCAGCGGCAATGCGGGAAAGGCGCAAGGAGACTTCCTAACAGTTGAAGGGAGGGAGAGAGGTGGGGCAGGCGGAGGCGGCTAAATCAGTCGAGGCACATGTAGACCTGCCGGTAGACGTAGGTGCCGGAGACCCAGCCCCTTTCACCGGTGTTCGCGTCGGTGATGTAGTGCCAGTTGCCGCGGGTCTTGTGGACGGTGAACTTGTGGCCGCGGTACAGAATCCCGACGGCGGAGGACTTCGACGACGCCTTCGAGCGGATGGTGACGGCCTTCGTACCGATCACCCACGGGCCAGGCCGGTCACACGGCCGGGCGACCTGGGCACTACTCGCCGCGGTAGCCGGGGCGGCCGTAGCCACCGCCGCCGAGGCAATCGGCAGGGCGAGAACGCCGAGCATCGCGGCGGATACCGCAATTCGGGTTGAGCGCATGCGAAATAAGCCTCCTTAGGGAAGGGGGAATTCGTGGAGAGGCGGCCAGATCTGTCGTCCCGGCGGCCATATAAGAGTCCGGAGAATCGCCGGTTTGGCCAACCGGCGATCGTCGGCTATGTTTCGCCGCGCACGGTGGCTTTGAGGCTTATCGTGATCGGGCCGGCGGGCGTGGAGCAGGCGCCTTCGGTGCGGGAGCGGTCCGGGCGAATGACGTGGCCGGCCTGACGGGTGGGAGCGGTCCGGCCGTGCCGCTGAGCCGGTCGTCGCACCACTGGAGGGCTTCTTCGACCGTGTCGAAGAAGCCCTCGCGCAGGCTGTAGGTCCACGCATTGGAATCGAGTTCCTCGGCCACGACGCGGAACTCGGACGGGGCCTGCTCGTCCAGGGCACGCAGCGCCACCACGATGACCGGGTCGCCCGGGTCGTCGCAGGTGTAGGAGTACCCGAGTGCGAAGCGGTCTCCGTCGGTCATGAGCCGTCGCTCCAGGGCCCGCGTCGCCTCGTCCGCGGGCTTCGGGCCCAGCTCCGGGTTGAGCCCGATGGACTGCGGCGGGCAGCCACGGTGGATCAGCCACGACTGCGCCATCGCGGGCAGTGGCAGCAGAGCTCGCTCGAAGCGGAACGTCTTTGACTCAAGGTCGCGTTGAAGGTGAAGAGCGACGTACTGGGGGTGGCCTGGTACGTCCCAGGTGGCCGAGGAGTCGTGCAGGACGTAGAAGCTGTGGACGCCATCGGCAGTGTGGTGCTCGCCGAGCGGGATGAGGTGGTCCTCGATCAGGGCGATCTGACCGTAATAGTCCTGGGTGGTCTTCTCGTCGGCCCCGAAGCCGTCAAGCCGGGCATCCAGCTCAGGCACGTGCCGACTTCGGTCGTCAGGCGGGTTTGATTCGGCAGCTGACATGGAGCCTTTCGATGGGGAATCGGCGCGGTCAGCGCCGATGAGCTGAGGTGGTGGGCCACGCTCCTGGCCGGGTGATCCTCGTGGCCGCCTCGGTCGCCGGCATGCGGCGGACGGAGACCAGCGCGGTGCGCCCGGCTTCGGTCAGGGCGAGCGGCTGGCCGGCGTGGAGGGGATGGCTGGTGTCCCGTGAGATGAGCCCGGCCGATTCGAGCCGCTTCAGCTCGGGATAGGGGATGCGGATGCCGGCGGCAGTAGTTGCCGAGATCCGTCCGGTGTGGAGGTGCTGGTAGAGCTTGGCGCCGCCGATGATGGCCAGCAGCGCTGCCTGGTCGGCGGCTGGGATCGGTTCGCTCCTGGCCGCTGGCGCTGTGCGGGCGGCGGACTCGATCGGCTCAAGCGCAGCGATCACCTGCGGAGCGGCGGCGTCGCGTTCGTCGGCGGCGTTCTCCAGCTGTTCCACGGCTCTCTTGATGCGCTCGAACAGGGCTCCATCGATCGGGAACTCGCCGCTGGTCAAGCGGTGGAGGTGGGTGCGGTAGAAGGTCACGGCGGTCTCGGCCTGGGCCAGTTCGCGGTGCCGGTCGACCAGGCGGGCGTGCAGCTCGTCGAGAACGCCGCGGTCGCGACGGGCTCGCAGGGCATCGACGTCGTGGCCGGTGCTGGACTCGATGCGGTGGTCGAGCTGGGAGACCGCGCGCCGGGCGGGTACCGGCGCGGGATCAGGAGGCATAGGCAAGGCTCCGTGTATTCAACGGGCGTGATGGTGCGAGGGTGCCTGTGGGAGGTGGGGCAGGCCCGGTACCGCGGAAGGCATGGGCGCCGGGCTGCGGGTCGTGAGCTGCGGGGAGCTGGAGCGGGCCGCGTGGGTGCGCGCGCTCAGCGGCCGACTGGTCATCCCCAGGCGGCGTCCGACGGTGTCGTAGACGTCGTTGCCGGCCCGTGGCCGGACAGCGACGACGTGGATCTCCTGTCGGTAGGTGGATGTCTCGGGCGCCGGGCGGAGGCCGTAGACGACGCGCCAGTCCTTCCGGGAGTCGATAAAAAGTTTGCGGTAGCCCTCCAAGTCACCCGTGAGCCGGAGCCCGAATCGCTCCGCGTTCACCACTTCTTGCAGGTACGCGAGGGTGAGGTCGCGGATGTCGGTGGGGGCTTGGAGGAGGTCAGTGAGGGCACGAGGATCGAAGCTCAGGCCGAAGGCCGGCTGATGCTGCCCCCGGGTCATGACGTCAGCTCGTGCTCACCGGACGCGGATGGCTCCGGCTCGGTCTCTGTCGCCTTCTCGGCTCGCGCCGATGGCGGAGGTCCGGGAAGCACCCGGTGCGCGGGTCGGTCCGGGGAGGTCATGCACGCCGACAGCGGACCGCCTGGCGAGCGGATCGCGGCGATGGTGTGGGTCAGGAAGTCCCGGTGCCATACGAGCATCCCGGACGGGCCCGCTTCGGGGTCCTTGTGCTGCTGGTAGGCAAGCCACAGGGCATGAAGCCAAGCGACGACGTCGGTGTGCTCCTGCCACTGCAGACACCAGGGGGTCGCCGTGGTGACCTCCGTCCCGTAGGCGGGCAGGAGGAAGTCATCCACCCAGTCCGAGAGGCCGTCGAGTTCGTCCTCGTACGCCTCGCCCTCCAGTTCCAGGATGGGACGGGGCTCCGGCGGCGCTGCCGGGACCGGACCGCCGGGCGCCGGCAGGCCGAACGCCGCGAACGGAGAGGCGCCCCCGGCGGCCGGGGTGGAGGAAAGGTGATCGAGCTGTTGGGCCTGCTGGGCCGACTGCTCCATCAGCCGTCGGACGCTGGACTCTATCCCCTCCAATTGGGCATCTGGAATGCGGACCGGTTCCAACTCCCCGTCGACAGGGGGTTCTACGGATTCAGGCATGAAAGGAATGGCCTCCTACGAGCCGTGGAAATGGGGAAGCGGGAAGTGTGGTGAGCAATTCCGCCCTCGGACTGTCGGCAGGGCTATGGGGTGCCGCCAGGTCCGCGAAGGGTGTAAAACTCCGCCGCAGGTCGTGCCGTTGTGGCGTCAGGCAGTGAGCGTCACGTCGTCCTGGGTGAGGGTTGTGCGGATTGTCTCCGTCAAACGGTCGGCCGCGATCGAGGCGTAGTGCTGCGTCTTCTCTACGCCGATGAAGTCGCGGCCTTCCAGCAGGGCCGCCACCCCCGTGGAGCCGGAGCCGGCGCAGAAGTCGAGCACCGTGCCGCCCTCGGGGCTGATCTTGACCAGTTCGCGCATCACCTCGACAGGCTTTTGCGTGATGTGCTGGCGCTGTTTGCCCGACGGCTGCGAGGCTGAGTACAGCCCCGGCAGGTAGACCGGGTTACGGGAAGCGTCGATGGGACCGTTGCTAGCCCAGACGATGAACTCGCAGTTCTGGGTGAAGCGCCCCTTCTGGGGCCTGGCCTGCGGCTTGTGCCAGGCCAGCACACCCCGCCACAGCCACCCGGCCGCCTGGATCGCATCTGTTGTGACGGGGAGCTGGCGCCAGTCGGTGAACAGCAGGGCGGTGCCACCCGTCTTGGTCAGCCGGTGCGCCTCGGTCATGATCTGCGTCAGCCAGAAGCCGTAACTGCGCTGGTCCATGTTCTCGCCGGTGAAGTCGGCGAGGCCATGGCCGGCATCGGCGGATGTGTACTTCTGCTTCGCGCTGCGGGTGGTGCGTTCCTTCGCCGTGCGCCCGCCGGAGTTGTACGGCGGGTCGGTGATGACGGAGTCGACGCAGCCGTCCGGAAGATCGGCGAGGACGCTCAGAGCGTCGCCCTGGTGAAGGGAAAAGGGCAAAGAGAACCCCGATTCGGGTGGGAGCTTGAGGTGGAATACCTCCCCGTTTCGCACGTGCAAGTCCCTGCGAGCCGAAATTGGGCATACAGAAACCCAGGGCTGCAAGCGGGAGGCGAGGGGAGTCCCAAAACTGTAGAGGCGAATTCGCCGACGACCAAGAAGTGACGCACAGGGGGGTCGGATTCCGACCCCTCACGTCGACTTTTTGGTCAACTGCCAATCTGGGCCTACTGTTTTTGAACTGCCCGGCGCACACCGCCGCTGGCTGATCCCCCACCCTTCCTCACGGAGGTTCCCCCTGCCCCGGCACCCCTAGCTCGCCTCCTGGCCGGCACTGCGAGCGGCAACTCGCCAAAGCCGACCACCACCTCGACCGCCCACCCCGGCCGCCGCACCCCTCCACCACTCCAAGCGCACGCGGCACGCCGGAACTGCACCCGAAGGACACATTCATGACCTCTCGCTACCCACCCCTGCCCGAAAACGGTGATCTGCGAGCGGGCCGCACGGGTTGAAGGCGCTCGCCGCTGGCCTCGGCGTCGTCGTCCTCTCCCCCGTACTCCTCTTCGGCACGGCCACGATGATGGCCACTGCCAGCCAAGCCGCTCAGAACAGCGGCCAGTTCGGTGATTGCCTCCCCGCGGGTGACACCGGTGCGGTCACGAAGAAGATCACCAAGATCCTCGACGGCGCGGACAGCAAGCACGTCCACATCAAGGACCTCACGCTGCCCGCGACGCAGATCCCCAACGCCCAGACCATCGTCACCACCGGTATCAGCCTCAACGTGCCGGCCCGCGGCCAGGTCGTCGCCCTGGCCACCGCGATGCAGGAATCACGCCTGCGCAACCTGGACAGCGGCGACCGCGACTCGGTCGGGCTGTTCCAGCAGCGGCCCAGCCAGGGCTGGGGCACCGCCCAGCAGCTCCACGACCCCGTCTACGCCACGACGAAGTTCTACAAGGCACTGGTGAAGGTGCACGGCTGGCAGCAGCTGACCGTCACCCAGGCCGCCCAAGCCGTCCAGGCGTCCGGCTTCCCCGACGCGTACGCCAAGTGGGAAAGACTGGCCACCGCGCTGGATAAGGCCATCACCGCGTCCCTCCCCCACTCCGCCCAGGGCAAAGACCCCAAGGGCGCGTCATCGGGCGCCTCCTCAGCGTGTGTCCCGGGCAAGGACGGCTCCAGCTGGGGCCCCATCCCCGAGGGCACCGTCCCGAAGGGCTACAAGATCCCCAAGGACGCCGATCCGAAGGCCCGCAGGGCGATCGAGTGGGCGATGCACCAGCTCGGCACGCTCTACCAGTGGGGCGGCACCTGCACCGCCGCGCACGGACCTGACCCGATGCGCCGCTGCGACTGCAGCTCGCTGATGCAGCAGGCGTACGCGCACACCGGCGTCAAGCTCACCCGCACCACGTACACGCAGGTCCACGAGGGCAAGGCCGTCTCCGCCACGCACCTTCGCCCAGGCGACCTGGTCTTCAGCCGCGGCACTGCCTCCCGGCCCGAGCACGTCGGCATGTTCATGGGCGACGGCCTCGTCATCGAGGCTCCCAGGACCACCAAGCCGGTCCGGATCACGCCGATCACGGACTGGACGATTCTCGCCGCCCGCCGCGTCCTCTGACGCCGCCCGCCCGGCCCGTCGCCTCTCCTCCGGCCCGGAGCGCGGCGCCCCTCCCTCTTCTCTCTTCTCCCCGTTCCCGCCGGGCCGGGTCTCACCGGGCCTGCGCATGCAAGGAGCTTTGCCATCACCACGTCACTCGTAGACCGCGCGGTCGTCTACCTCGCCTACAACCCGGGCATCACACCGCAGGGCGGTGGCCTGCCCGGACTCTCCGTCCTGAAGTCCGTCGTCAACAGCATCAACCTCTTCGGCATCATCGCCGTAGTCGGCGCCCTCGCCGTCTCGCTCGGTGTGTGGGCCTGGGGCCATCACTCGGGCGGACACCAGGCCGAGGCGAACGGCAAGAAGGGCGCCACCGTCTCCGCCGGTGCCGCCCTCGGTCTTGGCGCCGCGAACGGAATTGTGGCCTTCTTCAGCTCGCTGGGGTCGCAGATCCACTGATGCCCAAGCCCCCCTCTCCCCGATCCGCCTACGGCTTCGGCTGGCCGGCCAACCGACGCATCGCGATCGGCGCCCTCGCCCTGACCGTACTGCTCGCCATCGCCGCTGGCGTCGCCTTCCTCACCGGACGCGGCGAACAGCACCCGGACCGCCCCACACCGACGAGCAGTTCGTCTCCACCCGCGCCCGCGCCGGACCGGCCGGCGAAGACCGGGTCGGTGCCGAAGCCGCCGCGGACCGCTGAGCCGGTCGCCTACGCCAAGGCCGCCGCGAAGATGCTGTGGTCCTACGACACCCGGAATACCAGCCGAAACCAGCAACTCGACGGCATGCAGGCGTGGATGACCGGCGAGGCGAAGTACGCCGACTGGACCTCAGTCTCCGGCCAGGTCCCTGATCCGGTGCTGTGGTCGCGTATGGCCGACCAGGACCAGCACGCCACCGGCACGGCCGCCGAGGGCCACTTCCCGAGCACGTTCAAGCAGGCCCTGGCGGACGACCCGTCAGCGATCACCGAGGCGTACGTCTACGTCGTCACCGTTAACGGCAAGCAGAAGATCGCCTGGAAGAAGCACGGCGGCGGTGCCGAGGACCGCGCCATCACGCTCGCCGTGCAGTGCCGGCCCCACCACGACTGCTCCCTGGCCGCCATCGCCCCCCGCGTCGCGCCCTGACCGCCTGATCCCGAAAGGAGGGACACGCTCCCATGGGCTTTTGTGACTTGCCCCTGGCGGACAAGGTCTGCTCGGCCACCGACGCAGCCGGCGATGCGATCGACTTCGCCTCCAACCCTGGCAAGGCGATCGGCAACTGGATCGCCCAGAGCGCCGGCGAACTCGCCGCCGCGGCAGCCGACCTCGCCGCGAAAGCCGTCAACTCCACCACCCATGTCGACCTGGGCGCCGGATGGTTCCGCGACAACTACGAGATGTTGCTGCCCATCGGCCTGACCATCCTGGTCGCCACCTTCTGCGCGCAGCTCATCCGTGCCGCCGTCCGACGCGACGGACAAGCCCTCGCACAGGCGTTCACCGGCACGATGAGCGGCGTTCTGTTCACCTTCGGCGCCGTCGCCGCCACCACCATCGCCATCGAAGTGGTCGACGCCCTGTCCGACGGGCTCTTCAAAGCCTCGCACCAGTCCATCGAGACTGCCGTGCGACGCACCGTGAAGGTCGCGGAGATCGGCGCGCTCTCCAGCTTGGGCTGGATGGTCGCCACCGTGGCCGGCCTCGGAGTCGCCCTCGGCGCCGTCCTGTACTGGTGCGTGATGATGGTCCGCAAGGTCGGCATCCTCGTCATGGTCACCCTTGCCGTGTTCGCCGGCGCCGGCGGCGGCTGGGAAGCCGCCCGCCGCTGGCGTAAGGGCTGGATCGAAGCCACCGCCACCCTCGTGGTCTCCAAGCTGCTGATGACGATCATCTTCGTGCTAGGGGTCGCCGCGATGGGCAACACCTCCCCCAAGGGCGGGCTCGGTGCGCTCGCCGACGTCCTGTCCGGCATCGTGATCATGGTCTTGGTCCTGCTCTGCCCCTATGCCGTGTTCAAATTCGTGCACTGGGCGGCCGAGGGCACAGACGGGGAGTCGATCCACCGCGCCGGTGGTGCCGGTGCCCAGATGGCCCGGCAGCACGCCGAGCGCGCCGGACGCAAGGGCGCTTCCATGGCCGCCACTGCTGGAACCGGCGGAGCAGCCGCCGGAGCCGGCGCAGCGCCCCAAGGCCCCGACGCAGGCTCCGGAGAATTCCCCGGCGACATCGCCGCCACGTCCTCCGGCGGAGACTCGGGGGTCTCGCCCGGCGGTGACGCCGCCAAGTCGGGTCTGGAGAAGGCCGTCCAGCCGCCGCCGACCAATGCCGCCGATGACACCAGCGGTCACGTAGGCGGCAGTTCAGCAGCAGGCGGACAGGGCGCCGCAGCCGGCCAGGCCGGCGGATGGCAGCCCACGCCGCCCACCACGACCCCGCCGCCACAGGGGGCGCCGCCCTCCGGCTCACAGCCCGTCAGCGCCTCCCCACCGCCGCCGACCGGCCCCTAGCCCCTGTCCGATCCCTGGGGGCGGGAGGTCTCCGTCTCCCGCCCCCAGCCCCGCGCCCAGGACCACTGCTCCTTGTCTGATCTCTCCGTCGCCCCGGTCTCGGTGAAGTTTCCGCACCGGTCCCGCCGCGGCATTCTCCTCGGCCTCACCCTCCCCCAACTCGCCCTAGTCTCGTGTGCGTTGGCCCTACTGCTGGTGACGGTCGTGACGACCGGGCTGCTCGGCGCCATCGCCCTCGCACCGCTGTGGGCGGCCGTCGCCGCCCTGGTCATGATCCGCCGACACGGCCGCTCATTGATCGACTGGGCCCCCATCGTGGCCCGCTACGCAAACCGCCGCCGCACCGGGCAGACCCTCTGGCTCGCCCGTCCCATCACCCGGCCCCGGCAGGACGGCATCCTCCACCTGCCAGGCACCTCCGCCTCCCTCAAGGTCGTCACCCCCGGCGACTCCGCCACCGGCTCCGCCGCCATCCACGACCCGCACCAGCAGACCCTCACCGCCATCGCCCGAGTCAGCAGCCGCGCATTCGCCCTGCTCGACCCCGCGACGCAGAACCACAACGTGACCGGGTGGGGCCGAGCACTGGCGGGCATCGCCCGCACCGGACACGTCGCCACCGTGCAGGTAC
This sequence comes from Streptomyces caniferus, assembly GCF_009811555.1. Taxonomy (GTDB): domain Bacteria; phylum Actinomycetota; class Actinomycetes; order Streptomycetales; family Streptomycetaceae; genus Streptomyces; species Streptomyces caniferus. The sequence continues at coordinate 13,536 of NZ_BLIN01000007.1, read as the reverse complement.
TGGAGCGCACCGTCCCCGACAGCGGCGACACCCTCGCCCGGCACTGGACCCAGCACGGCCGGCCCGACACCCAGGTCGCCGGGCAGGTCTACTCCGAACTGGTCGCCGCCGCCGGACCCGCGGCAGCACCGCACGAGACGTACCTCGCGATCTCCCTGGACCTCAAGGCCGCCAAGCGCCTGATATCGCAGGCCGGCGGCGGGCTGCCCGGCGCCTTCACCGTGATGCAGCAGACCACTGCCAGCGTCGCCCAGGCCGCCCGGAACGCCGGACTAACGGTCACCGGCTGGCTCAGCGCACGGGAGATCGCAGCCGTCATCCGCACCGCCTACGACCCCAAAGCCCTGTCGGCCCTGCAGCAGTGGTCCGAGACCGGCCGCGCGGAAGCTGACCCCGCCGCCGCAGGACCCGTCGTCCAGGTCGAAGACTGGGACCGGCTGGCCACCGATTCCGCCCGCCACGCCACCTACTGGGTGGAAAACTGGCCGCGCGTCCAAGTCGGCGCCGGATTCCTCCACGGCCTGATGTTCACCGCCGGGGTCCGCCGCAGCCTGTCTCTGGTGTATGTGCCCCAGGGAATCGAGTCGGCGCTGCGCGACGTCCAGCGCCGCAAATCGGCCATCATGGCCGACGCCAGCGAACGCGCCCGCCGCGGCCAGGTCGACAGCGAAGAGGACAGCGTCGAATACGCCGACGTCAAGCAGCGCGAGCGGCAGCTCATCGCCGGACACGCCGATGTCGCCCTGACCGGGCTGGTCACCGTCACCGCCGACACCGACGACCTCCTCGATGCCGCCTGCGCGCAGATCGAGACCGCCGCCGTCACCGCCGGTGTCGACCTGCGACGCCTCAACTACCAGCAGCCCGACGCCTTCGCTGTCACCGCACTGCCGCTGGCTCGCACCACCCTCTGACTCCGCCGCCCTCTCTACCGATACGGCGGCAGCAAGGACCCCGCCCCTTTGAACTCGCCTACGCATACCGACGACGCGCACCCCTACCTCCGCGCCGCCACCGCCGGGATCCGCCACCACACGCGCAGCCTCGCCTCCCGAGCCCAGCACACCCCCTCGTCCGCGGACCGCATGCACCTCGACGTGCTGCACGCCCACCTGACCGCACTCCACCAGCTGCTCGACCAGCTCGCTGAATCCTCCCGACCGCCGCATCCCGCCGCCAGCCGACACCTGGCTACCGCCCACACACGGCTGTGGCAGACCGCCGCCGCCGTGCACGACGCCTTCCACCTCCTGCCCGTGGCGGACGAAACCTCGGCAGACACCGAGTGCCACCCCGAGCGGCTGCCCAAGGGCCCACCGGTCCTCACCATCTGCCAGCGCCACCTCGCCGCAGGTCACGTCGTCCGCCGCAAAACCACTCCGAGCGACCTCAACACCCCGCTGCACGGCCACACCGCCCCCAGCAGCCAGTAACCCACCACCGAAAGGCACCAAATGCGCGCCCTTAAGCGTTCCACCTCCACCGCGGCCATCCTCGCCGCGCTCGCCGGCACCGCCGCCCTCGCCACCGCCGCACCGGCCTCCGCCGCCAGCTACCACTGCACCACCAGCAGCTACACCGTCGACGACCCGTCGTTCAACCCCGACTCCGACAACTGGGACTTCGACGTGAAGCTGTGCGCCAAGAGGAGCGGCGGCTACATCTACACCACGGCCAAGGTCAACTGGGACGGCCCCTACTCGGCCCCGAAGAACCGGTTCAACAAGGCACGCTTCCACCTGCAGACCAAGCGAAGCGTGAAGGGCACGGACCCGGTCGTGAAGTACGCCAACTACACCGGCCTGGGACACGCGCTCGAACACAGCAGCAGCAACGGCAACGGCTCGTACGAGACCGGGACCCTCAAGCACAAGGCGGGCTCCAGCCGTTACCTCGCCGACGGCTACATCGAGCTGGACTGGGCGGGCGATGGCAAGGGCTACCGGAAGCCGCTGATTTTCCGCGCCTCCCCGCGCGTCTGACCCCGCACCGCGTCCAGACCGTCATCACGTGAAAGCCGCCCTGCCATAAACCACCGACCCGCGCGCCGCGCCCGCCGCGCCAGCGCCAGCCCCCTGTTCACCCCGCATGGCACGGACCGCGCCTCCCGGAAAACCGCCCGCCGCCGCCTCGCCGAGGCAACCGCGAAGGCCCGCACCGAGGCCGCCGTCCACACGGCAGGCGCCGCACCCGTCGGACCCGCAACACCCGCGCCCCTGTACCCGCTCAGTGGGCGCCCCGGTCCCGCCTCTGCCCGCGGCAACCGTCTGAAACTGGCATCCCACCGCATGACCACCGCCATTGCCGCCGGCGCGTACCCCTTCCTCGCCGAAGGTGGACTCGGCGCGGAAGGCATCTACATCGGGCGCGACGTCCACGCCGAAGCCTCCTTCGTGTTCGACCCGTTCGCCCTCTACGGCAAGGTCGACGGGTTCACCAATCCCAACGTTCTGTTGGCAGGGGTGATCGGCCAGGGCAAGAGCGCGCTGGCCAAGAGCTTCGCCCTCCGGTCGGTCGCCTTCGGCTACCGGGTCTATGTCCCCTGCGATCCCAAAGGTGAGTGGACGCCGGTAGCGCAGGCACTGGGCGGTACGTCCGTCGCGCTCGGCCCCGGACTGCCCGGCCGCCTCAACCCTCTGGATGCCGCGCCCCGCCCGGAGAGCATCTCCGAGGCCGACTGGGTCGGCGAGATCCGCAAGAGGCGCCTCCTGCTGCTCGGTTCCCTGGCCCGGACCGTCCTCGGCCGGGACCTGCTGCCCATGGAGCACACCGCCCTCGACGTCGCCCTCAATGCCGTGGTCACCCGCGCCCAAGCCGCCGGACGGGCCCCGCTTCTCGGCGACGTCGCCGTCGCCCTCAACGACCCCACCCAGCTCGACGAAGCCGCCGGGATGATGTCCGGACGGCTCGGCGAGGCAGCATCCGACCTCGCCCACGCCATGCGGAGATTGGTCCACGGCGACCTGGCCGGCATGTTCGACGCACCCTCCACCGTGCAATTCGACCCCAGCACGCCGATGCTCACGATCGACCTGTCCCGGCTTGGCGGAGGCGGTGACGACACCGCACTCGTCCTCGCCATGACCTGCGCCTCCGCCTGGATGGAGTCCGCCCTCACCGACCCGCGCGGCGGCCGACGGTGGATCGTCTACGACGAGGCATGGCGTCTGATGGGCCATGTCGGGCTGCTGCAACGTATGCAGGCCCAGTGGAAGCTCTCCCGCGGCCTCGGCATCGCGAACTTGATGGTGATCCACCGGCTCAGCGATCTGCTCACCGCAGGCGACGCCGGATCACAAGGCCGGGCGCTGGCCGAGGGCCTCCTCGCCGACTGCTCCACCCGCATCATCTACCGCCAAGAGACCGATCAGCTCCACGCCGCAGCCTCCCTGCTCGGCCTGACCTCCGTCGAGATGGACGCCATCGCGCACCTCAACCGTGGCAGGGGCCTGTGGAAAGTCGCGGGCCGGAGCTTCATCGTGCAGCACCTCCTGCACAGCCACGAGCTAGCGCTCTTCGACACCGACGCCCGAATGCATTGACACGAGACTCATGAAGCCCAATGTCCAGCGCGAACTGATACCTCGCGACGACGCCCTCCGTCTTATCGCCGAGTTCGACGACATGAAAGCCAAACTCCTCGACGCCGCGGAGCAGTGGCAGCTGCTGGACTGCACCGGCCATGTGCCGGCCGCGCCGCCCTACGCCGAGCTGATCCAGCACGCCGCCGACGCGCAGTCCCTCGCCCACGACGTCGTCCAACTCACAGCCGACTTCGCCCAGACCGCCCACAGCACGAACCGAGACGGCAGTGGTGTACTCGCCCGCCTCTCGACGGCTTCCACCATGGCGTGCTTCGCCGCACCGTACTTCGCAGAGACGGCGGAGACCGCCCTCTCCCTGCGCCGGTCCTCCCGCCCGGCCGACAGGCAGCAACTGGAACACAGCATGGTCATCGACCATGCCACGGGGCGCGCCTATCTGCGGCGCACGTCGGAATCGCTGCGCGACGCGGCCAAGGAACTTGGCAACCACCTCGATATTCACCGTTTCTTCCCGACAGCTACCCAACGGGAGATCCCAGCACCTTCACTGCCCAAGCCGAGCGCACGACACCGCTGACCCGAACCGAAAACACTTCGGCCCCAAGGAGCCCATGCCCCACCACCGTGCAGACCTGTCCTCCTTCGCCGCCTCCGTCGCCGCCCGCCTGCCCGGCACCTGGACCAGTGAGTATCACCAGCACGCTGCCTACCGTGACCAGTTCCCCCTAGGGGAAGAGGTCTGGGACAACGGCCTCGCGTACTGGGCGTTGTCCGAGTTCGTCCTCCGCCACCACGCGCTGCTCAACGGCCCCGCCGGACAACAGCTCTGCGTCATCGACCGGCCCCTGCACCGCCACCAGTTCCTCGTCGCCCCCCTCCGCGATGAGAACCTCAAGCCGCACCACTTCGACGGTGTGGGCGAGCCCAACGGCATCAAGGTCGCCAGCGACCCGCTGCGGGCCGCCGCCGCGGTCACCCGACGTCTCCTGCCCCACTACAGGTGCGCCCTGCTCGACGTACGCCGCAACGCCCTGGAACAGCCTGAGCCGCCACTGCTTCACGCCCCGCCCGAGGCCGACCAGCTCGTCACTCTGTTCTGGTACGAGGACGGAGTGCTGGGCACCCCTTATGCCAGCGTGCCCGAGGAGGCACGGATACACCTGTACGCGCATGGCTTCCAGTACCACCCTCACCGAGCCGCCTTCCTCCTGCCCACCGCTTACGGCGTGGACGGTCGTGCACTTCGCATTCAGGCGGTAGCCCACCAGCTCGCGACGCAGGGCATCGGTGTGAATCTTCGCCACGCGGCACCGGCCGCCAACCAAGTCCCACCCGCGCCGCCGACGACCGCTCCCGCCACCGCGTCGGGCAAGCCTCGGACTACCGCACGCCGCTGACTCCTTCCGCCCCTCTCCGGAGACCGACCTGCCCACTCCCCGCATCACGATCGTCATCGCGACCCGCCTGCGCGACGACCGTCTCGACTACCTGACCGCCATGCACGCCAGCCTCACCCGGCAGACCGTGCCGTGGGAAGCGGTGATCGCCATCGACGGCGCCGACCCCGCCCGCCTGCCGGCGCCGCTCGTGACCGACCCCCGCATCCGCACTCTCGCCCTCCCCCGGGCCGTCGGCGCCGCCTGCGCCCGCAACCTCGCACTCACCCAGGTCCGCACGCCTTATGTGAACTGGGCAGACGATGATGACGAGTTCACCGACGACGCCATGGCGACGCGGCTCAACACTCTTGAATCAACCGGAGTGGGCTGGTGCGCAGGATGGAGCGAGGACCGTCACCCCGACGGCTCGACCACCCTGTGGCGCTGTCCCACGCCGCCCGGCCTGCACCAGGCCGGTGATGTGTGGACGTACTGGAAGCGCCCGTCGGACACCATTCCCATCGGCCCCACCACGATCCTGGCTCGCACCGACCTGGTGCGAGCGGCGCCGATGGGCGGCCTCGTCCAGGGCGAGGACTACATGGCCCTCGGCGTGACCAACCTCGCCCCCGGGGTCCTGCTACCCGTCCCGGTCTACCGCTACCGCAAGCACCCGGGCCAGATGACCAAGCAGGCCACGTACGACCAGCTGGAATCCGCGTCCCGTGAGCACGCCTGGAACTACGGCCGCAGCCTGCGCGCCGCCTTCCGGTCCGGGGAGGCACTCGCCCATGGCTGACGCCGAGATCATCCTCACCGACAGTCGGCACAACGGCATCGTCGCCCTCGCCTCCGGCGAGAAGTACCCCTGGGCGCACACCGCTCTGCGAGAGAGCGGATTCCAGCGCGGCGAAGCCGGCATCTACTACCTGCCGGCCAACGAGTCAACCGCTTCCCGTACCACGGTGGCCAGTCTGATCCGGTGCGCCGAGCGGCACAACACCACCGTCAGTGTCAGCAGCCGACAGTTCATCGGCGACATGGCTAACCACGTCGCCCGCCTGCTGCCCGGCCAGTGGGATGCACAGGTCGAGATCTACTCCCATCCCCTGTGGCAGGAGGACCTCGTGCCGTGGCTGTGGGACAGCGGCGAGCTCGGACGCGCCGTGCGCACCACCCGCCTCCCGTACGCGGCCACCCTCACCAACGCCACCACCGGCACCGGCCTCCTACTTGCCGAGCGCCCCGGGCACCAACGCGACTACTTGATCGGGGCCTTCGCGCCCATGCCCCTGGAAGCGGGCTTCGCTGACCCGCATGCCCCGCGAAGCGTCGTCCTGCCGCCCTCCCCCGGTCTCGCGGCACGAGCGATCACCGAACGGTACCTTCCGACCTACGACCGCGCCGTCCATGCCCGCAGCACCGACGCCGTCGCCACAGCGCTCGCCCGCCTCCGCAGCGAACACAGCACCTGGACGGCCATGGTTGCCTCCGGCCAGTACAGCGACGCCACCCCGCTCAAGTTCGATGCCCTCGGAAGCGCGACCGAGGATCTCCTGGACAACGCCTGGCGCAACTTCCTCGCCGTGCTCGACCACGCGCCCGCGTTGCTGAACCGCTGCCGTCCCGCCACGACCCCGTGGCCCGAGGACGCCACCGCCCTTGCACGCCTGGCGGGAGCCCTGGCCGACGCCGAGGCCGTCCACGAAGAGCTGGCCTCCGGCGTCCCGCTCACCCGCGGCGAGCGCGCTACCCGAACCTGGACGCCCATCGAGACCTGGCTCACCCACGGCGAGACGTTCCTCCGCCAGGCGCACACCTGCACCCCACGTGTGCGAAACGGCCTCGCCCCCACGGCTACACCTCGCGCCCTCCCGCCGGGCGCCCCCGCACCGCGCCGCTGAGACAGCCCGCCCGTCGGTGCCCGCGCCCAGCCACGACAGAAAGCTCCGCCCCTTGGCCCCATCCACCCACTTCGCCTTCGGCACTCACCCCGACCACGGCTTTGTCGCCACCTTCTCCTCCTCCATGCCCGCGCACCTGGCCCATTGGTTCCTCGACCGGGAACAGTTCGTGCCCGTCCCCGACCAACCGGGCCTCTTCCGACTCACCGAGCCCGAGCGCGACGGCCCGCGCCGCACCCGGCAGGCCGTCCACGACCTGCGCCGCCACGGCTACGCCGTGGAAACCGACGTCGCCCTCGATCCGGCTGCCCAGGCCAGTCCGCCTCGCCCCATCCAGCCCAACGGCCTGTCGGAGCGGCGCAGCCGGATCGCACAGGCTGCCGCTGGCCAGTCACCGCAGTACGGCATGACACCGACGGCCTCACTGCCGCCCGCGCGGTCGGCCCTGCCGGAACCCGGGTACGCGCCCACCGCCCAATCCCCCGCCTATGCCCCCGGCCGGTCGCGATGACGACTCCGCGCCAGCCGATGCGCATCACCTACGGCGGGGCGCCCTGGGCCATCGGCGCAAACGAAGGACCGTCGCCTGACGTGGCCGCCGAGATCACTCTCCACCGCACAGCCCACAGCACTCTTGCCGGCCACGTCTCGGGTGCCAGCCGCCAGTGGGCCACGACCGCCCTGGAACTCGCCGGCTTTACCCCAGCTCACGACGGCATCCATCAGCTGCCCACGGTCGATCCCGACCAGACCCGCCAGGCACTGCATCAGCTGCGCCAGTTCGCCCGCGACCTCGACGTCACGGTCACCCTGAGCCCCAGCCCTACCTCGGCGACATCGCCGTCGATCTCGCGCAGCGGCTGCCCGGCCACTGGGAAGTGGACCTCGTGCCGCTGCCCGAAGCAGACCGCCAAAGGGACCTCCTGCCCTGGGTCTGGGGCCCGGGGCCCCTCCTGACAGCCCTGGAGCGGCACCGCACCCCCTGCGCCGCCCGCCTTACCGGCGGCGACACCGAGCTGCTGCTGGTCCAGCCCGACAATGAGTGCGTGATCGGGGCCATGCTGCCCAGCCCCGACATCATCGAGACTTTCGTCGCCGGACCCAGCAGCATCAGCGCGGCTGGCACCCACATGGCAGCCAGCCTGGTAGAAGACCGGCTGCTGCCGCAGTACCAGGAGGCGGTCTTCTCCTCGCGCCTGACCGAGGCAGACGACGACCTGCGCTGGGCCCAGGAAACCTACGAGCCCGGAGATGTCGTCGAGCCGCATCCGCGGGAACTGGCCTCGGGTCTTGACCGGTTCCTCGACCACGCCCCCGAGCTGATCGCGCACCTGCGAAGCCCGAACACTCCCCTCGCCGCTCACGAGGCCGCGTTTCTTGACTACTTCGAGGCGACTCTCGGCCAGGCGCAGAACGGCGGAGGCGACGCGATGGCCCTCTGGCTCACCGAGGGCGAGCAACTGATCGAGCTCGCTCAGGCTGCCCCCACGCGCCAGACCACCGTTACACGGCCGGCAACCCCGAACGCCGTTCCCGTCCCGCCAGCTGCGGTGACGAGTACAGGCCGGTCCCGCTGACACCGACCACTAGGAGCAACCGATCCCCACATCCCCCACGCCTTCGACCGCCGAACTTCGCGCCCGTGCCCGTGACTTCCGGTTGCGGATGGCCGTCATCGACCGCGAGGTGGAGACCGCGCTCGACACCACCCGCGACCGCCACGGGCGGACCGTCCACCATCACACCGCCACGGCAGCCCGCGCACGCCGAAATCACGCAGCCATCGAGGCGTACGCCATGGATCTCGCCCCGCGCGCCGACGAACTGCTGACCGTCGCCCACCGCGCTCTCGACAAGCTGCCTCCCGCCCGGCACGCCGCCGCGTGGCGAAGCGTCCTCGACAGCCTCGCCACGTCCCACGCCGAGATCGTCCGCGTCCTCGATGAGCCCGCCACTCCTGGCTCGGACGCTGAGCGCGAGCAGCACGCAGGCGTGTGGCCGCATCTCGCCGCCTGGGCCGACCACGGCTCCATCGCCGCCGACCTCACCGACCAGCATCACCAGCCCGCACCCGAACTGGGCCTCGCGGAACGGCAGATGTGGACCGACAGGGCCCAGGCTGCACGGAGGCGTGGTGAGCTGGAGCTGATGGAGTCGTGGTACGCCGCTGACGGTCGACGGATCACGCTCGCCGATCTGGTCGAGGACGATACGTCCACCACGATTGCTCTGGCCGGCGACCCGGACGGGCCGGAGTTTCAGGTGATCGGGCACTACGACAACGAGTACGCAGCCGGGCAGGCGCTACCGCGCCCCGTTCCCCCTGGGGTGCTGCGGCCGGACGTCTCGCGCTTCAACCGCCCGGAGCCGGTGCCAGAGATTTCCTTGCAGGAACTGCGCCGGGACGTCGTCGAGGCCCGCACCGCAGCGGACGTCTCCGAAGCTCTGCTCACCGCCACCCAGCGCGGCTACGACGCGGGCCCGCTGATCCGTCTCCAGGAACTCCTGGATACTGCAGGCCAGTTCGCCTTCGCCCTGGAGAGCGTGCAGGGCCGCCAGGTCGCTGCCCGGCTCGCCGCGCTCGGCCGACAGGTCGAATTCCTCACCCGCGAAGTCCGCGAGGCAGCCGAAGACCTCGGCGCGACCATCGCCGTCCTGCCGCCTCACCGCACCCCCGTACCGCGGATCCGCCCGCGACTCGCCCTGGACACCACACCGCCCGCATCGCCGCCGCGCACCACAGCAACCGCCCGTCACCGCTAGAGCACCGTTCCGCCCCGGTCGACGCACCGACGCGGACACGCCTGGGCAGGCACCCCAACTTCCCGTTATTTGCACGTCTTCAAGGAGATTCACCTATGGCTGTCCGTACGACCTGGAACGTCCAGCACACCTGTGGACACGATCTGCCACACGACCTGTCGAACCGTCCCGCCGACAAACGCGCCGGCTTCGCCCGCTGGCTCGCCGCGCGAGACTGCACGGACTGCTGGCAGGCTGGCCGCCACAGTGACAGCGCCGACAGGGCACAGTGGCTTGCCGCCAAGCGGGCCGAAGAACAGCAGGCCGCGACGGAGTGGGCGCAGCGGTTCGACATGCCGCCGCTTGAAGGCCCCGAGCGCGCCCTGGAATGGGGCGAGCGGTCCCGCCACCAGCTGATGACTGCCGCGCACACCGCCCTCGTCATCGAGGGCACCTGGGACGAGGCGGACTGGGCGGAAGTGGAGGAGAAAGCACGAGCGATCACGCAGGCCGGATGGTGGATCGACCAGAGGGACGCCGACGGCTCTGACCTGCTCGAACTCCTCGACGCAGCTGGCGAGTCGGAGCGCGGGACGGAGAACCCGTTCCGCTGACGGGGGGGCAACATAGACGACGATCGCCGGTTAGCCAAACCGGCGATCCTCCGGACCATTGATCCTTCCGCCGCCACCCCTATCCGCGTGGAAGGACTCGTATGACTTCGCCCTCGACGCCCCCGCCCACACCTGCGTTCGCGCCGACGCCTGACCCGCTCACGCCCGCCCGGGACATCACCCATGCCCACTTCGAGCCCGGTGACCAGGTCGTCATCCTCAAGGGCGTGGCAGGCGGGGAGCTGTGGGGAGATGCAGCGCACGTCGTCGCCCCCTCGTGGCACACGCCCACCGACGAGGACGGATGGCGTCTGCGCGACGCCACCGGAGGCGCGCAGACGTACATCACAGGCCACCCCCGGTACCTGGTGCATCTCTCGCGCCGCTGCCCGGAGTGTCTGATACACCTGCGCGCCATGGAAGACCACCTTCTGCCGAAGTACGCCGACCACGACGCGCTGATCGACTGCGGCTGGTACACCACCACCGCCCTTGGCCAGCTGGTGCACATCGCCGATGCCCGGAGCTGCCGGTGACCCTCCCCGTACGCCGCCCCGGCCGAGCCCGCGCTCTCCTCGACACGGAAGCCCGAGCCACCGCTCATCCGGCCGACACGTCCTGGCCGGTCCGCCTGGCAGGGGATCTGCGCGAACTCGACGCCGACTGGCGCGAATCGGCTGAGGTATGCGCGAATGCTGCATGGGCGGCACGCTCCGCTGGGCACAGCGTTCTTGGTCTGCTGAGCCCGGAGCGGGCCACCGCCGCCGGCCCCGATCCGGTCACCAGCCGCACCTTCCGGCATCTGTACCTGAGCGCCCTGCGGTTCGATTTCCGCTGCCCCACCCTCCAAGCATTCATCGAACAGCTCCCGAGCACCGCGCTCCGGTCACTGGATTGCTACAGCCGCGCCCTGTACGTCTTCGCGCTGCTGGGCCAGTCCCGTCCCGAGGGCCTGGCATTGATGGACGAGGTACTCGCGGAGGCAGGGGAGCACGCCAAGACGCTGCACGTTCTGCTGCACGGTCTGTGGCTGGGCCAGGACTTGGAGCAAGGGGCGGAGCGGCTCCTGGCTCTCAGCTCCCGACCGGGCTTCGACACCGGCAGAGACCCGATCCTGCTCTTCCGCGTTGCCGGCGCCCTGCGTCGGCTGGGCCGGTACGGCGAGGGGCTCGCTGCCATCGACCGGGCCCTGGACCTTCTCCCGCCGGGTGACATCGCAGTGCACGCCGACCTGGTGCGCGAGCGCTCCCTGATCGCCGCCGCCCGTGACATGCCCTACCCCAGCCCCGCGGGAGGAACAGCAGCATGATCCCCCGCATCAACGAACGCACCCACACCCCGCACGACCCGCTCAGCGAGGCGCTGGGATACGCGGTGCCCTTCGTGGGCGGACTGACCGAACATGCCGTCGTCGCCTACTGGCCGGGGCTGGACTCCTACATCCTGGACGACGAACAGGCCACGTGGACAGCCAAACAGTGGGCCGAGCACCTCGAAGACCCACTCCTGGAGCATCCGTTCGCCGCCAGCCCCCAAGACGACCGGCGGGCAATCTTCCACCTCGATGCGCGACTCCACCCCGACGACCGGGAGCTGTCCCGTGCAGAGTGGGCGGAGGCCGCCCACCGTCTCGCCCGCGCCGCCGGCATCGAAACACCAGGGGACTCGAACGACTGCCACTGGATCGCTGTCCAGGGCAAACACGGACGCCTGGACCTGATCGCTAACCTCATTCGCCTCGACGGCACTTGGCAGCGCCAGCCGGCCGACCTCCTACGACGGCTTTGCGACGAGGCCCGCGCCATCGAAGAGGACCTGCGCCTCACTCCCCCACGAACCGCCTCCCGACAGCGCGGCAGCAGCCAGGAAGCGCCGACCTCGTCAACGCAGTTCGCCAGGGTTCTCGCCCAGCTCGCCAACGAACAGGACGGCCCGCTGGTCGCTGTGCGCGGCCTCGTCGAGCACACCGCACACCGCTTCGCCGACCAGGCCGGTGCCGCCAGCGCCGACACTGCGCATCGCCTGGAGCTAATCGCCCACCGCCTCTACGGCATCCAGCAGGACCTCCAAGCCACCGCCACCAGCCTGAACGCCCCGCCCCAGCCGCGCACAGCCGTTCCGGCCCCGCCCACAGTCAAGGCAGTCACACGCCAACCACGTTAGGAGAAACGCTTCTTTGGCCCACGCCGACCGCTTCCTGAGTATCCGACGCGATCCGTACTCCGATGAAGTCCTCGCCCGCGGCGGCGACCCAGAGGCCCACAGCCTCCTCCAGCGCACCGGGTTCGTCCCCGTCGTACGAGCCCACGAGACATACCACCGCGTCCCCACCAACCTCGCGGAGCACGACGAGGCCCGCCTCGCCACCAAAGCGGTCGCCCGGCTTCGATCCACCAGCTACCACGTCGACTGCGACAAGGACTTCGACACCGACGACCGCCCGACGCACCACCTGCCGCTCGGGACTTCGGTCGCCCACATTGCCGAGTCCATCCGCGAAGCCACCACCACCGACGAGGTGGCCGACACCCTCGCCGAGCTGACCGCCCCCCACGACGGCGTCCTCGCCGCTCTCGACGACGTGCTCGTCGCCCTCGCGGAGTTCCACGAGGGCCTCGGCGACGCGGCCGACCCGCACATCGCCCGACGCCTGCGCTACCTCGCCGACGAGCGCCTGGGCGTCATCAGGAGCGACCTCTCCCACACGCGCAACGACCTCGCCGACCGCCACGTCCCGCATCCCGGCCGCAGCATCTGCACCGAGCAGGTCCCCGCCAACGAGCGAGAGCGCTCCGCCGTGTGCGCCTGCCCGCCCCCGCCGCGCACGGTTCCGGCTCCGCCTCCCCCGCCCGTGGCCGCCGCGATGCGCCGCTGACCCACCCGCCCAAGGACACCATGCACGACCACGAAAACTCCGAGCGTCTCGCCTCGTACGCTGACGTCCTCGCCAGCGAACTCCCTGACAGCTGGACCAGCGCCTATCTCCCGCCCGAGCACAAGGACGACCTCGCCGAACTGGTCGACCGGATCTGGGACCTGGACCTCGTCGCCGAGGCCCTCGCCCATCACCCACTCCAGCAGGCAGCCGTCCTTGCCCGGTCGGACGGCGCCAGGCTCGCCGTCCTCCACCGTCACGACGAGCGCGACGGTTTCCTCATCGCCGCCGTCGCCCCCCGCGACCTGCCCGACGAGGCATACCGCGGTGTCAGCGAGCCGAACGGCATTGCCCTGACCGACGACCCCTTCCTGGGGGCCGAGCAGGTCGCCGGTGACCTGCTTGCCCGCTACGACATCGCGCTCACACAGGCCCGGCACAACGCTGCCCAAGGCGTGCAGCCGTCACAGGCGGACC